>CAXTTL010000301.1:0-4845 GCA_964247135.1 uncultured Deinococcales bacterium | reverse complement strand
CCATTGCCAGACGATACTGGGTCGAAAATGGAAATGGGATGCTGGGGACGGTACGAATATCGTCTTGGGGAATTTCTGAACCGATGGGCGAAATGAACAAATGCTGGGCGATCCGACGGTCAAACAACTCCCGCAATCGGTACACCACCCTGGTCACACCGTCATGTTCTGGACGCATGGTACCCAGAAAATGTGCGACCTTCATTGCTCACGCTCGAGACAAGACCAGCACTTGACATGCCACACCCCTTGCCTTGCCAAAACAAGGTTTTTGAAGACTTGATCGCGCTGATTTTGAAAAAGGGTCGTCATTGAAGTCCAGAATTTAAAGGTTTGAAGATGCCTTGGACATTGGAAAATGTCTCGGCTCTGATTCAGTATACCGTAGCTGTCTACAGCCTTGGTACAAGTGAAAACCATCTCTTTGGGCAATCACCATGCAATGATTTTCAAACACCAAACTCGGGCTTCCATTCAAATTGCTTTACTCTTGCGCCAGTTGCCCGCCGTCAATCACCACGGTTTCGCCCGTGATAAAAGAAGCCTCATCGGATGCCAAAAATGCAAAAACGTTGGCGACCTCGCTGGGCGTGCCCTGCCGCCGAAGCGGGATTTTGTGGAGGTATTCCGTTTGAAACGTCTCGTTTGAACCACCCTCCAAGGCGAGCGTCGTGCGAATCAAACCAGGCGCGACACAATTGACCCGAATGTTGTGATCGGCAAGTTCTATCGCCAAAGTTTTGGTCAGCAAAATCACACCGCCTTTGGAGGCGTTGTACGCCACCAGGTCGCGCTCGCCCAGCAAACCGTTGGTCGATGCCATATTGACCATCGTCCCGCCCTCACCTCGAGCCACCATTTCACGGGCGACGCGTTGCGAAAGTAAAAACATCGATTTGAGGTTGACGTTCAAGGTTTGATCCCAAACCTGTTCGCTCAACTCGAGAAACGGGGCAAACACGGCAATGCCTGCGTTGTTGACCAAAATATTGACACTCCCGAAGACTTCAAGCGCTTTTTGCACCAGCGCATCACAAAAATCTGAGCGGCTGACATCGCCGACCAAACTGTGAACCTCACCGAACGCCCCAAGTTCCAAAGCCGTCCGCTCGAGACGGTCTGGCACCATGTCGCAAAGAAGCACCCGAGCACCCTCGAGCAAGAATTTTTTGGCAATCGCCTGCCCTATCCCGCGCCCAGCGCCCGTGATGATCGCGGTTTTCCCCTCGAGCCTGAGCATTGATTACTTGTCTCCAACGTAAGCGATCACGTCAATCTCGACCAGAATGCCTGGCAGTTGACTGCCCACCGTGGTTCGCACCGGTTTGGGATCGGGGAAGTAACCCGAGTAAACCGCATTAAAACGACTGAACAATGCCAAATCGCTCAGGTGAACCGTCGCCTTGACCACATCGCCCATCGTCGCGCCAGCCTCCGCCAGAATCGCCTTGATGTTACTGAGCGTCTGCGTGGTTTGATCCTCGATGGTTTCACCAATGACTTTTTGCGTGGTGGGATCAATCGAGCCTTGCCCCGCGACAAACACCAGATCGCCAACCTTTAAACCCTGCGAATAAGGACCGACTGGCTTGGGAGCGTTCGAGGTTTGAATTTGAACTTTTGGCATAATATTCTCCTTTTGAAATCTCGAGCTTCGGTCATCCATGTTAGGTATGCCCAAGCTGGACAAGGGTGAACACGAGGTTCACCCCTACAGTACGAATTTTTGAATTCTTGAGCAACTGATTATGGATTATCGCTTTCCCCACACCAATCAATTGCGGCACGAATAAAAATCTCCACCAATTGCAAGAACCCCTCGAGTTCAACAAATTCGTCTGGGGAATGTGGGTTTCCACCCGTTGGTCCAAGTAAAATCATGGGTGTCGGGCTGTACAAATTAAACATATGTCCGTCGCAAGCGAATTCTGCACCGCGCACGGTGGCTTCAAGCCTTCGGGTTTCAAGGCTGGCTCGAGCGAGCATTTTCACACCTGGATGTTCGGGGTTGATCCCGCTGCCGTCCAACCAGCGCAGTGGTGTGAACCGTGGACTGAAGTTCGCCAGAACGGTGTTTGATTGTTGAGTTTCGAGGTAGAACGTTTGCAAATCTTGCAGCACTTGGTCTTGGGTTATGCCAGGAAACGTTTCAATCCAGACCGTGAGCCAAGCCTCAGACGGGACACGATCCGCAAAAAATGGCAAGTTGACATCCCCTGCTTTCAGTTGATTGACCAAGACTGAAAGTTTGGGGTTGGTCGAGTACAACTCCGGGACGCTCGAGGTTTGATTGCGATGTTTTGCCCAAACCTCGAGCATTTGAATGAAATGCGAGATGGCAATCACGGGGTCAACGGGGGCGTCTTGGCTAAAACCCCAACCGGATTTTCCTTCAAAACTGACTTTCAGCATCAAACCACCATGATGCGCGGGACAGATTTGCAGATTGGTCGGTTCGGGCACGATGGCAAGGTCGGCGTTGTACTTTAATCTGGCGGCGAGCGTGCCGTTGCAACCGCCGAATTCTTCATCGACCACGCTTTCGATCATCAGGTCGCCGTTCAAGTCAATCTCGAGATCAGCAAGCGCTTTTATCACCATGACCGAAGCCACCAAACCCGCTTTCATGTCATACGCGCCCAAACCACAGAGTTTGCCGCCCGAGGTTTCGCCACCCCAAGGTTCGTGCGTCCAGGGTTCAGAGCCGGCGGGTACGGTGTCCATGTGGCTCGAGAACATCAGTGAACGCCCTGAACCCACTCCGCGCCGTATGCCCATGACGTTCGGACGGTCTGTGCAAGGTCTGGCAGCCCAATATTTTGGATGCTCGAGCAAACCAGCGACACTGGCAATTTCGTAAACATCGACTTCGCAACCCAATCCCTCGAGCACGGCGGCAAGTTCGAGTTGGGCTGGTTTTTCGTTGCCATTTGGCGCAAGATTTTCGCTGTCGAATCCGACAAACTTTCGCAAGTTATCAATGATCGATTCGCGGTTTTGTTGCACCCAGTCGTGAATTCGGTCTGTCACACTTCACCTCGAGTTAAGTGCGTTTGCCTCGCGCCAAAACCTGCCAGACTTTTTCGACCCGACCGCCTCGCATCCCAATCAATTCGTCGGACAGGTTGACCGTGGTGCAAACATGAATCGGGTAAAACGCCAATCGATCTCCGATCTCGAGTTTGACGCCTTCACCCAGTTTCACCACGCCGTGCTCCTCGGACATGCCCTCGAGATATGCGTCGAGATTCACAGCTCTGGCGTAACCTTTGAGCTTGAGTTTGCTGGGAATGACATCGCCGCAAAAGGTTTTGGACCCGCCGTCGATGGTCACTTGCCCTGATCTCGAGTGGCTGATGACCGTGCACAGAATCGAGAGCGCCACATTTTTGTAATCCACAGCGCCAAGTTCCGCCATCATGTAATCGCCAAACACGTATGTGCCTGGTCGAACTTCGGTGATTCCAGGAACTCGAGCGGCGTACTTTGCGGTGGGCGTTGAGCCGATGCTGACGTTGCGAATTGGAATGCCACCCGAGCGTAAATGATTGGCAATATTCACAAAGAACTCGCCCTCTTCAAGCCCAATTTCTTCGGGGGTTCGACCCGATGCCGCCGCGAAGAAAATACTGCGAAAGCCAAAAATTCCGTCAAGCTCGAGGTTGGGAAGCATTTGAATGGTCTGGCAAAGCTTGAGGGCATTTTCTGGTGCAACCCCACTTCGATTCAAGCCGCCGTCGATTTCCAGCCTGATTTTGAGCA
Organism: uncultured Deinococcales bacterium; assembly: GCA_964247135.1. Taxonomy (GTDB): domain Bacteria; phylum Deinococcota; class Deinococci; order Deinococcales; family JAAFIG01; genus JANXTZ01. The sequence continues at coordinate 1,083 of CAXTTL010000301.1, read as the reverse complement.
TCAAACCCGCCTCTCGAGCCGCGTCGTTTAAACCTCGAGCGCCGATTTCGCTGTCCACTCCGACCATCATCTGACAATCCTTGGCCAGTTCTGCCACGCGCTGCCATTTTGTCGCGCCGACAATCGGGTAGGCGATAAAAATATCTTTGATGCCTTGGGCGGCAAAAACCTCTGCCTCAGCCACTTTTGCTACGGTAATGCCAACTGCGCCAGCCTCGAGTTGCAATTTGGCGATGTCAGGCACTTTATGGGTTTTGACGTGAGGTCTGAGTTTGACGTTGTGGGAACTGATTTCAGTTTGCCACGAAGCAATATTGCGCTCCATGTTGTCCAAATCCACCACCATCACGGGCGTGTCCAAATCCTCGAGTGTCATGCCTGGTTTGATGCTCAACGTTTGCACCTCTCGTTTAAAATGATTGGATGTGGCATTTGGAAGCATTTGTTCCGGTCGGTCGCAAAACCGAGGGTTGAATGTGGCAACAACTTGCTTGTAAAGCAGTAGGCTTAAGCGATGAAATACATGACGTTGTTGCTGGCGATTTTGCTGAGCGGTTTCACTTGTGCACAAACGGATTCTCAGGGTTTGAAACAGATTCTCGGTTCGGCTCGAGTGATCGGTTTTATTGGTGGTGAATCACATGATCGCTACCTGATTCATGTGCAACAAGGTCAAAAACTGATCGTAGAACTTGATTGGAAGCGCCAGAACAACACGGCTGATTTTACGCTGAGCACGTCAGGAAATTTTGAAAACGCCACACCGGTCGAATTTGGTATTTTTTCAAAGCAACGCACGCGCTGGGTTGGGATCATACCAAAAAGCAACGATTACTTTTTGTTTGTCACGGCGTATCCGTCGGCTCAGTATACGTTGTGGGTCAAGGTTGAATAAATCTTTGTGTCTGAAGGCCAGGCATGTTGAACGTCATTTCACCAATCCTTGCCGACCTCAACTTTTCAACCCGCAAATTCAAAACCCGAGAATCCCCGCACGCCAACCTCGAGCGCCATTAACGCGCCATCAAATTCGTTCGGGTTTGTTAAGCCCGTTCGCGCCGAAGTCAGGTACAAAATCTCGAG
>CAXTTL010000300.1:0-4871 GCA_964247135.1 uncultured Deinococcales bacterium | reverse complement strand
AAATAGCAGCATAAAAAGACACAGCAAAGCCGTAGAAATAGTATTAATCAAAAGTTTAATATTTATTAATTTATTACTATCTAACCAAGACCCGATGAACAGACTAATGTTTTGAATCAAGCCAGATAGTAACACCACTCTAAAAACATTATGTTGACGTGAAAAATGATACAGGGCTAACCCCATACCTTCAAAAAAATTATACAACAGCTCAAAGTTCACAGTTGCAAAAGACCCAATCAAAAGCAATGTGCTAATTAGTAGTCTAAATTGATACTTATTTTTTGAATTCATACTACTGTAACTAGAGCCGTGTCGTAATACAATTCCATTAATCCCGAAATAAAAAAAATTACAAATCGGCAAAAAAGAAAGCGATATCGAGAGATTCATTAAGTATTCAGACCCTGCTACTTTTTGAGTAACTTTATACAAGAGTAAGTAGTAAACAATAGTGAAACCTGCGTATAATATATTTAATATAAGAGTTGTGGTTTTTGTAAAAAGCATATAGATGAAATCCTAACTTTTATTATGCAGTATACTAATTTATTAAAGTTGCATGATTTTAACGACCAAAAAATAAACATCTTGCACGTATGCTACAGCATTACGCTACTTTTGTCTCCCAGAAAAAATTGTACTGCACTTTGTCTATTAATTTTTCCAAATACTCGTGCATCCTCACCCAAAATACTCGAGTCCACCCGCCGTTCCAGCCCCTCCAACCTCGAGCCTTGCATCAAAATACTATATTCAAGTTCGCAACTTTTCACGATTGCATTTTCTCCAATGCTCGAGTACGGTCCAATATAAGCATCTTCAACAATTGCACCTGCCGCAATACTGATCGGTCCTCGAAGCCTCGATCGACGCACAATCGCACCTTTCGCAATATGGATTTCGCCGACAAGTTCGGAATCTTCAACCAAGCCCTGAACATCATACCTGATTCTCGACAGCACCAACCGATTTGCGTCCAAAAGGTCTTTGGCGTTGCCGGTGTCTTTCCAATAACCTCGAACTTCCTCGGCATGAACCCGTAAACCTTGATCCAGTAAACCTTGAATCGCCTCTGTGATTTCCAGTTCACCGCGAGCGCTGGGTTTGAGTTTGGCAATTACATCGTGAATGATGGGCGCAAAAACATAGACGCCAACCAAAGCAAAGTCCGAGATGAATTCTTTGGGTTTCTCGACCAGTTTGACAATCTGACCGTGTTCGTTGCGGACTGCAACTCCAAAACTCGAGGGATTAGGCACTTTTGTCAGCAAAATACAGGCTTCAGAATTGCCTTGATTAAACACTTCGAGCATGTGACCAATTCCCCCATCAAGCAAATTGTCCCCCAAGTACATGACAAAGGAATCACTTCCCAGGAACTCTCGAGCAATTTTGACCGCATGGGCGAGACCCGCAGGTTGGTCTTGTAAAATGAAGGTCAACTTGCAGCCGAACCTCGAGCCATCGCCAAGAAATGCTTGGACTTCAGAGCCAGTTTCGGGGCTGATCACAACGCCAATGTCAGTCACGCCAGCACGAACAATGTCTTCGACGACATAATCAATGTTGGCTTTGTTGGCAATCGGCACGAGTTGTTTGGCTCGGGTATGCGTCAATGGACGAAGGCGTATGCCTTTGCCACCAGAAAGAATCAATCCCTTCACGCCGCGACCTCGAGCCTGTTGGCATATTGACGGTGGTAATAGGCTTGGAAGCTGGCACTTTGCCGAACAGGTTGCCAGTAATTCGGATGCTCAAGATACCATTTTGCAGCGACAGCCACAGCGTCTCGAGGTGAAAGCTCGGCAGTCCACCCCAGATTTTGCAGCTTTTTAACGTTGACCGAATAGCGTTTATCATGTCCTGCACGATCTGCAACGTGCCTGATTAAACTTTTTGGTTTTTGAACCGTCTCGAGCAAGACCTCAAGCATTTCGAGGTTGCTAATGGTCGCGCCCGCGCCGACGTTGTAAACCTCACCGATGCTGCCACGCTTAAGGATTGCCAGAATGCCTGTGCAATGGTCTAGAACATGGGTGTAGTCCCGCATTTGAAGACCGTCGCCGTAAACGGGCAGGGGCAGGTCCAAGATGGCATTGGTGGTAAACAGCGGTAAGACCTTCTCGAGGAATTGATACGCACCGACATTGTTGCTGCCCCTCGAGATAGTGGTTTGTAGCCCGTAAGTAACATGGTACGACTGCACGAGTTGATCGGCAGCGGCTTTGCTAGCGCTATAAGGGCTGCGCGGGTTGAGACAGTCAGACTCGAGGCTGTGATGATCGCCGTCAATGCTGCCGTAGACTTCATCGGTGCTGATTTGATGAAAACGGATGTTGAATTCTCGAGCCACTTCAAGCAAAACGTGGGTACCCCGCACATTGGTTTCGGTAAACACGAAAGGGTTGAGGATGCTCTGATCGACATGGGTTTCGGCGGCAAAATTGACGATTAAGTCGATTTTTTTGGTTTTGCAGAGGTGACGTACCAGTTCGAGGTTGCCAATATCACCAATTACGATGTCTAAATTAAGTCCAGCCAAATTCTCAAGCCGTCCGGCATAGGTCAGTTTGTCGAGAACCGTGATGTTTTGATAACCACGCTCGAGCAACAGGCGCACAAAATTGGCGCCGATAAAACCACAGCCGCCGGTGACCAAAATTGAATTCATCCGCGATCCTCCGCCCAGAGGTCGACTCCAAAAAAATCCCACGGGAGTCGCCCTTCATTGGGATCAGTCAGGTCAAACTGCTGGTTGACTAAATATACCAAAGTGGCACTCGACGCGAAAGCGCGATAGCCGTGGGCGACGCCGGCAGGAATATATAACTGCGCCGGTTGTTCACCGCTCAAAATAAACTTGCGTTTTGTGCCTACTGTCGGAGAGTAATCTCGACAATCAACCAACCAGACCAGCAACTGTCCGTCGATGACGGTCCAATATTCGTTTTGCTCGAGTTTGGTGTGAATATGAAAAGCATTGATCCGTCCAGCATCGGCACGAGAAACATTGATTTGGCGCAAATCGAAATCGTTTAGTTTTCCATTCTCGAGGCGGGCAAGTTCGGTGAACCAACCATTTTCAGAACGGTTTTTGCGCAAATAATCATGCCGAGCACCATCAATTTGTAAAGGAGGTGGGTAAGCCTCGAACCGCAGGACTTCTTCACACTCTTGAGTTAATCGAATCACTTAAAACGACTCCTTCAACGCCAACCATTGTGAAACATTCAAACTGACATCCGGGGGAATGTGGACTTTTGCTTCTAACCTCGAGCCAGACTGAATGCCAGAATTGCGCCTCAGCGCCAGATCATAAATGCTTTTACGTTCGGTGGCAAGATGCAACAGTCCATTTGATAGTTGGATGGCTGGCAAATGCTCGAGCAAGACCAAGAATTCAGAGGCGATGACATCGACAAAATCGGCGCTGGTGAATTGATTCATGAATGCCATCGGATAGCGCCAAACGGATTCCTTAAAACTTGTACGCACGATCAAAACGTTCTGAGCAACTCGAGCGGCTTCTTCGGCGACCACTTTGGTCAGGCTGTAATAGTTGCTGGGATTGGGCGTGTCAGATTCGAGATAGTTGCCGCGTTCGCCGTCAAAAACGTAATCGCTGGAAACGTGAACCATCCGCGCACCAAATGCGTTGGCGGCTCGAGCGACGTTGCGGGTACCTTCGACATTGACCTTCCAGCACAACTCTTTTTGTTGTTCGGCTTTGGCGACGTCGGTGTATGCCGCCAAGTGAAGCACCACATCGGGTTTAAACGTCTCGAGAAACTCCAGAATGCTTTTAGGCTCGAGAATATTGAGGCTCGAGCTGGAAGGGGCTTCTACCGTCCAAGCTGCGTCGTTCAAGAGCGGAATCAAACTTGAACCCATTCGACCAGAACCACCGGTAATGAAAATCTTTTTTCCTAAACTCACAACTTAGGATTTTAACATTGATTGCGTGATAGTTTTGGTAAACGGAGGTCTTCATGAAAGGTTTAATTCCAGCCGCTGGTCTGGGAACTCGTTTGCGCCCATTAACCTACACCATTCCAAAGCCACTTTTGAATGTGGCAAACAAACCGATTATCGTTTACGCCATTGAGGCATTGCGCGAGGCGGGCATCTTTGAGATTGGTTTGATCGTCTCCGATTTGGTTCGTGCCGCGCTCGAAAAGGAATCACTCGAGGTTTCGGGCGTGAAATTGTCTTACATCCTGCAAACCGAGCAGCTTGGCACGGCGCACGCGGTCAAACAGGCTGCAACCTGGTTAAACGGTGAAGATTTTTGCGTGTTCTTGGGCGACAATCTTTTTGAGAATGGTATTTTGAGGTTTGTTGAAGCCTTTAAAACCGGTGGCTATGACGCCGTGATTCCACTGGTGAGCGTGCCCAATCCCAAAGAATTTGGTGTGGCGGTACTCGACGATTCTGGTCGCATCAAAGAATTGGTCGAGAAACCCGAGGTTCCACCCTCAAATTTGGCGGTGGCGGGCGTTTATGTCCTCAAGAACAGCATCCTCGAGATTATTGACACGCTTAAATTATCTGCCAAAGGCGAGTACGTGCTGACCGAAGCTGTCGAGTTGCTGGTCGAAAAAGGCAATGTTTACGGGCTTGAAGTTGAGGGTTGGTGGAAGGACACCGGACGACACGAGGATTTGCTCGACGCAAACCGTTTGATTCTCGAGACGATCAACGAGCAAAACGACGGCGAGGTCATCAACTCGAGGTTGGTGGGTCGGGTCAGCATTGGCAAGGGGTCGAAAGTCACAAATTCAACGATTATTGGACCAGCCTTAATCGGTGAAAATGTGATGCTCGAGAATGCTTACGTTGGACCGTTTACCAGCATTGGCGACGGCGCA
>CAXTTL010000299.1:0-4941 GCA_964247135.1 uncultured Deinococcales bacterium | reverse complement strand
CGGACTGCACTCGAGCTTCATGAGTTCGTTTGTAACCGGATGATAAAACTCGAGCCGCCAAGCATGAAGTGCCTGACGGTCTATCAATTCCGAGGTTTTACCGTAAACCGTGTCGCCCAGAACTGGTGTTTTGATGTGTTGCAAATGCACCCGAATTTGATGGGTGCGCCCCGTATAAATCTGGCTTTGCACCAGTGCAAACTTGGGTTTCTCGAGCGGCGCGGTTCGAAGCACCAGAAAATCGGTTCGGGCATCGCGGGCGTTCGTGCCGCCGACACTCATTTTGACCCGAGCCACAGGATGACGACCCACGGGCGCATCCACTTGCACCTGTTCGGACGGCACGCCAACTGTAATCGCAAGGTAAAACTTTTTGGTTGTGCGGTTGGCAAATGCTGCACTCAAACTTGCATGTGCCGCACGGGTTTTTGCCACGACCATCACGCCGCTCGTGTCCTGATCCAAACGATGCACGATGCCAGGTCTGTAACCTTCGGGTCCAAAATCTTCACCCTCGAGCGCCAGTGGTCCACGTCCCAAAAGCGCGTTGACCAAAGTTCCCGAATACACGCCAGAAGCGGGATGCACCAACATGCCGGCAGGTTTGTCAATCGCAATAATATGCTCGTCTTCATATAAGACCGTCAACGGAATATTCTCGGGCAGCACATCGCTTGGTGCTTCGGGCACGGGTTGAATCTCGAGCGACTCGCCGCCCTTGAGGTAATGGCTGCCCTTGATGATCGGCTTGCCATTCACCAGCACCGCCCCAGATTGCACCCAGGTTTGCATCAAGGCTCGAGAGACGCCAGCAATTTTGGCAGCTACCACATCAAGACGACCTATTTCTGCGATTGCACGGATCAATTCTAAACTCACCGTTGCATTCTGACCGATTCGGGCGCGAATCTCAAAGGGTTTTAAACAATAGACCTCTTGGAAAAATAGTTGCTTGCGTTTGGAAAAATCCTAGCCCCACGATAATCTCACGGTTTTTCGTAGGGTGCGCCTCGCGCATCAAAGCGTTTGGGACACGGTGCGCGAGGCGCACCCTACCAAATCCGAATCTCAAAGGTTTTATACAATGCTCGAGAGTCGTTTGATGCCTTCGCTGATTTCTTCGGGCGTCAGGGCACAAAACGGCAGGCGCAAAAAGCGTTCACCGTCGCTGGCGACAGGAAAAAACCCGTGCCCATCGGTGAAGGTCAGGTTCACATCTTTGCCGCGTTCCATCAAAGCACTCACACTCGAGCCTTCGGGGAGTGTGACTGACAAGAAAAAACCACCATCGGGTTTGATAAAACTGGCGTTTGGCAGGTGAGTCTCGAGCGCTGCAATGATGGCTTCCAAACGTGGGCGGTACAAGTTGCGCAAGCGTTCCAGTTGAGGCTCGAGCAAACGGCGCTGCAAGAATTCGGCAACGGTGGCTTGACCCAAAAAGGCGGCGGAAATGTATGTGTCGTTTGCGGCTTTCGCCAGTTGCGCCAACGGTTTGGCAGGTCCAACCAGCGATCCGACCCGCACGCCAGGGCTGATTTGTTTGGTATAACTCGACATTTGCATCACGCGCGCTGGGTTGAGTTCTCGCAAGCTGGCAATTTGAGTACCACGATAACGCAGCGGTCGATATGGCGAATCCTCGAGAATCAAAAAATCGTGCTTCGCTGCAAGTTCAACCACCGCCAAGCGCTTGGAGAGGCTCATGGTTGCGCCCGAAGGATTCTGAAAATCGGCAATCAAATACACAATTTTGGGCTTGTGATGCTCGAGTGCGTTTGTTAAGGCTTCAAGATTGATGCCATCAGGCTCGAGCGGAATGCCGACAACCGTAATGCCGTGCCGTTTGAACAAGGTCAGCACGCGGTCATAGGTTGGCGATTCGACAAAAACCGTGTCGCCCGCCTCCAAAACACTGACGCCCATCAGGTCAATGAAACCAAGACTGCCGTTGCCAACAATCACATTCTCGAGTTTGACGTTGTTTTGGGCTGCCAGAATTTCGCGCAAGGGCGTAAAACCAAAACCGGTGCCGTACTTCATGGTCTCGAGCGCGTTTGGTCCGCGCATCACGGCTTCGGCACAGCTTGCCAGTTGCTCGAGCGGGTAGGATTCGTCGGCGGGAATGCCACGGGTGAAATGAATCGTGTTCATGGAAGAGGATACCTTCTGTCTGTTCGAGAGTGAGTTGACTAAACTTCTAGTTGAGATGGGCTACAAGCTCCAAGCTATAGGCTGTAAGCAACAGCAGCTTTGGCTTATAGCTTACAGCTTATGACTTATAGCTTTCTACAAGTTTGCACCCTGGGCAATCAAAGCCTGTCGTAACTCGAGCGCAGACACTTCACGCACACCGATGCCATCTCGAGCGCACCACGAGGCGGCAAGTCCTGCCGCCTCGCCCATGCTATGACAATTCTGCTGAACCCGAATGGCACTCTGCGCCTCGAAAGTCGCGCTGGCGCAACGCCCAGGCACGAGCAAATTCTCAACCTCGAGCGGAATGAGGCTGCGGTACGGAATTTCGTGAAACGCATCGGGTTGAAAGTACGGAAACGCGCCCGTGCGTTCGTGAACCAATTTCTTGCCGCGCGGCGTGTGAATGTCCACAGGGTAATGGTTGCGGCAAATTGCATCCTCAAACTTTTTGCACTCGAGAATATCCTCGAGCGTCAGAATGTACTCGCCGCGAATGCGTCTGGTTTCGCGCACGCCGACCATTGGCGCGTAACTGGCGATAAAACTGTGCTCGCAACCGATCAGGTATTTTCGACAGAAATTCAAGAGTCGATCAATTGCCAATTTGCCGTCCACTTGCGCTTTTGACAGCGTCCAAGCGCTCGCGCCATCGTTCAAATCGGCATCGATTCGCGGGCAGTTGAAGCTGATGCAACCAGGCATTCCAGGAATGCTGAAACCCTGAAAGTAATCACCGTCCCGTTCGAGCAACACGCCGTCATTCACGGCTTGGCGGAACAATGGCTCGAGTGTTGAGTTCTTCTCCCAGACCATCCAAAAGTGCATGAATTTGTGGCTTTCTTGCGCTTGACCGTGCTGCGCCAAAAACCCGCAAAGTTTCTCGAGGTCAACGCCGCCCAGAATAAACCTCAAACTCATGGATTGATGGATGCCCTCAGCATCTCCAGCATCAAATGGAACACCAGAGCCGACGCTGACATCCGCATCGCCCGTCGCATCAACAAACGTGTGCGCCTTCAACCTCGAGAGTCCATCTTTGTTGTGAACCACGACGCTCGAGATTTTTTTTGCCTCGAGTTCGGACGCGACAAAATGCGTGTGATACAAAATCTCACCGCCAGCTTCAATCAGCATTCGCTCGAGCACAAATTTCATGCCTTCGGGGTTAAACCAATTGTCGTTGTTGTTCTTGTCCACTGCGCCGTCGCAACGGGCGATCAGGCGTTGTTTTAACTCCTCGGTGATGCCACGGTTTAGATTTTCGCCACTCGAGACATTGCGCATCAAAGGCGTGACTTGGGCGTTCGTACCGCTTCCGCCAAGGCTGCCCAAGGCTTCAACCACCAAGGTTTTTGCGCCCGCTCGAGCCGCCGCAATGCCCGCTATCGCGCCTGCCGTGCCGCCACCAACCACGATCACATCCCAAGTTCGCGGGATTTCAGAAATGACCAGATTCATGCCCTCGAGAATACCGTGAAATCAATCCTCGAGCCTTGCCTTGCCAATCATCTCGAGTGCCACCTCATCGCTGGGTGGGTGAACCAATCCCGCTCGAGCATCGCGGAAGTGACGCTCGAGGCTTAAAGAGCGCGTTAAAGCATTGCCGCCTGCCACCCGCAAGGACAAGTCGGTGGCACTGACGGCGGCGTTGGTGCAAAGCTGTTTTGCGCCAGCCAGTAGCGGCAATAGGGCGTCGTTGGATTCGTTTTCGACGAACAACGCACAAGCCTCGAGCAACACACTCTGAGCGGCTTTTAACTCGAGTTCGATCTGCCCAATTTTTTGTTGCACGCTGGCAAGGCTCGAGATGGGTTTTCCAAGCGCGGTTGGAACTCGGGTTTTGGCGTAACGCACAACTTCATCCAGCGCGGCACAGCCCACGCCCAAATAGGTTGCCGCCATAGCAGACCAAAACCAAGCACTCGAGGCTGGGTGATTTGCACTTGGCGCAATAAAGTCTTGATCTGGCACAAAAACTTCTTCAAATACCGCGTCATCGGCAGCGCTCGAGCGTAAACTGAGAGCCTCCAGCCAAGTTCGCTCGAGCTTTAAACCCGTTGCATTCATCGGCACGAGCATCTTGCCGGTTTTCTCGAGTAAATTTTTGCCTTCTAAACTTGCATGAACCACCAGAAAATCCAAGCATTCGCCGCCAGTCACCCAAGTTTTGCGTCCAGTTAACGCCCAACCGCCTTCAACTTTGTGTGCCGTCGTGCGAAACGCCCCACCTCGAGATGGACTGCCGAGTTCGGGTTCGGAAGCCACGGCATTCACCAGCGCCCCTCGAGACACCACCGCGCCCAAAATTCGTTCGCTCAACTCGAGATTCCAAGCCTTGGTTGCGACTGCCGAACCGATGACATGCGCATTCATGGCAGCCGTGAGCGCGACCGAAGCATCACCTTTTGCCAAATGAATTTGTGCCATCACAAACTCGAGCAAATTCGCGCCAGAACCACCAAAACTTTCGGGAATGGTCAACGCGGGATAAGCACTTTTTTTGAGTTCCGTAAAACTCTCGAGCGGCAAAGTCCCAAGGCGATCAAACGCATCGGCTCGAGTTTTCATGCTTTGCGCAAGACTCTCTGCCAAATTCACAAACTTGGCTTGACGTTCGGTTAAGTTGTGAAACTTGAGCAACCCCATAGGCTTAGCATACTTGTTGGGTTTCATAAAAATTTTACTGAAAGTCCTCGAGTTCAAAACTGGTGGTCGTGCCGTAACTGGTTTTCCACTCGGCTCGTT
>CAXTTL010000298.1:0-4989 GCA_964247135.1 uncultured Deinococcales bacterium | reverse complement strand
ACTACTTTGGCGTTCAAACCAAAGTTCACAAACGTCTCGTCGATGATTCGCGCCCGGTCCCGAGCGTTGCGGTCAAAGGCGGCGGCATCAAAGCTCGAGGCTTGAAATGGGTCAAGGAATGCCACGCCAGGCACTTGGATTGGAATACCACCTTGCAATGGCACGTCGCTCGAGGCAATGCGTTCGCCCACGCTCGAGTCGGCAATGCCTGGGGCATCGGGTTTGGATTTCTCGCGCCTTGAAGCAATGTCCGCAAGTTTTTGGGCTTGCGCCACTTTATTGGCGGCGCGTTCGGTCGGAGATACCCAAGGGGCACGTTCGGATTCGAGTTGAACCTCGGTAACTTCAAGCCCATTGAATTCGCCGCGCATCAGTTTGTCCACGTCTTCGCCAGAGACGGCATTGCCACCAGGCAAATCAATTTCAAACACGGCTTCAACCACGTCATTCACCAATGCTCGAGGCGCACCCGCCAGACGGTTGGGGTCTTCCCAAACCAAACCTTCAAGGTCGAGCTTGCCTTGCAGATCAATGGTTTTGGTGGCAAGCTGCCGCTCGAGTTCGTCGAGGTCAGATTGCCATTGTGGAAGCTCGGGCAGGGCGTCGGTGCTGGCATTTTTCAGGGTTGCGCTCAGGTTTTCGGCAAACGCCACGACTTCGGCGTGTTGCGGTTTCTCGAGTCTGGCAATCAATTCGGGCCAACCCGCAAATTGCCCAGTTCGTGAGCGCAAAGACTCGGCTCGAGCCAGCATTTGCTTGTTATTTTCGATGCGTTTGGTGTGATGCTCAAGTTCGCTGGCAAGATCACCTGGTCGAATCGGGTTGTTCAAGGCTTTCAGCGCCGATTCGCGCTCACGTTTGTCGCGTCTGAGGGCATCCTCCAAGGTTTTGGCATCGAGTTGCAAAGTCCGTCGTACATTCTCGAGCGACCTTGCCACCTGGGTCGAACTGAGGATGCTGCCCGCAATGGTTTTTTGCGCGTCGCGGACGATGGGTTCCGCGCCCAAGTCTTCGGTTTCGACGCTGCCCGCCAGGTCTTTGGCTCGAGATTCACTGAAGCCTGAAACGGTTTTGCGCCACGCAGTAACATCCTCGCGCAGCAGCCCGAGCAATTCTTCGTCTGCGCCGCTCACGTTCTCGAGCGCCGCCTCGCAATCTTTGCGCCAGAGTTTGAGTTCACTCGCGCCAGGGTACAAGTTTTGCAATTCGTCTAAGTCTTTTTGGTGCGCCTCGAGTTGACTGCGCAACGCCATGCTTTGCGCTGCACGACTTGCGCTGGATTTGGCGATTTCGTAACCCGTCTTGGCGGCGGTCGCGCCCTTTAAAGCACCCAATGCCGAGAGGAACGCGAAGCCACGAACAAAGGTCGAAAGCTTGAGGTTGAACATAATTTCCACGCCAAAACTGGCAACCACAGTTGCCAGCAAAATGCCCAGCCACGGCACAGGACGCAGTGGACGGGCGATGCTCGAGAAGATTCCAGCCAATTCTGGGCGATATAGAGCGGTCACAAACAACGCTGCGGACGCCAGAACCAAGATGCCAAATAAGACTCGAGTTGAGGATTTAAATTTGGCTTTCGCCATCGAAACAAAGCCGTACATCAGCAGTGGCAATGGCGTCAAGTACATGCCCACACCGAGGGCAGCAAACAAGGATTTGTTCAACCCTGCCATCGGGTTCATTTTGATTGGCAGGAAAACCGCGCAAGAAACCAAAATCGCCAAACCGAGCAACACCAAGCCGACCGCTTCAATGTCAATGTGTCTGGACGAGGCAGAATTGAGTTTGGTGCTCGTCTTTTTGGACCTCGAGCGACGGGTTTTCTTTGACGCAGACGCACTTTTTTGTGGTCGCTCGCCATCAAGAACGGAATTGTTCTCGTTTTTACTTGCCATTACCAAAATACTAACACACCAGAAAATGCGATGCTCGAGAATTTAAACACTATATCCTGTGGTTTTGACTGGAGAATTGACTTGAAAACCGCAATCGATGGTGTTCAAATTCAAAATGAACCTAGAACATTTCAAACCCCGAGCTGTGCCAAACGTCTGACGAGACTTCAATCTCGCTCGCAAACCGAAAAAGGCGCACAAAAGTGCGCCTTTACATGATTTCTCGAGTTTTAATCTTCGCCCAAATACTTTTTACGTACCTCATCGTTTTTGGCAAGGTCGCTGCCCGAACCCGAAAGCACAATCTCGCCCGTTTGAAGCACATAACCACGGTTGGCAATACCCAGCGCCATGAGGGCGTTTTGTTCGACCAGCAGAATTGTTTTTCCAGCCTCGTTCAAGGCGCGAATGCTGTCAAAAATGGTTTCGACAAATAACGGTGATAAACCCATGCTTGGTTCGTCGAGCAAAATCATTTCAGGGTCAATCATTAAGGCTCGAGCGAACGCCAGCATTTGTTGCTCGCCACCCGATAACGTGCCGCCCAATTGTTTTTCGCGTTCTTTGAGGCGTGGGAAAATTTTGTAACCATTTTGAATTCGTTCTTCGATCACATCTTTACCGTTGATCGAAAAAGCGCCGATCTCGAGGTTTTCACGAATCGTTAAACGCGGAAAAATCCGTCGTCCTTCTGGAACGTGCGCCATGCCCAGTTTGACAATGTCGTGCGTGGGCACGGTATGAAGTGGTTTGCCTTTGTAAATCACCTCACCAGATTTTGGTGTTTTCAAGCTCGAGATGGTCCGAAGCGTGGTGGTTTTACCTGCGCCGTTGCCACCGATCAAGGTCACGATTTCGCCTTTGTTGACCGTGAACGAAATGCCTTTTAAAGCATGAATCTGTCCGTAAAACGTGTTGACGTTTTTCAGCTCGAGCATCACCTCTGAAGGTTGATTGGTCATACGGCACCTCCAGCACTGTTGGGTTCGGTTTTCTCGAGTCCGAAGTTGCCTGCGGCAGCGCCAGCGCCCAGGTAGGCTTCGATCACTTTGGGATTGCTACGCACGGCGGCGGGCAAACCCTCGGCAATCTTTGTGCCGTAATCGAGCACGGTCACATTGTCCGAAATCGTCATGACCACGCGCATGTCGTGCTCGATCAAAACCACGGTAATGTTGCCCTCGTCACGCAGACGGCGAATCAGATGCTTGGTCTCTTCGGTCTCGTTCGGGTTCATGCCTGCGGTGGGTTCGTCGAGCAAAATCAGTTTCGGGCTGGTCGCCAGCGCCCGCGCAATCTCGAGACGGCGCTGTTCGCCGTAAGGCAGGTTGGCGGCGAGTTCATTGCGTTTGGGGTCAAGCCCAACAAAGCGCAGCAAATCCATGCCCCGCGTGATGCTCGAGTTTTCATCGTCGCGGAAGCGTTTGGTGTGAAAAATTGCGTCGATGTAGCGCGTGTTGCTGCGCACGTGACGACCCACCATGACATTCTCGAGCACGGTCATGGCGCCGAACAAGCGAATGTTTTGAAAGGTTCTGGCGATACCGCGTTCGACCACCTGATCTGGGCGCAAACCGACGATGCTCGAGCCGTTGAAATTGATCGTGCCGCCGTCGGGTTGGTAGATGCCGGTGATCATGTTAAAAAACGTGGTTTTGCCCGCGCCGTTCGGTCCAATCACGCTGATGATGGCTTTTTCTGGGACTTGCAGGGTCACGTCGTTGACGGCGACCAGACCGCCGAAAATTTTGCGTGCCGCGTTGACATCAAGAAGCATCAGTCGCCTCCCAACATGGCGCCTTTGCCGGCATGGGCGTCATCAACTTCGATGTGTTTTCGACTGGCTGGAACAAGTCCTTGAGAACGGTAAATCATCATGACAATCAAGATGATGCCGTAAATCAGACGTTGGTATTTGGAAACCTCGAATTGCGGCGGCAGGTTCAATGCCCCGCTCTGACGCAAATTGTTGAATTCGATTGCCAAAGTTGGCAGCACCACAAGGTTGAGGCTTGTCACCACGGCGGCACCAACCACCGCTCCGCGAATTGAACCTAGCCCACCGAGCACCACCATCGCCAGAACACCGATGGATTGATTGACATCAAACGAGGCGGGGTCAACAAAACTTTGTTTGGCGGCAAAAATAGTGCCCATGATGCCGGCAAAACTTGCGCCCGTGGCAAATGCCACCAGTTTGGTTGCCACCAGAGGAATGCCCATCGCCTGCGCTGCGATTTCGTCTTCACGAATGGCGGTCCAAGCCCGACCAATACGGCTTTGATCGAGGCGGTTGGTCACCAAAATGGCTATCGCAATCACCGCCAGAACGATCACATAAAAGACCACCGATTGCCATTTGTAGCCGTCACTGCCCAAAGAATTGGTAAAAGTGTGAAGTGGCTGTTGAATGCTGTCAATGCCAACCGAACCTTTGGTCAGTCCGCCAGGGTTGTTGTTGGCAATCACCCGAATCACTTCGCCCAAACCGAGCGTCACAATCGCAAGATAATCGCCTTTAAGGCGCAAAACCGGTAGACCAAGTAACACACCAAACAGTGCAGCGACCAGAACCGCAACGATGGCAATCAAAAAGAAACCATTTTCTGGAAGCTGCCAACCAAACAATTCGGTGGCTTGCCCCGAGCCAAAAATCGCCCAAAGGTAAGCACCCACCGCAAAAAACGCAACATAGCCCAGATCGAGCAGACCCGCGAAACCAACGACAATATTTAAACCGAGTGCCAATGCCGCATAAATGGCAATGTCGATCACCACATTGATGCTCGAGGTGTTTTGAAACCCAATCATTGGAATTCCAACGAATAAAATCAGGATTCCCATGACGATTTGAACATATTTGTTCATTGGGAACGTGACCAAAAAATATAAACTTGAGATAAACGTTAAGAAAATCATACTGTCAACGAATGTGATTCCCTTAAAAACAAAGAATTTGAGGAAAAACGTGATTAACGTAAAAACAACCACGGGAATCGTGAAGTCTCGTTTTGGTTTGACAAGCTGATTCATACTTTCTCCGATACTTTACGACCAAGTAAACCCGATGGTCTAAAAATCAAGATTAAAA
>CAXTTL010000297.1:0-5023 GCA_964247135.1 uncultured Deinococcales bacterium | reverse complement strand
CTGGCGAGCATTCCGCCGTCATTGACGCAACGCAATGCCAGCGAGTTCAGTTTTTTGTAGGCTCGAGCGGCGGCATAACGGTTGTCTTTGGACCGCGCCAAGCTCGGCGGGTCAAGAATCACCAAATCAAACTTTTTGCCCTCTTTGACGTAAGTCTCGAGCAGGTTAAAACAATCGGCTGCCAGAAAATCGTGAAGCTCTGGGTCAAAACCGTTCAGCGCAAAATTGCGCCTTGCGTCCTCCATCGCGGCGGGTGCAATGTCCACGCTCGAGACTCGGGTCGCGCCACCTTGAGCGGCGTACAACGAGAACGCACCTGTGTAGGCGAAGAGGTTTAAAACGGTTTTGCCCGTGGCGAGGCGTCCCAACAAGGCGCGGTTATCGCGGTGATCCAAAAACAAACCAGTTTTTTGTCCGTCGTAGAGGTTCGCAATGATTTTCAAACCATTCTCGAGAACCGTCAGTTCGGGCGGTGGCAATTCGCCCCACAAACACTGCATGATGCCGTCCACGCGGCGCACGATGCCTTTTAGCGCAAAGCTGCCTCTGGACAGTGCCCGAACCACTTCGGGCAAAATCACCTCGAGGCAATCGGCATAGGTTTGCACCACGGCATAACGCTCGTAACGGTCCACCGTGATTCCAGGTAAAAAGTCACCTTCGCCAGAAATCAGGCGGTGCGCGTTGGTGTTTTTGTCAAACAGCATCTGGCGAAGCTCGAGCGCGGCATGAACGCGCTGGGCAATCAAACCTGGGTTTGGTTCTTCGCGCCCGAAAAGCCGGACGGCGATGGGGCTGGAATCGTCGTACAAACCGTAAGCCCTGGCTTTGCCAGCCACAACCTGCACCCATTCGCCAGTCTCGAGGTCATGATCGAACGGCAGGTGATCGCGGTAAATCCAGGGGTGTCCACTGAAAATCGCGGACTCGAGCTTTGGGCTGAGGGTGAACGTCGGAAACGCCATATGGGTATCTTACGGTCTATCAGCGCAACTCGAGCCACAAACCATCTGCACTCAAAGCCTTAAACTCGAGGCGTGAGCGTTCAAACTGAAGGCATTTTGGAGCACCGCAAAGAGTACCAGGATTACGTGATCGCTTTTCGGGTGAGGCGTTTGTTGGGTGCGCGGTTGGCTCCGAAACCATTTTTAACGCTTGGTGCTTACGCCACAAAGCGCCTCGCACGTCAGAAATTGGCTCGAGAATTGATTACCTTAAAACCTTTAACAGTCCAAAGACTCTCGAAGGTCGATGCCTTGACCGACGAGTTGTGCTTTGGCATGTGGCGCAACCCGCGCGAAATCAACGATTTTCTCAGCGCGGTTTGGCGTTTGGGCGGGAATGTGATTTTTGAGTTCGAGGGCGAATTTGCCTCGCAAGTCTTAACGCCAGCCGAGCGTCAACGCCTGCCAGAACAGGGACTCGAGGTGGCACGGTTTTACAACGCCTGCCTGAGGGTCGGAGCGGCAGCCATGAATCCCGAAGAGATGGACTTTGCCGCCGAGCGCGTTTTGCAACTTTCAAAAGCCTTACCCGTGTTTATCGACGAGTTGATTGTACCAGATCAAGAATTTGATCTTGGCTGGCTCGAGTTGGAGTAATGGTTTGAGTCATTCTGAGCGGCATTTCTTGGGTTTTGAGGGTGTTATACTCTTGCCAACCTAAAACCGCCAATTTCCACTGAGCGCCTTCGACGCGCTAGAATCTCAAACATTGCTAAGATCAAGTCAGTCCCAAAACGATTTTTCGGCAAGAATTTCCAAGGAGGAATATGGACCCCAAAGACCTAAAACGCATTCTCGAGGCATTGGTTGACGCCGATGTGAACGACTTCAACCTCGAGACTGCCGATTACAAACTGCATGTCAAACGTGGCGCGGAGGTCATTCACATGGCAGCCCCCGCCGCAGTCGCCGCCCCAAGTGCCGTGGTGGTTGCCGCGCCGCCCGTCACCTCGAGCCAAGCCGCCGTGCTTGCCCCCGTCGCCAATGACACCGCCCCGAGTGCGCCCACAGGTCATGCGGTCAAAGCGCCGATTGTCGGCACGTTCTACCGCTCGAGCAGCCCCGACGCGCCCGTGTTCGTCGAGGTTGGCGCTCGGGTCGAGGCTGGGCAAGTCTTGTGCATCATTGAAGCCATGAAGTTGATGAACGAAATCGAATCGGACAAGAGTGGCGTGGTCAAACAAATTTTGGTGCAAAACGCGCAACCCGTCGAGTACGGTCAACCGCTTTTTATCATCGAATAAAGTTTTTGAGGCTCAAATCTTAGGGCATTGCAATGAACTAAAAACGTGGTTGTTTTGAGACTCGATGGCTCAAACCAAATTGCGTAGGGTGCGACCCTTGTGGTCGCCCTTCTGACAAAATCGGGAAGCGTTGCACGTTGTTTTTGGCGACAAGAGGTTATTGAATGGCGAATCTTTGGAGTGCCTATGTTTAAAAAAATTTTGATCGCCAACCGTGGCGAGATTGCCCTGCGGGTGATTCGGACCTGCAAAGAGATGGGCATCAAAACCGTGCAGGTCTATTCCGAAGCCGATGCGAACTCATTGCCGGTGCTCTTGGCAGACGAATCGGTCTGCGTCGGACCGCCAGCCTCGAGCGGCAGTTATTTGAATATTCCGAACATCCTTTCGGCGGCGGTCATGACGGGCGCGGAGGCGATTCATCCTGGGTACGGTTTCATGGCTGAAAACCCTGACTTTGCCGAAAAATGCCGCGATCACGGCATTGTTTTTATTGGACCGACCCCAGAAAGTATGCACGCGCTGGGGTCCAAAGCGGGCGGACGCGAAATCGCCGCGATCAGCAAAGTCCCGACCGTGCCAGGCACGGGGCTGCTCGAGCACACCGAGGAAGCCACCCTCCAAGCCGAAAAAATCGGTTATCCCGTGCTTTTGAAAGCCAGCGCCGGCGGCGGCGGTCGCGGTCAGAAAATCGTGCGCTCGAGCGACGAAATGAAAGTTTTGTTCGCCCAAGCCCAATCCGAGGCGCAAATGTACTTTTCCGACCCTGCGCTCATCATGGAAAAGTTTCTCGAGGAGTTCAGGCACGTCGAAGTCCAAGTTTTTGGTGACGGCAACGGTCATGTGATTCACGTGGGCGAACGCGATTGCAGCATTCAACGCCGCAACCAAAAACTCATCGAAGAGGCTCCCAGCACCCTGCCTCACGACCTGCGCGACGAAATCCTGGCGGCGGGTGTGCGCCTCGCCAAGCACGTCAATTATGCTGGTGCGGGAACGCTCGAGTTTATTGTTGACCGCGATGACAATTTTTACTTCATGGAAATGAACACCCGCATTCAGGTCGAACACTGCGTTTCTGAAGCGATCTCCAGGCTCGATTTTGTCAAACTTCAAATCGAGATTGCCGCCGGGCTGGGCTTGAATATAACCCAGGACGACATCAGGCTCGAGGGTCACGCCATAGAATGCCGCATCAACGCCGAAGACCCCAAGCACGATTTTCGTCCGAGCGCGGGCAAAATTGAGGACATTCACTTCGCGGGTGGTCCTGGCGTGCGCATCGACAGTCACACCTTTACGGGTTACAGCATTCCACCCAATTACGACAGTTTGATTGGCAAATTGATCTGCTGGGCGCCCACGCGCGACACCGCCATCGCCAGAACCAAACGCGCTTTGGAGGAAACCGTGGTGCAGGGCATCAAAACCACGATTCCGTTGTACGTTGAGATCATGGACAACGAATTTTACAAACGCGGCACGGTCATGACGAACTTCTTAAAAACCCGCATGGGCATGTGAGTATCTGCTCCCGTTGGTCGGAAATTTTTTAGGGAAAGGCTCTAAAAAATTTCGGAAAATATTGAAATTCTTGTCTTGCAACTCGAGGGCGTTTAGACTGTGAAGCGTGCCTCGAGTTTTCTTTTTGATAACCGTTCTGATTGCTCTTTTTACCGCCTGTCAACCCAGTACCAACAGCGGTTGCCAGCCTTCAGAATTTGCGCTGCCGTCGGGCGTCAGCCCCATGACTTTTGCTTGCGGCAAAGCCGTCATCACCAACCCAGCCAGCAAAATCGAGATCACCGTCGAAATTGCCAGCACCAACGCCGAATCCGAACGCGGTTTGATGTACCGCACCAAATTGCCCGAAAAGCAAGGCATGTACTTCACTTACGACGCGCCGCAAGACCCCAGCAAGGTGGGTTTCTGGATGAAAAACACCCTGATCCCGCTCGATGTTGCCTTTTTTGACTCGAGCGGCGTGATCTTTGACATTGTGACCCTTCAGCCGTGCGTGACGGCGAATTGCCCAGTTTACAGCACCAAAAAAGTTTACGCGGGCACGCTCGAGGTCAACAAAGGATTTTTTGGGCAGGCGGGAATGGGGTTGAACGCCACGATCAAGCTCGAGCCTTGAAACATTGAAAACCCGTAGGGTGCGCCGTGCGCACCAAAGGTCATTGTGCAACGGTGCGCACGGCGCACCCTACTGGCGTGTCTGCCTTAATTTGGTGGGTGAAATTTTCGTGCAACACATGTTTTGAGGCTCGAGATGCCCAACATTCTAAGCTGGACGCGCTACTACCGTAACAATTTGATTTGATCGAAGTGCTTAAAGTCTGACTCGAGGTTTGCTTTTACAGCCTTTCCTCGTGCGTTCTATCACAGTCACCAAACCTGAGCATAGTACACTCAAGTCATGGATTTTCCCACCTTCAAACAAACCGTTGCCGACATGATCGACCTGATCCCAGAGCATTATTTTGACGACCTGCAAGGCGTTCACGTCTTTGAGGAAACCAAGTCCGACCCTCGAGAACCTGGTCTGGTACGGCTCGGCGAGTACCTCGACCCTGGCATTCCGCAGTTTTTAAGCCCGCACGCTGGACTTGGGCGGCACATTGCGCTGTACTATGGGTCATTCCAGCGCGTCGGGGGGTTTGACCCCGATTACGACTGGCAAGGGCAAATTTGGGAAACGCTGACGCACGAACTGCGCCATCATGTCGAGTCCAAAGCGGGGGACCGCAGTTTGATCGAGTGGGACATCCA
>CAXTTL010000296.1:0-5073 GCA_964247135.1 uncultured Deinococcales bacterium | reverse complement strand
CGCTGTATGACCGTGGCTGGATCACCAATGCCATGATTTACACTGTCGGCAAGTACATCAGACCGTTCAAAATTGGCGAATTGCGCGGCATTTACACCACCGACGGGCAAGAAATCCGTTGCCATATTTTAACCTCTCCACTCGTGCCAGAAGTGTTTAAGAACCAACCCGAACTGGCTAAAAAACGTGCGATTCAGGGTGCCAGGCTGGCGCTCGAGCTTGGCGCGAGCACCTACGGGCTGGGGGCGTTCTGGGGCACGATTGGCAAAAAGGGACTCGAGGTGCAAGCCGCCGTGCCAGAAATTCATGTCACCAACGGCGGGGCGTACACGGCAGGCAGCATCCGTGCAGCCGTGCCACAGATTCTCGAGCATTGGAAATCGCGCGGCGAGGTCATGGGTAACTTGACCGCCGCCGTGATCGGCGCGAACGGTGTAGTCGCCTTTGGCATGGCGCGAATGCTGGCGGGCGAGGTCGGCAAAGTGATCTTGATCGGGCGCGATTTGACCCGTCTGGACAAATCCAAAGCCACGCTCGAGAAAGCCTTCCCGAACACCAAATTTATCAGCAGCCTCGAGCCTCACGATTGCATTGAGGCAGATTTGATTTTTACGGCGACCAGCGACCCAAACCCCGTGGTGTTTGCCAAAGATGTCAAACCAGGTGCCTGGATTTACGACGAGGGACGCCCCGCCGATGTCGATTTCAGCGTGCTCGAGGTGGAGGGCGTGCGCCTGATTCCTGGCGGTGTGGTGCAACCCCCTGGCAGCATGTACGACACCAACGGTTGGGCGACGGGAAGCCTGGGCTTTGGTGATGGCAACGTGCCAGCCTGCCTCGCCGAAACGTTGATTATTGCCGCCAACGAGGCTTGGGACCGCACCAGCCTCGGCGAAACCACCAAGCTCGAGAACATCAATTACTTTGTCACCGAAGCCGAACGTCTGGGCTTTACCGTACTCGAGAGCGTCGAAAAACCCGTGCCGCCAGTCAGTTCTAAAAACCCGAGCCTTGGCAGTACACTCAATTGAAATTCGAGGTGCGACGTGTGGGTTAAGCCTCTGGTCTACACCATGCTGGCGTTGCTCGATTTGTTGGTGATTGCGCTTCTGGGTACACAATTGGCAGCCCACAAAGCCGCCAGTTGGAGTTTGCTTTTGCCCACAATTTTCTTCAATTTTTTTGGCACGTATTTGGTGAAATACGCCAACAAAGACGATTGAAATTCAGGCGTTCGGTCATTCTCGGAGAAACGCTTTTGCAACACTCCAATCTCGAGAATGCCAGGGTGCGCAGGGCGCACCAAGAACACCTTACCGACGGTGCGCAGGGCGCACCCTACAGGTTTGATATTATTCAAAGAAATAATTCTGGTTCATTGAGGGTCAATACACTTTTCGGGGCATCTTGTCATTCTCCAAGAAAAGCTTTTTCCAGAACCGCAATCTCGAGTTTGTTCATTTTCAGCATGGCATCCGTGACGCGTTTGGCGACTTCGCGGTTTTTGTCTTGCAACCAGGTTCCCAACTGCGGCGGCACGAGTTGCCATGACAAGCCGTATTTGTCTTTCACCCAGCCGCATCTTGAATCCTCTCCGCCGTCGGCAGTCAATTTCGTCCAGAGGTCATCAATTTCGGTTTGGCTTTCGCAGTTGACAAACAGGGAAAAGGCTGGAGTTGGCTTGAAATGTGGTCCGCCGTTGAACAAAATCAGTTCTTGCCCCTCGAGGATCAATCTTGGGGGCGTGCCAACCACCTGAGAGTTGGGGAAAATGCTGGTGTAAAAGTCCATGATTTCCTGGATGTTGCCATCGAACCACAAAAACGGGGTGATCTTTTGCATACTTTTTCTCCTTTTATGCGAGGTTTAGAGCGTGTTTAGCAGCGCCTCGAGCCGTTCAAATCCCATTTCCATGCCGTGTTCCATGCCAGATTGCAGTGCCAAATCCCTCGCCTGTTTGCTGCTGTGCAAAATGCTGGTGACGGCGGTGGTTTGCCCGTGTTGTTCGGTCAGGCTAAGGCTGACAATGGCTTCACCTCCAGTCCAGTCGGCATCAAAAAGTTGGGTGTTGATGATTTTTTCTGGTGGCAGGATTGTTTTGAACACGCCGACAATTCCCAGGCTGGCATTCTCAGGACCCGTCCAGACGTAACGGTACTTGCCGCCAACCCATAAATCGATCTCGCAAACCGTAAACGCCCAACCGTTCGGTCCAAACATCCAGCGTCTCAACAATTCTGGTTTGGTGTAACACTCAAACACGAGTTGGCGCGGTGCCTTAAAAACCCGAGTGATGGCGATTTCTTGATCGGTGGGGGTGCTCAGGGTCAGGTTCATTTTTTTGCTGCCTTTCGTTTTGGTGTTTCGCCAGTGGTTTTCAATTCTTCCAATAACGTGTCAAGGCGCCGATAGTTCGTTTCCCAAATTTGGCGGTAATGCTCGAGCCAGGCGTTTGCCTCAGCGAGCGGTTGCGCCTCGATTCGGACGGGGCGTTTTTGGGCGTCTCGTCCTCGGGAAACCAACCCTGCCTGCTCGAGCACCCTGAGGTGTTTGGAGATGGCGGGTTGACTGAGTGAAAACGGTTCGACCAGTTCGGTGACGGTGGCTTCGCCGTTCATCAGTCGCTCGAGGATGGCGCGTCGCGTCGGGTCTGCCAGGGCGGCAAAGGTGACATCAAGGTGGTGGGCTTGATAGCTATTTAGTTGCATAACTAAATAGTAATATACAATCTCGAGAATGTCAAGCAATTGAAAAATGTTTATACTGCGCATATTTCGAGCAAATCTTTTTTCGATTTGATTTGACTACGTTCGAGTCTCGGAGTTAAATTCTGTAAAAAACATATCAATGTGTTCAGAAAAAATTAATCCCTGCGTTTGTAACTGCTCGAGACGACCAGCCATTCAACCAATCTTGGCAAGACTTGATTCAATTTCAAGAACGCATCCATCAACCAAGGCAGCACAACCATGCGGCTTTCACGCGTCAAGGCGGTTTGTACGGCTCGAGCGACCTGTTCGGGTGTGACTATCGGAATCAGTTTCCCGAGGCTGGGGAAGCGCTCGGTCACGCCAGGGTTGTGCTCGAAATACGGACTTCTGACTTGTCCTGGCACGACCATGCTGACGCCAACGCCAGTACCGACCAAATCGGCTCGCAGTGACTCGTACAAGCCGCGCAACGCCCACCGGCTGGTAGCATAAACTGTCGCGCCAGACCAAGCCACCCAGGCGGCAGGAGAGCCAATAAAAACGATTCGACCTTGGCGCCGCTCGAGCATGGCGGGCAAAAAAGCTTGGGTCAGCCACAACGCTCCAAAAAATGGCGCATCCATCATGGTTTTGGCTTCGTCTGGATCGGTTTCCTCGAGCCACAACCATCGCCCCAAACCGGCACTGTGAATGATGGCGTTTGGCGGACCGCACTGGTTTTGAATTTCTCGAGCAGCCTTGGATACCGTATTTTGATCGCCCAAATCGACGCTAAAAACCCAAGCATCTCCACCAGATTTTTCAATCATCTGTTTGACCGATTCCAGGTTTTCTTGGTTTCGTGCCAGCAGAATGACCCTCGCGCCAGCGCTTGCCAGGACTTGGGCGCAGGCTTTTCCGATTCCGCTCGAGGCACCTGTAACAATGATGGTACTGCCAGAAATCTTCACGTTAAAACCAGTCTATCGGTTAAAACATCTGAAGCTCGAGACTTGACGTTTGTAAAGTACCAACTTCAAGTTCACCTGTTCCAACGACCTCGAAATCAT
This sequence comes from uncultured Deinococcales bacterium, assembly GCA_964247135.1. GTDB lineage: Bacteria > Deinococcota > Deinococci > Deinococcales > JAAFIG01 > JANXTZ01. The sequence goes on along the minus strand of CAXTTL010000296.1, from coordinate 1,313 downwards.
GTTACGCTTCGTTATCCAATTTCGAGGCAGACTTGCAGGTCGCTGCCGCGTGTTGAATTCGCCACCCAAGAAGGTTTGCCTTGAAAGATTCCATCGGGGATAAATTCCACGATTCGACCAAACTCAAACGCGGTGACACTTTCCCCCCAGGGAAACGTGTGCCAGCGTTTAAGGTCTATGCCAGCCCGCTCGAGACGATCAGGCTGCCCGCCCCCAAGTCCAAAGGCGGCGCTGGGGTCTGGAGCGTGATTGCCGCCAGACGTTCCCTGATTCCAGAGGTCGGCTCGAGCATCACGCCGTCCGAAATCGCGCAGTTATTGTGGGCGGCGCAGGGCATCACCGGCGAACGGTCTGCCACCGCCAGGGCGGCGCTGCCGTTTCGGGCGTCCCCAAGCCCAAGCGGCGCCTATCCGCTCGAGGCTTACGTCTTGGTGCGCGACGTCAAAGACACCTTCGCTGGGGTTTACCATTACGTGGTGCGCGAACATCAACTCGAGCAGGTACGCATTGGCGACATCACCAAAGATTTCTCGAGTGCGCTCCTTGGCGAGGCTGGCATCGACGTTGCCGCCTGCGCGATTGTGCTGACGGGTGTGACCGAACGCGTCACGGCTTCGCACGGCGAGCGTGGACACCGTTATTTGTACCTCGAGGCAGGGTTTGCGGCGCAGAACATTCTGCTGGCAGCCACGGCGCTCGGTTTAAGCGTTTTGCCCATCAGCACGTTTTACGACGATGAACTCTCGTTTTTGCTGGGTTTGAACGGCAACCGCGAACTGCCGATGTGCGTGATTCTGGTGGGGCGCTAAGTGACCAACTCGAGTGAGGCTGCCTCGGGCAATACAGTGCGGGTTTTTGTTTACGGCACACTCAAACGCGGTTTACGAAATTATCCCGCCATGCAGGGCGCTGGCGTCAGTGAGGTTCAGACGGCTTACTTGCGCGGCTTTGTGCTATATCACGTGCCCAACTTTGAACGCCCTTATCCGTACCCTTGTCTGGTTCCTGGGCGCGGCATGGTGCTGGGCGAAATCCACACGCTGGGCGCGTCAGAACTCGAGCCTGAAGATGCGCTCATGGTCCTTGACCACCTCGAACTCGAGGGTTTGGAATACAGGCGCGTGAAAACCTGGGCGCATTGTCGCGGGCAACGCATTCGGGCTTGGGTCTACGTGTACCATTCCAAACGACTGGCGCACCGCGTGCGGGCAAAACGCCTGCAAAAACTGTCTTGGTCCGATTGAGGCTATACTCGAGTCGTCATCATCCAATATTGCTTTTGCAACGTATACCAAGTTGAAGTAAAATTTTCA
>CAXTTL010000295.1:0-5105 GCA_964247135.1 uncultured Deinococcales bacterium | reverse complement strand
AAGAACTTCAAGCCCCGATCTCGAGAATCCCTGCCGGTAAACTCGAAACCAGAACCCAAACCAGCGCCAAAAAGATTCGAGGCGTGCTCGAGAGTCTGGCTTAAGCTATTGCGGCAATGGGTTTTGGCAGACTTTGGTCGGTGTTAAACTTTTTTCGCAGACCACAAATTCCATGCGTTGATACAAGGCTTCGTCCGAGGTTGGATCAACATTCGGGTCGGCTTGGTACAAACCACCTTTGAGTTTTGCCCAAACCATGTTGCCTGTTTTGTCCTGCCAGAAGGTTTTGCCGGTTAAATCGTTGATGACAGCGTTCAGGTTTGCACCAGCTTGCATGTTTCGTTGTCCTGGGTAACTGGATTCGGGTTGGGTTGGGTCAATATTTCTGCCACCGTCACGTCCTCCAATAAAGGCTGTCGCGTTGAGCGCCCCGTCAAAAGCCACACCCAAAATCATGCTGTCGTCGCTCGAGAGGAAGTTGGTGATTTCCAGGCTGACATCTTTGGGTTTGTCATGACCAGGGAATCGCAGCGCGTAACGACCATTTTTGAAGGCGGCAAAGTGTCGCATGTTGCCCAGTTTTGGCGCGGTGTTGCCGTCACCAACAGTCCAAGTGTCGATGCTCGAGCCTGCAGGGTTGTAACGGGTGACGGCAATTGGGGCTTTGAAGCCGTAACGTTGGGTATCAAAATCGGTCAGGTAATCGCCAATACCGTAATACGGACCCGCACAACTCTTGCCGTTTTTGCCTGCGGGAGCAACATCAACGCAGGTCGTGTCTGTGGTCAAAAATGGGTTGTCATACACCCAGTAATTGCCTTTTGGTCCCCAGTAGCCGTGCGGGTCCCACAGTGCGCCTGCCAGCGTCCAGTTTTCGCTCAGGAACGGTTGCACGCGGCGACCTGGCGAGGAATTGATTAGCCTGTTGTCTGGGTTGCGAACCAAGCCTTTGTCCACCGCCGCAATATAGTAATCCCCCGTTTTGAACGCGCCGCTCGGATTATTGTCGGCATCTTCGGTAAATGGGAAGTTCATGATCACATTTTTGGTGATGTCAAAGGTGCTGTGGTAACTGGCAATGGCGGCTTTGGGGTAATCAGGGTGGTATTGGGGTATGGCGTTGTTCAGGCTTGTCCCGATCAACAGCGAATTTGCGATCATGCCCCTGTCACCCGCGCCAGAGAACCAATCGCCTTGATGGTCGGCTGACACCCAACTCAGAAAGTCGGGGTTGCTGTTGCGATTCCAAATACCACCGCCGCCATTCCAGTAACTGCCGCCCTTATAAACCGTGACTCGAGCCAGGGTAAATCGCAAACGGTGTTGGTAATCGTCGGGTGTGCCGTTTTCGGTTGGAATGTACTTTTCGCCCGCCGTGTCGCCAATGTCGCTCGAGGTGGGCGGGTCATCGAGATGAACGCCGTTTTCGGCAATCGAATGCGCGGTGTTGTCTTCAAATATTCCAAACGGCAAGTTGTTCGGGCGGGCGTTGATGCCGTTTAAATTGACGTTTTTGTTGACCCCCAGGACTTTGTTTGGGAACGCCAGCCAGAATCCGTGGCTGACCCCATCCGCCACCACGTTTCCGCGCACGGTGTTGTCAGGGTTGGTCAACCAAAAACCGCTCGCGCTGCCGCCCGCATGGTCTTTTTGTTCGCTTTTTAAAAGTGGTTTGACTGGAAAACGAATTTTCAAAATCAAGTTGTGATCAAAAGTGTTGCGCCGTTCGACCGCATCCTCGAGGAACATGGCGTGACCTTTGATGTCGTAACAAATGTTGTTTTTGATGCTCACGCCGTCGCTGCCGTGTATCACCACGCAGCGCTGAGCACTGTCGTGGATGCTCGAGTTTTGCACGATCATGTTGGTCGCATCGCCCAAGTCTTTGCCAGTGCTGTCGTAAGACAGGTTGTGAAAATGAATCGGGTAACGTCCAAAAATTCCGGATTGCCCCATGCGTCGCAATTCGACACCATCAATGTTGACGCTCGAGTTTTTGTCCATGACCATGACGTGCGCCCCAAAACCTTGGGTCTTCCAGAGGTCGTCGTCTGCACCTTGAATCACAATGTTGCGGGTTAAATTCCCAACTTCGGCGCGTTCGTCCAAAACGTTTGGCACGCCAGGGTCGGGTTTGGAAAGCGTGCCTGGCGTTAAACTCATGCCCGAATCGGTGGCGTACTGCAATTTGCCCCAACGAAATTTCTCGAGCGGTGTTTTCAAAGATACTGTGCTGCCCGTGACGCTCGAGATTTCCAAGAGTTCGGTTTCGCTGGTTTTGGTGAAACTTCCGTCGTTGTAAAAATCTGTCGGCGCGACCACGATTTGATCGCCAGCCTTCCAGTTCACCGCGTCAACCAAACTCAGTTTGCTCGAGTTGTCGGGTGTATTCTCAGCCAGTTTGGTCCATGCCAGATTCGGGCTTTGCCCGTACAGCTCGAGTTTCCCGCCCATCACCAGAATGCCCCGCGTGCCCATGCCCATGTTGTTTTCATTGGGGTCGCTGGCGTTTAAGGTGATGCTGGCTTTGTGCTCGAAGGGTTTGGCTTGGCTGCCGATCCGAAAAATCCCGTGAACCATGATGTTCTTGGCGTTTATGCTCACATCTTGATCTTTGACCTCGAGCGAACCCAGAACCTCGAGGTTGCCCAGGTTGATGTTTTGGTCGAGCATGATGCTGGCATTGCTTGGAATGCTGACGTTCGCGCCGTCGCTCGGCACGACGCCGTTGCCCCAGGTTTTCGGGTCTGACCATGCGCCTGCCGTCACGGTCGGGGTGATGGGAGGCTTGACCTCGTTGCAGGAAGCCAGCATGAACAACCCGCAAGCAATTTGAAACAAAACTTTCATAACTCGAGTCTAAAGGCGCAAATGATTTTGAGTTGTGAGATTCAGACAAGCAACATGAGCGCCGGCAAACAATTGAACTCGAGCTTTAAACCGTTTGGGCTTTCGCCAGCAAATCCTGCGCCGCGCCCCGAGCGCGAACAATATCGTCCTGGTATTTTAGAAGTGCCCCGAACGTGTCTTCAATTGCGCCAGACTCGAGGCTGGTGACATCGAGCGCCATCAGCGCCGCCGCCCAATCGAGCGTTTCGGCAACCCCAGGCGCTTTGTACAACTCGAGCTTGCGCAGTTCTTGCACGAACGCCACGACTTGCTTGGATAATAATTCTGGCACGCCAGGAACTTTCGCAAGCACAATTCGTAATTCTTTTTGGTAATCGGGATAATCGATCCAGTGGTACAGGCAACGGCGTTTTAAGGCATCATGAATCTCTCGGGTGCGGTTGGAGGTGATAATCACCACGGGCGGTTGGACGGCGGAAATTGTTCCAATTTCGGGAATGCTAACCTGCCAATCCGATAAAAACTCGAGCAAAAACGCTTCAAACTCTTCATCGGCGCGGTCGAGTTCGTCAATAAGGAGCACGGCAGGCTTACCGTCCTGAAGCTCGAGGGCTTGGAGCAATGGGCGTTTGACCAAAAATTCTGAACTGTAAATCTCAGATTTGACCTTGCCCTGTTCGCGCTCACCGCTCGCCTCGAGCAAGCGGATTTGCAGCATTTGCCGCGCGTAATCCCATTCGTAAACCGCACTGGAGAGGTCAAGCCCCTCAAAGCATTGCAAGCGAATCAGGCGGGTGTCCAGCATTTTTGCCAGCACTTTGACAATCTCGGTTTTGCCGACCCCTGGTTCACCCTCGAGAAACAAGGGTCTGCCCAGTTTTAAGGACAAGAACACGCTGGTCGCCAGGCTGCGCTCGGAAATATAATGTTCACGCTCGAGGGCAGCCAAGGTTTCTTCGATGGATTGTGGACGCATGGAATTCAGTCTATCTCGAGATTTGGGTACAGATTCATGTCTGCGTTTCAAAACCCGTAAAATGCCAGCATGAACCCGCCGTATTTGATTGTGGACGCGCACCTCGACCTGGCACTCAACATGGTTCGCAGATTGATCGACCACACCAAACCCATTTCTGAGCTGCGCCAACTCGAGAATCGGGAGGCGAAACAAGCCATGACCAGCCTGCCCGAATTTGCCAGCGGCAACGTAGCGTTGGTGTTCGGGACGATCTTTGCCGAACCCGCCGATCTGGGTTTTGCCAAAAACGCAGTCTCGAGCAGCCATCAAGGCTATTCAACGCCCGAGGAAGCCGAAGTTCAGGGACTCGAGCAACTGGCGGTTTACGAAAAGTGGGCGAGTGATGGACTGGTCAGAATCATCACCAGCCGCGCCGCGCTCGAGGATCATTTGCGGCTCTTTCCTACGGATCGTGTCCCAGGTTTGCTGATTTTGATGGAAGGCGCAGACCCGATCAAATTTGTCTCTGACCTCGAGATGTGGCATTCTCGCGGCGTGCGGGCGGTTGGACTGACCTGGGGGCGCACACGCTACGCTGGCGGCACGGGTGCACCCGGCGGCTTGACCCCAGAGGGGCGCGAGTTGCTGAGCGCCATGCGCGAAAGTGGCATGATCTTGGACACCTCGCACCTGGCAGAACAAGCCTTTTTTGAAGCGCTCGAATATTACCCCGACCGCATCATGGCAAGCCATTCCAACCCTCGGGCTTTGCTGGTTTCCCCGATTCCTGAACCTGTGATTCCAGCAGACCGTCACCTGTCCGACGACATGATTCGCGCCATCGGTACCCGAGGCGGTGTGATTGGTTTGAACCTGATCAATTATTTCCTCGAGCCTCGTTGGACATTTACCGACCAAACCGTGCCCGTTTCAATTTTTGACCAATGCCAGAAAATCCTCAGTCACAACGCCGCACTGATCGGTTGGGAGCATGTTGGCATTGGGTCTGACCTCGACGCCGGCATGAGTTTGGATTGCAGCCCAATCGAACTGGACACGATAGCCGATTTCTCGAGATTTGCCCAAGTTGTACCCGAACACGCTCGAGCGGGGGTTTTGGGCGAGAACTGGTTGCGGTTCTTAATGGCTTCACTGCCTTAGACCCCAGTTAAAACACGCTGCAAAAAGCGAAAAAACAATTCGGTTGGGCTTGACGATCAAAGGTTTTTTTTCGGCATCTCGAGTGATACGGAATTAACGAGAACACTCCGTTATTCCGCTTCGCTCCACAACTCCG
>CAXTTL010000294.1:0-5116 GCA_964247135.1 uncultured Deinococcales bacterium | reverse complement strand
TCCGGTGCTGTCGGTGATCGGTTTGGGCGTCGGTTATGTTTTTGTCGGCAGGGCATTTGCACCGATTCATGCGGTGGCAGAATTGGCAAAACGCATTGCCCTCTCCGGCGAGGTGCAAGAGCGTGTTCCCGTGCCGCTTGGACGCGACGAAATGGTGCACCTGACCTCGACCGTCAACGCCATGCTCGAGCGTCTGGAATTGTCCTTGCAACGCGAACGGGTCTTTGCCCTGGCTGCCGCCCACGAGTTGCGCACGCCGCTGACCAAACTGCTGGCACGCATCGAACTGACTTTGGAAGAGCCGCGCGACAACCTCGAGTATCAAAGCGCCTTGACGGGTTTGCAACAATCGGCATCGGAAATGAAACGCCTGGTGCTGCACCTGTTGACCTTTTCCAACAGCGGTCAACTGCTCAACCCGCAAGCGCTCGACCTCGCCAACCTCGCGCTCGAGTGCAGCGAAGCCGCCTCAGAAGCCTTGCAAGCCAAACAGCAACAACTCGAGCTTGATTTGCAGAGCGCCCCAATGGCAGGCGATCCCGAAAACTTGCGCTTGGCAATCGGCAACATCCTCAAAAACGCCAGTTTGCACACGCCAGTCGGTTCAACCATTTTTCTGAGCACCTCCGCAACCAAAACATACTCAATCCTCGAGCTTGCCGACAACGGAATGGGCGTCTCTGAAACCGACCTCGAGCGCATTCGTCTGCCGTTTCAACGCGGTTTGGGTTTGCAGAACATCGAAGGTTCGGGCTTGGGTTTGGCACTGGTGGATTCGGTGGTCAAACAACATCGGGGCAACCTCGAGTTGGGTCGTGCAGTACAAGGTGGTTTGCTGGTGCGACTGGTTTTTTCAAAAGCTTGATTTAAACGTTTCTGAAAACTCCAACACTGTGGTTCACCCGAAAGCATAGCAAGCCCCTCATAGCATCTTTCTCTACAGAAAGACAAAAACCTCGAGCCAGACATCTAGAAAAAGCAAACTCTCTTCTCTCCTCGGAGAGAAGCGCCCCAAGCCCGTAAAGTGCTGCTTTACGGGGCAAGACGGGTTGGGGATGAGAGGGAGCTATCAATTGCCATTTCTTGTGTCCAGCACAAACAAAAACACCAAGCAAGTATCAATCCCATACCGCAAAAGCCTATACTGCACCCGATGAACTCTCGAGCGACCAAAAAACCCGAACTGATGTCCCCCGCTGGTGGATTGCCCCAGATGCGTACCGCCATTGAAGCGGGCGCGGATGCCGTGTACTTCGGCTTGGAGGGTTTTAATGCCCGCGCCAAAGCCATGAGCTTCACCCATGAAACCTTGCCCGAGGTCATGTCCGAATTGCACGAACGCGGCGTGATGGGTTTTGTGGCGGTTAACACTTTGGTTTTTGACACCGAACTCGAGCGGCTCGAGGATGAGCTTCTGGGCATTGCGGCGACGGGTGCGGATGCGATCATTGTGCAAGATGTTGGGGTGATGCTGTTGGCGAAAGCACTCGCACCAAAACTCGCGCTTCATGCCAGCACGCAAATGACCGTGACCAGCGCTGAGGGCGCAAATTTCGCGCAAAGTTTGGGCGCAAAACGCGTGGTGCTGGCGAGGGAATTAAGTCTTAAAGAAATCGAGAACATCCGCCAGAACACCACCGTCGAACTCGAGGTTTTTGTTCACGGGGCGCTCTGCGTCAGTTATTCCGGGCAGTGTTTCTCGAGCGAGGCTTGGGGTGGACGCAGCGCCAACCGTGGCGCGTGCGCTCAGGCGTGCAGACTGCCGTATGAGCTGATCGTGGACGGTGAGCTGCGCGACCTCGGCTCGAGTCGCTATTTGTTATCGCCGCAAGATTTGTTTGCGCTCGAGCAAATTCCTGAATTGGTGCGGATTGGCGTGGAGTGCTTCAAGATCGAAGGGCGCTACAAAGACGCCGAGTACGTTGCCGCGACCACCGACGCCTACCGCAAAGCCATCGATGCGGCTTGGGAAGGTCACGCCCAAACAGTCTCGAAATTCGAGAAACAAAAACTCGAGCAAGTCTATTCGCGGGGTTTGCTGCCTGCGTTCATGCAAGGCACGAACCATCAGGAGGTGGTAATTGGTCGAGCGCCCCGCCACCGTGGCTTGAAGGTTGGCACGGTCACCCGAGTCACCATGAAAGGTGTGCGGGTCTGGCTTGAGGGCATCACCTTAAAGCCTGGCGATGGTCTGGTGTTTGATGCCGCCGATTGGCGCAGCCCGCAGATGCGCGAAGAGGGTGGACAGATTTTTGAGGTGCTCTTCAAAGGCAACAAGCTCGAGGATTCGAGCGGAATGCGCGAGGTCGAATTGCGCTTTGGCAACGGGCAGATTGACCTGGGTCGAATTCGTGAGGGCGATTGGGTGTGGCGTTCCCACGACGCACAACTCGAGCGCGAATACCGCGAGTTCACCAACGCTGGCGATCCCGTGGCGCGGCGCGGTTTGACTTGGATTGTTTCGGGTCAAGAGGGCGAACCTTTGCGTTTACTAGCTCGAGATGAACGTGGGCGTGAAGTTGAGGGCGCGAGTGATATACCGTTGCAAGCCGCCAGCAAACGCGCTTTAAACCGTGAATCGCTCGAGGTTGAACTGGGCAAACTGGGCGACACCCCATTTTACCTCGAGGATATTGACGTGCAACTCGAGGGGGATTTATTTCTGCCACTCTCGAGCCTGACCAAAGCCCGTCGCGCAGTCCTGGTGGATTTGATCGCGTGGCGGCGCGAACCCAAAAAACGCGAATTGCACCCAGGGCAACTCGAGAAATTCCATACGTTTGTTCCGAAAGCTGCGCCAACTCGAGATTTTGAATTTTCAGTGCTGGTGCGAAAAGCCGACCAACTCGAGGCGGCAATTGCAGAGCATCCCGATGAAATCGTACTCGATTATTTGGAATTGTACGGTTTGCGTCCGAGTGTCGAAAAGATTCTCGAGGCTGGAATTCGCGCTGTGGTGGCAAGCCCAAGGGTTTTAAAACCAGCCGAGGAGCGGATTCATAAATTCTTGATCGATTTGGGCGCGAGTGCGATTTTGGTGCGCTCTGTCGGGTTATTGCACACGCTGCTGGAGCATCCCAACCATCCAGAATTGCACGGCGATTTCAGCCTCAACGCCGCCAATGGCATTACCGCCAATGCCTTTCTCGAGATGGGTTTGAGCAAACTTGCGCCGACACATGACCTGAACGCCAAGCAAATCACCGAACTGACCAACTTTTCCGACGCCAACAAACTCGAGGTCGTCTTGCACCATCACTTGCCCGTGTTTCACACGGAACACTGCGTGTTTTGTCGCTTTATGGGTTCGGGCACGGATTACACCAATTGCGGTCATCCCTGCGAAACCCACAGCATCGCGCTGCGCGACGAACGCGGACTCGAGCATCCGGTCATGGCGGATGTCGGTTGTCGCAACACGGTCTTTGGTGCCAGTGCGCAAACCGGCGCGGCACACCTCGAGGCGTGGCGCAAGGCGGGTATCAAACGTTTCAGGCTCGAGTTTGTTCATGAAACCCCAGAGCAGGTTTCAGGTGTGATTGACGCCTACAGGCGGGCGCTCGAGGGTAAAATCACCACCAAGCAACTCGAGCGCGAACTCGAGCTTCACACGCCATCGGGCATCACGCAGGGCAGTTTTGTCGTGCCGTTTTCCGACCTCGAGATGCTGCCGATGAATTGAAAACCCTCGAGACAGCTCGAGGGTTGATCTCTAAAACCCTGAACGCCGTTTACGGGGTGTGCGTGGTCGGAACCGTTCCGCCACCCATCGATCCAGGACCAGCCACAACCACACCACCAAGAATCAATAACGAGACGATCACAATCAGGGCGCGTAAGTTTTTCATCTGTTTTTACCTCCGCGCGAGATGCTAGGCTGATTGCACTTATGCAGCCCGAAGAGAGCACATCTCTAGCCCTTAATGCAGCTCTTAATGCGGATTTCGACCCGATCAAAAACCTGGTGTTGACTGGTCATTACACCGAAGGTTTGAACGTGTATGCCTCCTTGGAACACCCAACACCCAGCAGTGAGCGTTGGGTTGGCGTGTGTCATTTCGCCCTGGGCAATCAACTCGAGGCAAAAATGCACCTGTCTCAAGCCATTGCGCTCGGCGAACGCGCGGCTGGGATTGAACTCTCGAGCGTCTACCGCACGCAAGGTTTTGTCGATCTGGCACGAAATCAATTGAATCTTGTGAGCGCCTTGTTCTTGGCGGGCGCCGACCGGGCAAGGTTGGCTCGAGAGCGGGCGGAATTGATTTTGAAATCTGGCGATCTCGAGCGGGCGGCGATAGCTTTTGAAGAGGCGCTGATGCTCTCGGAGGTCAGCGATGAGCGCGATTGGTTGAGTCCCGCAATTTTGCACAGTTTGGGCTTTGTTCAGTCTGAACGGGGCGATTTTGGGGCAGCCATTCAATCCTTGTCGCAAATCGTCATTCACAAACAAGCCAGCCCTCTCAGAATCGCGGCGGCTTTTGCGACCCGAGCCTTGGTCTTTGCCTATTCTGGAAAGTTGGATGCAGCCCGCCAAGATATCGGGCGTGGCACGGGTATCTTGGCAGCTTTGGAATCTGGGCAGTGGTTGTCGGTGATGCTGAAATTTGCCGAGGGCATCACCACTTGGCTCGAGGAACGCGCCGACCAAGCCATCGAAACCCTGATGGTCGTCAGCCGTGAATCCATGAACTTTGGCGAACGGGAACTGAGCGTTTACGCCCAAGCCCAACTGGTCGTGATTTACCTTGAACGCCGCGACCTGGATCGTGCTCGGGCGCACATCAGCCTGGCTCGCGCCCAGGTTGACGGCGAAAACGCCCAAGCGATCTGCGATTTGCGCGAGGCGCAACTCTACACGCACCTGAGGCAAGCCGTGCCGGCAATGCTCGAGCGAGCCGTGGATTATTTTTCCAGAACCCAGCACCGCCGTGAGTTGGCAATCGCGTTGTTTCACCTGGCGGACGCCCACGCGTCCCGCCGCGATTTTCAAGCGGCGCAAACAGCTTTAAATCGCGTGACGGATTTGACCCACATGCTCGAGGGCAAAGCCTTTTTGAACGCCGAATTTCGTGGCTTGCGGGGGCTGAATCAGTTGCAAAACCATGCCTCGAGTTAC
>CAXTTL010000293.1:0-5127 GCA_964247135.1 uncultured Deinococcales bacterium | reverse complement strand
CGTTGGTCGGGGGAACAGTCGATAAAGCATGACTGTTCCCCGCAATTTGGTATAAGTCTCGAGATCAATCAAAAACGGGCAGTCAAACCATGACTGCCCGCTCGAGGTCAGGTTTTGTTAGGGTGTTGTGACCAGGGTGTAACTGCCCGATCCGCTGTAGGCGTAAACGCGCCAACGGTACGTGCCTGCGGCGGCAGAGTACGTGATGCTCTCAGAGGCGGTTGTGCCGAGTGAACTCGAGACGCTGCTCCAAGTTCCTGAGGTGCTGCGTTTTTGCAGGTACAGGTCAAAGTCAACGCCCGAAGGTCCTGAAAGTTGACCTTTTAAAGTGGTTGCGGCAGAAATTGTAAAGCCGCTCGAGCTTGGCTGGTACGAGTTCGCGCCCGTTCCCGAAAGCGAACCATTGTAGGTTGTTCCCGTTGGAGGCGGTGGCGGTGGTGGGTTGCCGCCAGTGGTCAACGGCGAGTACAACAACAGGTTTGGTGAACCAGTCCCGACGCTCGAGATTGCGTTGGTGGTGGCGGTGCTGGTGATTGCCGCACCGACGGTGGCGGCGCTGGCGCTTGGGTTGCCCTGCATGTACAAAGCTGCCACACCAACCACGTGCGGGGTCGCCATGCTCGTGCCGGAGATGGTGTTGGTGGCGGTGTCATTGGTGTTCCAACTTGAGGTGATGTTCAATCCTGGCGCGAACACGTCCACGCAAGAGCCGAAATTCGAGAAGCTCGCACGGGCGTCGGTGTTGGTGGATGCGCCCACGGTGGTGGCGGTGGCAACTCGAGCGGGTGATGTGGTGCAGGCGTCAACGTTGCTGTTGCCGGCGGCGATGCCATAAAAAACACCCGAAGCGATTGAGTTTTGCACGGCGGAATCGAGCGCCGTCGAGGCGCCGCCGCCGAGGCTCATGTTGGCGACGGCTGGGCTGATGTGATTGTTGGTCACCCAGTCCACGCCCGCGATCACGCCCGAGTTTGTGCCCGAGCCAGCGCAATCGAGCACGCGAACGGCGTACAATTTGACGTTTTTCGCAACGCCGTAGGTCGCACCGCCAATCGTGCCCGAGACGTGCGTGCCGTGACCATTGCAATCGTTTGTGCCGTTGCCGTCGCCGACGGCATCAAAGCCCGAGACGGCGCGACCACCAAATTGGCTGTGCGTAATCCGAATGCCCGTGTCGATCACGTAAGCGTTGACGCCGCTGCCGTCGGGCGTGTAATTGTAATTGCCATCAAGCGGTAGTGCACGTTGGTCGATACGGTCCAAGCCCCAAGTTGCGCCCGTTTGGGTCGTGTCGGCGCTCATGGTTTGGTCGGCTTCGATGTATTCAACCCTGGAGTCCTGACGCAAACTGGCTAAGGAGGCGTCTTGAACTCGAGCGGAAAAACCCGCCAGAGAACTTATGTACACATGGTCAATCTCGAGGTTGGCTTTTGAAAAACCGATGACTCGAGCGCGGTCTGAAACGTTTCCTGCCGCCATGCGTTCGACCAGGTTTTGATTGTCGATGCCTTTTTTGAGAACCACAATGTAACGGTTGGGAATGGCTGTCGGCGAGTCGGCGCCGTACAGAGGCGCTACCGAACTCTCTTCTGGCGTGCTGATGGGTTGCCCGCACCCGACGAGTGTCGTGGCGAGAATGGCGGCAAAAACAAACGATCCCTTAAGCGACATTTGTACCTCCAAAAACTGAATTTTTGTACTTCGTTCAAGATACTAACCCAATTTGTAATCTAAAGATGAGAGACTCGAGTCTAAAACTTCATCAATTTGAAGCATTTAGTCTCTGATACAAATTGTCGCCAATAAAAAGCTGTAACGGTCCACGCCCTCGGCAATGATTTTCGAGACCGGTTTCCCCTGTCCATGATCCGCCCGCTGCTCCACCCGCAGCAAAATCCGACCATCGCCAGAGGATTTTTCTTGCAGCAGCGCCGCCATTTTTCGGGCGTGCAAGGGATCAACTCGAGAATCGGATTCGCCCGTCAAAATCAGGGTTGGTGGGTACGAAACGCCAGCCGTGACATTGTGATACGGACTGTACGCCCGCAACCATCCAAAATCCTCGGGTTTGTCAGGGTCGCCGTATTCTGGAATCCAAAGTTTGGCAATCAAAAAATGGTGGTAACGCAACATGTCCAAGAGTGGCACGCCAACAATCACCGCGCCAAACAAATCGGGTCGCTGTACCAACATTGCACCCGTCAGCAAGCCGCCGTTCGAGCCGCCGTAACAAGCAAGGCGCGTGGGTTTGGTCACTCCGCTCGAGATCAAATGCTCGGCGGCGGCAATAAAATCGTCGAACACATTTTGCTTGCGCTCGAGCATCCCAGCCCTGTGCCAGTCCTCGCCGTATTCAGAGCCACCACGGATGTTGGCAACCGCGTAAACTCCGCCACGCGAGAGCCACGAAAACAACGCACCGCTAAAACTTGGAGACTGTGAAACAGTGAATCCACCGTAACCGTACAGCAACGTTGGGTTGTTGCCATCAAGCTTAAGGTTCTTTTTGCAGACGATAAACATTGGAACCCGAGTGCCATCTTTGGAAATAAAAAATTCTTGACGGGTTTCATAGCAACTTAAATCCATTGATGACTCGGCTTGAAAAATGATTTTCGACTCGAGGGTTATTAAATCGTGGCTAAAAATGGTTTGTGGCAGGGTGAAAGATTGAAAAGCGTAAAACATCTCACTCGAGTCGTACCGTCCAAACCATCCCACCACCGAACCCAGACCAGGCAACGCAATTTCACGCTCGAGCAGACCGTCCAAATCGTGAACATCCATTCTCGAGGTGACGTCCACGCTGCGCAACACGATCAATTTGCCGCCGACCAACTCAAACGATTCGAGCACATGCTCAGCTTCGGCAATCATTTCAGACCAGTTTGACAAATCTGGTTGCTCGAGATTGCCTCGCATGAGTTTGAATTTTGGCGCGTTGTGGTTGGTCAACACGTACAACCTGCCATCCACAACATCGGCATTAAAACTTGCATCAACGTCAGCCACCAAAACTTCTGGTTTTAAACCAAGCTCAAACGGCTCGAGCGCCATGAAATACAGATCATTTCGCCCCGCCGCACCCTCAGAAACCGTAATAAACAAAATACTTTTATCACTCGAGGAATATGCGGATGCCCAAGCCACCTTGTTGGCTGGCTTGAACACCACAGGGTCAACGTCTGGGTTTGTGCCGAGCGCGTGAAAATACACTGCCCGATGATAATTTTCGTCTTCAAAACTGACCGTGCCAGGTTTTGGCATTCGGGTGTAATAAAAGCCGCTCGAGTCTTTCAACCAGGCGACAGCCGCGTAACGCACCGGTGAAATCTCGAGGTCGAGGTCTGTCATGGTTTCGAGATTTTTGATTTTAAGCACACCAATTTCCCGTCCACCGCTCGAGAAACCATACGCCAGCAATTTCCCGTCTGGACTTGGATGATAAAAATCGAGCGCCGTTGTACCATCACCCGAGAAGGTATTCGGGTCGAGTGCCAGATGCTCAAAGCTCTCGAGCGAACCGTCTTTAAAGTACAACACCGCTTGATTTTGTCCCTCTTCGCGGCGCAGGTAAAAATATCGATTGCCGTATCGGTTTGGCGTCCACATTAAAGTATTGGCAAAATTTTGTTTTAATTCTGCCGCCAACGCCTCACGCTCTGGGCACCGCTCGAGGTACGCCCGAGAGAACGCGTTTTGTTCCGCCACCCAAGCTTTGGTCTGCTGACTTTCCCCATCCTCGAGCCAACGGAAATCGTCGGTGATGGAAACGCCGTGCAAGATGTCAGTAACGGATTCGATGCTCGAGTTTGGATAATTTGGTTTGGACATAAATCAGTCTAACGTGCGGCATCAAAAAACCGATACAATGAAGCCGTGACCCGAGCCTTAACCAACAGTGTCAACCCTGTGGCTCGCAACCGAGATGAAATCTTGGCGGAGCAAATCACCGATCATTTTTTGACGGGCGCGACGTTTCCAGAAAATGACGCGCACATCTCGAGGTACGGTTTTGCGTCCAGACCACCCACACCATACCAACAGCCGTGGTCGCTGGAAGAAGATGAGCTGTGGTTGGCGCACGGACTGGGAACTTACTTTTACCAGTTGCAATCTCGAGGTGATTTTAAGCAGGCGGGAGCCGCCGCCATTTTAATCACCAATCGCGCGGTTCGGTTGTTGCTGGGCGTCTCGAGTATCGAAAGACCAACTGGCATGAATCACAAAGTTCGAGGTGAAAACCACGCTCCAAACTCGCACTTTGAACCCAAAAGCTGGCGTTACCTCGAGATCAGCGAAATTGGTGCGGGCGATTTGCTGCTTTTAAAACACTGGAAACTCGAGCCTGTGATTTTGCGCGTGCCTTGGGCGCGAAGTTTGGCTGCCATGATTTCGGGTTTAAGATGGATTGCCAAGCACCCACTGGCGCTCGAGGATGGTGTGGTTGACAGCCGAAGACCGGCGAACATTGAATCATCCTCAGACTCGAGAAACTTGATTTTAGAAATAAAAAGGAAACCATGAAAACCCGAATTTTAATGCTGCTCACCATCTGTTTTCTTTTTCAAGCCTTCGCACAAAACGAACCCAAACATTACCCACTCGAGAAAGCCTTCAACCTCAGCGTGCCGCTCTCGAGCAAAAGCCGCCAAGTCATACACCTAAAATTTGACGGCAAAACCCCAAAACTCGAGGTGACGCTGGCGAACAAAAGGCAGTCGTTCGAGTTTGATCCGTCCATGATCCAAGCCGAATTTCGAGGCAGTCTTCTGATCGATGATTTTAACTTTGATGGCTTGACCGACATCGGGCTTCCAACGGGCATTGGTTACGGTGGCGTCAATTATTTTTACGACATTTACACCTTTGACCGTCCAAGCCAGAGCTTCAAACCCATGCTCAACCCCGACGGCAACGAATGGTGCAACCCTCAGCTCGAGGCAAAAACGAAAACGATTGTCACCAGTTGCAAAAGTGGTCCAATGTGGTACGGCGCAAACTACCGCTTTTACCAGACAAAACCTTACCGTTATCAGGGTGCCGAAATGGCGTTTCTGGAGGGTTTTGATGACAACAAAAACCCTGACAACTTGCTCTGGAACGTCATCACGTACAATCACAAGA
>CAXTTL010000292.1:0-5230 GCA_964247135.1 uncultured Deinococcales bacterium | reverse complement strand
GGCTACGGCAACTTCATCAAAATTACCGGCAATGACGGACTCGAGTACTGTTACGCCCATAACTCGAGACTGCTGGTTCGGGTGGGTCAAATCGTGCGCCAAGGGCAACTGATTTCCAAAGTCGGTTCGACGGGTCACAGCACCGGACCTCACTTGCACTTCGAGATTCGGATTGGTGGCAATGTCCGCAGCCCGATGGCGTACCTTCCAGGCTCGAGGGTCATGCTGGCAAGCACCCGCGTTCGTCGTTAAAATTTAAGCGCAATTTTAAAAGCTCAAGTTTTAACGCTCGAGCTTTTTTGTCGTGTTGCCCCCGTGCTAAACTGAGTTCATGCTTCAGAAGGTTGGTTTTCAAAATTTCCTTGCTTTGCGCAACGTTGAATTGACGCTCGAGCCGTTCACGGTGATTGTTGGACCAAATGCGAGTGGTAAAAGTTCGATTCTCGAGGGGATTCAGAGGATTTCGTATTTGAAGAATTCACCAGCCGATTTTTTAGGTTCTGATTACTCGGCTAGTAATTATGTTGAAGGCTGGAAATTGCTAGAATCAAGGAATCAGACTGAACAAACAATCTCTTTTTCTTTTAAAAATTTAGGTAATAAAAATATTAAAATTTCTATAGAAGCTTCTCGAGACAAGTATAATATCTTTCTAGACGATGAATTATATACAAATTCTCAAGGAATACTTTATCCTAAAAATTTTGAATCATTAAAACCTAGTTTTCAAGCAAAAATAATTCGATTCTCAGCAAAAATATCCTCTAATCCATCATATAGTAGCCTTGAAATCCCTATTCTTGAGGAGAGTGGACAAGGATTAGCAACTATTTTTTCTAATTTACAAGGACAAGATACAGATAAATTTAATCTTATTCAGAAAAAAATATTAAATATTATTCCAAATCTTATTAGGATTAGAATAAAAAGATCGACAGTTCCTGCAAAAAATTGGTTTAACATAATAGACGAAAAGGAACATCTTCAAAAAATTGCTCAAGAAACTACGGGTGCAGGACAGGAACTGCTTTTTGATTTTGTCAATGCCACAGGAATTCCAGCATCTCGAGTTAGCGAAGGCACACTTTTTGCCCTTACCATTCTGGTTGCGGTTGCCTCTTCTGAGGGCGATACGGTTGTGCTGATTGACGATCTCGAACGCGGATTGCACCCCAAAGCGGTACGGGATTTGATGAAGGCATTGCGCGACATTCAAGCGATCACACCAGGTTTGCAAATCGTGGCAACCAGTCACTCGCCGTATGTGCTCCATGAACTCGAGCCTAAAGAAGTGCGGGTGGTCACGCTTGACCCAGAATGGGGAACAATGGTCAAGCCACTCGAGGAATACCCGAATTTTGACCAGTGGCGCAACGAAATGACCCCAGGTGAATTCTGGAGTTTTGTGGGCGAAGATTGGGTGAAAGACTTGTTCTTGGAGAAATCGCGTGCCTGAAAGTTCGCATCCGCAAATTGTGATTGCTTGTGAACACGATTCGGATGCTCGGGTGGCAAAAGGTTATGCGACACGGATCATGCTCGAGCAAATTGATTGGTTTGAAGATTTAAGCCAAGAAGCCTATCCAACTTGGGTTGGGGTGTTGCCAAATTCGGATTATTTGCGTTGGGCAAGTATCGACCAGCTTTACAAAGATTCCAGATTGCCTGCAATTTTGGGAGTCAAAATGGATGGTCAACCACCAAAGCCCGAGGCTGTGACCACGTTGAAGGCATTGCGTTTGGCTGAACGCCTGAAACCGCGAGCCACTGTTTTGATGCGTGACCTTGATTGGCAACCAGAACGTCGTGAAGGTCTTTTGCAAGGACGCGATGAGTTTCGGCGCAAAACCCCAAACATTTCCAACATGACAGTGGTCATTGGCACACCAGATCGTTACCGCGAAGCATGGTTGCTGGTAGGATTCGAGGCAAAAAACAAACGTGAAGAAAAAGAACTCGAGAAGATCAAGGCTGAAGTTGAATCTTTTGATCCGCTCCAAGAACCGCATCGTTTGCGTGACGCGCCAGGCAAACCAAGATGCGCCAAAGATATTTGGAATCGACTTGCACAATCAGATGCCACTCGAGAAACGTCTTGTTGGGAACGAACACCCTTTGATGTACTCCATGCTCGAGGGGCAGGCTGCGGATTGTCAGCGTTCTTAACAGAAATTGAAACGCATCTTGTGCCTGCAATCAAATAAACTTTACTCAAACCCTAACGCGAAGGGTTGATCAACCACTTCTCGAGCAATTTTTGATAGCTGCCGTCAAACTTCATGGTCTTGATCAAATCATTGGCAACGTTGACCAAATCCGAACCCTGTTTGAAGACCATGCCGTACTCCTCGAGCTTCAGCGGTTTGCCCGTGCGTTCGAGGTTTTCGGTTTTAACCAAATAATCTGCAATTGGCGCATCGGTGATGATCGCGTCGATGGCAGCCGATTTTAAGTCAATCAGGCTCGATTTAAGGTCATTGTAAGCTTTGATTTGCGCTCCAAGGGGTTTGAGGTATTGATCGGCGGTGTCAAAGCTGGTCGTGTTGGCTTGAACGCCCAAATTCAAGCCCTTAAAGCTGGTGGCGGGGTAAGTGATCTTCTTGGGATTTCCCTTGCGCACCACCAACACTGGAGCGCTCGAGAAGTACGAATCGGAGAACATCACCCCAGGTTTTTTATTGATTGCAATGCCACTGATTGCCATGTCCACGGCATTTGAAGCAGTGGCTTTGACCAAGGATTCCACAGCCAGGCGCTTAAATTCGATTTTGACACCCAACTTGATGCTCAAAGCCCGAGCCAGATCGGCGTCGAATCCAACCACCTCTTGCTTTTCGTTGACACTTTCAAACGGCGCGAATTGCGGGTCTATGCCAACCACCAAGATGCCTTTTTGTTTGACACCCGCAGAATTTATTGCCAGTGCAATACTTAAAACGAGGCTTGAGCACACCAGAAAACCTTGAAACTTCATGGTTTTAGAATAACGCATCTGAAGATGAAAACGCCAAACAAAAAAAGGAGCGGAAATAATTCCGCCCCTCGAGTTGACTAAGCTCTTTACAAGCGCAACAAGCTTGCAACAACCGTGGTGGTTTGACCACCGTTGATGGTGAATTCTTGAACGAAACCACGGTAACCAGCGGCGACGATAACAAGTTCATGTGTGCCAGCAGCCAAGTTCTTTTGGCTGAATGCACCATTGTTACCAATTTTACCAACCAATTGACCGTCAATAAACACGTTCGCACCACGGACGCTGTTGACAATGTTTAAGTTGCCATTGGTGACCACGGCTTGCAGGTTGGCATTCACAACAGTCACACGACCACCAGTAACGACCACGTTCTGTTGGAAGTCACGGTAACCGGCAAGACGCACCGTCACGGCGTACTGACCGGCAGCCAGAGGCAATTCGGCGCTCGAGCCAGTCAGGTTGCCTTGGAATTGACCGTTGACGTAGACTTCGGCACCGGATTGCGAGTTAATGCGAAGCGTACCGTTGGTGACGATGGCTTGCAGGTTGCGGGCATCGACCACGGTGGTTTGACCCACGTTGACGTTGACGGTTTGGTTGAAATCGCTGTAACCGTCCAAGGTCACACGAATGGCGTGGTTGCCGGCGGTGGCGACACCGGTGATGCTGCCGTTGGCAACCAGGCGGTTGTCCACAAAAACGCTCGATCCGTTCGGCGCAAGGATTTGCAATGTGCCATTTTGTTGCAACGCATTCAAACGGGCATTCACGGCGGTGGTTTGACCGGCGTTGACGTTCACAGTTTGGTTGTAATCGCTGTAACCAGGGGCGCTGATGCGAATGGTGTGCGAACCAGGAACGGCTGCCACGCTGACGGGTGCGCTACCAATCAAGGTTCCGTCGACCAAAACGCTCGAGTTTGGTGCGTTGCTGGTGACTGCCAGGGTACCGTTGCTGACAGGACGGGCGGTGGTAAAATCAACGAATGCCGTGGTCCAGTCGCTCGGTGGCAATGGGGTTACGACCACAGCCAAAGGACGCGCCAGACCTTCAGAGCCTTGAACGGTGGCGTTGACAAAATTTCCGGTTGTCACCTGCGGGATAATGCCAGAGAGGTTGAGCGGATTTTTGCTGGCAATCGCAAAAATCTTTTCTGGACCAAATGGCGCTTGAATGTTCAACTGGTACTTGTCGCCCGAGCCTGGGAAGGTGCGGGTTTCGCCGGCACGCAAGAATGGCTGTTGACCGCCAGGGAAACCGTTGGGCAACAAGACCGTGATCTCGCCGGTCGGTTGGATGTCGAACACGTAAACGTAAGCGTCCTGATTGACATTGACCGAAACTTTCAGGTTCTCGCCCTCAAGGTACAATGGGTTAGCCCCTGGCTTGTTGAGCGCCACCGAAACCTTTAATTCGGTTGGGGCTGGGTTGACAATCACGGCTTGAGGGCGCACCACAGGTTGGGACTGCGCGAAAGCGGAACCCAATCCAAATACACCGGTAAGGAGCGTGACTGTTGCGGCTGCAAAATTCTTAACGTTCATTCGTATACCTCCTCGAGCGTTGAAGCTCTGGTCGAACTAACCACACGCTAGCAATGACAATTCTGTAGACGGTGAGCCAAGCTAAATAAATCTTTATGAAGTTACTCGACATAAAGATGAGATAAACCTTACCACTGATGAATCAAGCCCAGTTTAGGGTCTAGACGGGTCAAAGGTCAAAAATCCAGCCAAAACCCAGACCAAATTCGAGAAAGCGCTCAGTTTCTGTAACCATGAAACTTGTTGTTCACAGCAATAATCTGCTACGACCCGAGAATCATAAAATTAAGCATGGTAAGTTATACCACTGGGTTGTATCCTCGAGATCAGGTCAAACCAGGCTGGCATCCAAAATGAACGACACCATCACCATCCGCGAAGTTTTAGCGTCTGACCTTGCCCTCTACCGCGACCTGCGACTCGAGGCGCTCAGGTTCGAGCCTGGAGCCTTCAGCGCCGATTACGAGGAGGAACGCGCCCGTGCAGGCTCGGCGTGGCTCGAGCGGCTGCGTGACATCGTTCAAGACCCCATGCAAACCCTGTTCGTCGCCGAGGAAAATGCCGCCCTGATCGGCATGACCGGTATTGCCAGGGGAAGGAGTCCCAAAACCAAACACTCGGCTGGCATCTGGGGCGTTTACGTTCGCCCCGCGCACCGCACGGCAGGCATTGCCACCGCCTTACTCGGACACGCGCTTTTGTGGGCACA
>CAXTTL010000291.1:0-5331 GCA_964247135.1 uncultured Deinococcales bacterium | reverse complement strand
CCGAGAATCCCAATGGTGGGAATGATACTTGAAGCTCGAGAAATCAAAGAATTACAACGATCAAAATTGAAATAATTGACAAATTCCCATTAGATTTAAAATAATTGATCCATCTCTAACATGAGTAAAATTACATCACCCTGGCTAATGTCATTGTACATAATTTGACGACCATTCTCTGCATCTGAGTAGGACAAACCATTCCAAGATACTGTTACCCCTGCCTTATCTCTGGTGAAATGAATAATACCACCATGTGCGAAAGAGTTACGAATGACATTGGCAAATGCCAGAGTTGGTAATCCACCAGGTCCAGCCCTACTTCTTGCATTATTAATTTCGTCTGAATAGCGTTCGTAATATGCGATAAAAGCATGTTCAATAATGTTGGCAAGAATTCTTTGTATCCCAGTAAAGGTGAATGTTGTTGGGGTAGTTGGGGAGGCTGATACTGGTGTGCTTCCCATGTTCTCCATAACTCGAAACTTCAACTCAAGGGATGTTGGCCATCCAAACTTTGTGATTGGAGTTAACATAGTTTCAGGCTTAACTCCAATTTCTAGACTGGATATGCCATCGCGTTTTGTTAGGCAGCCTAATTACATTTCCGCCTCATCCATAAAACGATAAGTTCTATCCTGTGCATGTGAAATATAACCGGCAGTCAATGCAGCCTGTGATGCAAGTGCTGTAATAAGGTCATCAAAAAAACGGTGCGTTCTAGAGGTAAGGGTAATATCTGATGGGGCAACAATGCTCATTTCATACTCCTTCAAACATCAGTGTGCAGCAACAAACTTATTTCGCGTCTCGATCCAGCGCATCAACGCCCTTCAGCACAACTTCGTTCAAACCTTAAACCTCGAGCTTCCCTCTAAAACCCCGACCCGCGTAATACGATTCCGCGCCGTTGTGGTACGTGAACACAACATCAAAACGACGGTCACAGAACAGCGCTCCACCAAGGTCGCGCATCTTGGTTGGCGTTTTCACCCAACTCGAGGTTTTCAGGTCAAATTCGCCCAGTTCTTGCAAAGCCCGGTATTCTTGCTCGGTCAGCATTTCAATGCCGATGGCGGCTGCCATCTCGAGGGCGTTGGTGCGGGGTTTGTTTTCTTTTCGTGAATCGAGCGCTTTGCGGTCGTAACAAATGCTGCGCCTGCCGGCTGGCGTTTCTGGCGAGCAATCGTAAAAGATAAACGCTTTGGTTTTTTCGTCGTATCCAGCAACGTCGGGTTCGCCGCCCGTGTTTTCCATTTCAAACAGCGCCTCGAGTTTTTTGGGGTTGGCGTTTAATTTGGCTTGCACGGCTTTCCAATCGATTTTTTCGTGACGGCGCATGTTTTTAACAAACCGAGCTTGGAGTGTTTTGAGCAGTTCCTCGAGCAATTTTGCGTCCATGTTGGTGTCTCCCTTGTGATTCGTTCAAACCAAGTTTACGCCAGTCACAGGCATCCTGAACCTCGAGCGTTAGTACGTGGCAATAAATTTCTTGTATTCTTCCAGTCGCTCGAGCATTTCTGGCAGGGTATCGCGACCAAATTTCTCGAGGTACGCCTCGGCGAGCACAATGGCGATCACGCATTGGAAGATGATTCCAGCCGCAGGAACAGCCGTGGTGTCAGAACGCTCTCGGGCGGCGTCGGCGGCTTCATGCGTGACCACATCGACGGTGGGCAGGGGTTTCATCAGGGTGGCGATTGGTTTGAGAGCCACACGAACGATCAACTCCTCGCCGTTGGTCATGCCCGCCTCGAGTCCTCCCGCGCCGTTGGTGTTGCGGTCGTAAGCGCCTTTTGATGCGCTCGAGTTGCGGTAAAAAATGGCATCGTGGACGCTCGAGCCTGGTTGGTCGGCGTTGTCAAAGCCGTGTCCGATTTCCACGCCTTTGACGGCTTGGGTTGCCATGATTGCCTGCCCGATGCGTCCGTCGAGTTTTCTGTCCCAGTGCGAGTACGATCCCAAACCTGGCACCAAACCACGAAAGCGAACCTCGAGCACGCCGCCCAGGGTGTCACCGTTTTCTTTGGCTTGGTCGATCTTGGCAATCATTAAACTTTCGGCGTTTTTGTCCAGGCAGCGAACTGGCGAGTTTTCTATGGTTTCGAGCGCATCCCAAGAGAACGGCACGCTCGAGGAAATCCCGCCGAGCCGATCCACAAAATTCGCGCCCTCAACGCCCAACGCCTCGAGCAACTTGAGGCAGATTGCGCCCACCGCCACCCGAGACGCGGTTTCCCTGGCGCTGGCTCGCTCGAGGACATCGCGCAAATCCTTGTGACGGTATTTCATGCCGCCCACCAAATCGGCATGACCAGGACGGGCTGCGGTCAAGGCTTTCTTGCGAGGCTCGTTGCCAGGGTTGACATCCATGATCTCGAGCCAGTTTTTGTGATCTGAATTCTCGATTTTTAAAGTGATGGGTGCGCCCGTGGTACGTCCAGCGCGAATGCCAGACAAAAATTCCACAGTGTCTTTTTCAATCTGCATTCTGCGCCCGCGCCCGTAGCCCAATTGCCGCCTTGCCAACCAAGCGTTGACATCAGACTCGAGCAACGGAATTTGCGCTGGTAAACCCTCGAGAATCGTGGTTAGTTGCGGACCGTGAGATTCGCCCGCCGTTAAGTAACGCATTTAAAACCTCCAAAAACGTGTGACTGCAAGCCTTGAAACCTCGCTCGAGATTCCCCTGAGAATACGCGCAGATTAACATTTAATCCCGTGCGCCCCCAGATGCCTGAATAGGGGAGAAGCACGAAAAAACCCGAGCCTGAACGACTCGAGCTTCAATGTTGTCTGGTTTAATCGTTGTTGATGTGCATGAGGTACAAACCGATGGCAAAACTGAGCGCGGTGATGCCAAACTCGACCAGCATCGCGCCAGGTGTCCATTCCGTGCCTGGGAAAAAGCTTGTGGCAGTCCAGAACACGAAAAAGGCGAATGACAAATTGCCGACCATCCAAGACGTTAAGGCGACTGGGTTTTTGGGAATATGAAACATGACCGCAGTTTAGCAAATTTTAGGCTGGGACTTTCAACTCGAGGACAATTTCCAGGGCATATGTAAAATTACCATCTGATTTATTGACCAATTTCGGATTCACGGTTCTTTGTAGGGGCGCTGCTTGCTGCGCCCGCACGAATTCGCCTGTTCCTGAAAAGCGCAAAACTCGAGGATTACTCCCCGCTTCCCTCATGAAGCATCACGGTTTGCTCGAGAAGCCCAAATTTTACTTGACGCTCCAAGGTCATGGCGGCGGGTGGACACGACACCACACAGGCGTTGCAGCCCGTACACGCTGCCGTCTCGAGCATGATCTGAAACGTGCCATCCATTTCCCTGGTTCGGGTGACAGCATTGGTCGGGCAAACGTTCTGACAGACGGGACAGAAAATGCAGTCGTCGTTGACGATTGGCGCGGGCCAGTATTGGAGCATTTCATTTTCGGGTTTTGGTCGCAAGGCTTTTTTGCGCCACGTCCATTCATCCGGCACGGGTGCAACCTCGAGTTTGGTGTTGATGCCAGGGAAAGGATTTTCGGGGATCAAATCGGCGGTGGTGCGTTTCAAGCTCGAGCCGAACACGTTAAACGCATCACGCCTCGAGACATTCACGGCAACGTGTGCGGTTGGCACTGGTTTGGGTTCAGGCTCGAGTTTGGTGGTCTCATCGACGCCGTATTGCACGACTTCTGCCACGACCGCGCCAATGTTTTCGCGGTACGCCCTGGCAATCTCGAGCACGTTTTCGATGGCTTGCGGCACGGTGCCCCCGCCGAGGCTGCACGTGCTGCAATCGTTGCGAACCATCGTCAGTTTTTGCCCCCAGGCGCTAGATGCCAGAATCATGCTGGGACTGACTCGAGCCAAGCATTCGATGGTGGGCGAGTCTCCTGGGACTTTGGAGCATTTGAGGCTGGTGTTCACGCGGTCGTTGCCCATTGCCAAACTGTAGGTCGTGCCTTGATTTTTCAGGCTCGCCAGCATCGGCGGCAATTCGTACTCGAGCGCTCCGGTTGGGCAGACTTGAACGCACAACCCGCAACCGGTGCAATCGGCTTCGATGATTTCAACGCGGTCGGTGATTCGCACGGCATCGTGTGGGCAGGCTTGCATACACAAATCACAACCCCCGACCACTTGACGTTCGACCAGACACCTCGCGCCCGTGTACTTCGGGCGTGGGTCGGTGACTTTCATGATGGCATCGAAAATGTTTTTCAGCATCGGTTTAGTTTACGTCGCTCGAGCTGGATGAAACGTGAATTACTTCCAACCCAGCATGGGTTTGACCTCGAGCATGAATTGATCGAAACCAGCGAAATCCAGTTGTTGTTCGTTGTCGGACAGCGCCGTGGCAGGGTTCGGGTGAACTTCGACATGCACACCATCAGCGCCGACAGCAAGGGCGGCTTTGGCGAGTGGAATCAAGATGTCGCGGCGTCCTGCGGCGTGGGTCACGTCCACAATCACGGGCAGGTGCGTCTCGAGTTTCGCCACGGCTACGGCGCTCAAGTCCAGGGTGTTGCGTGTCCATTTCTCGAAAGTCCGAATGCCGCGTTCGCAGAGTACAATCTGGTCGTTGCCGCTCGAGAGGATGTATTCGGCGGTCAAAAGCCATTCTTCCATGGTGCTGCTCATGCCACGTTTGAGTAAGACTGGTTTCCCAGCCTTGCCAACTTCTTTTAACAGCGCGAAATTTTGGGCATTCCTCGTGCCAACTTGCAACATGTCGGCGTAATGTGCGGCAAGGGCTACATCTCGGGTATCCATGACTTCGGCAACGAAAACCTGCCCGTGCATCGCGGCGGCTTTCGCGCCGTATTGAAGTCCTTCCTCGCCCAAGCCTTGAAAACCGTAAGGACTCGTGCGGGGTTTGTACGCGCCGCCACGCAATAATTTCACCCCTCGAGACGCCACGAACGCGGCGGTGCTTTCCATTTGCTCCCAGGATTCGATGCTGCACGGTCCAGAAATCAAGACTTTTTCAGCGCCGCCAAATTCCACGCGCACGTCGCCGCGTTGAACAACCACAGTCGTGTTTTCGGCTTTGGCTTTTCTCGAGTATTTCAGTTTGGGTTTGTCTTGTTTTTCTTCCAAATCCAGGCTGGCTTTGAAGATTTCTTTGAACAGTTGTTTGATCGTGCTGCCTGCAAAAGGTCCTGGGTTGGCGGCGGAAAGTTTCTCGAGCATTTCCGACTCGCGTTTGGGGTCGTAATGGTGTTGTCCCAGTTCGGTTTGGCGCTTGCCTATTTCGCTGACCACGCTGGCGCGTTTGGACAGAAGTTGCAGAATCTCGAGGTTGATTGCGTCGATTGAGTCTCGGTATT
>CAXTTL010000290.1:0-5387 GCA_964247135.1 uncultured Deinococcales bacterium | reverse complement strand
AAAGAAACCGCCCTGGGTGCAGGTGTTGCCAGCGCAGCCTCGAGCGTCGCCATGAGTCTCGAGGCGGTCATGGGCAACGTGATTGGGGATAAACCCAAAAACAATGCCGAAGTTGACCTGAACCCAGAAAACGCGATTGACGTGCTTTCACTTTCCGCCACACCAATCCCGCGCACCCTTTACATGAGCATGGTCGGCTTGCGCGACATGAGCCACATTGCCACGCCACCCGCAGGGCGCAAACCGATTCAAACCATGCTCTCGCCGTTCGATCCTGCCACCGTGCGCGAAGCGATTTTGCTCGAGATGGAACGCGGCGGCAAAACCTTTTACATTCATGACCGTGTTACCAGCATTGGCAACCGCGCCCGTTACATTCAAACCCTTGTGCCAGAAGCCCGCATTGCCGTGGCGCACGGACAGATGGCAGATGACGACATTGAAGAAGTCATGATGGGCTTTGAAATGGGCGCTTACGACGTGTTGATCGCCACCACGATTGTCGAATCGGGGCTGGATATTCCCGAAGCGAACACCATCCTGATCGAACGGTCTGACCGACTGGGACTGGCGCAACTCTATCAACTGCGTGGACGCGTCGGACGACGGGCACTCGAGGCATACGCCTACCTGTTCTACCCTCCCAGAATCTCCGAAACCGCCGAACGCCGACTGTGGGCGATTGCTGACCTTGCCGACCTTGGCAGCGGACACCTTCTTGCCGAAAAAGACATGGAAATTCGCGGCATCGGCAACATTCTGGGCGCAGAGCAACACGGGCACATTCAAATGGTCTCGCTCGAGGTCTACACCGAACTGCTGGCGGAAGCCATCGGCAAACTGAAAGGCGATTACAAAGCCCCAGCGCCACGCATGGCAATCGACCTGAAAGTAGACGCGAGGCTCGAGCCGAGTTACATCCCCGAAGAAATGGAACGCATCGAATACTACGGGCGTTTGTCGGAAAGCACCACGCTGGGCGAAGTCTCCAGGGTCGAACGCGAACTGAAATCCAAACACGGCAGCGCCCCAAGGGAAGTGCAAAACTTCTTTGACCTGGCACGATTACGGGTGGTGGCGAACAGCAAAGGCGTGATGAGTATATCTGAGAGCATGACGCAAATCAGCGTCAACTTGGCGCCAAACTCGACACTGGATTACGACGCGAAAGCCTTACGAAACTCGAGCGTTAAATTAGAAGTTACCAAATACCCGCCAGGGGTGAAACTCGAGAAACGCGGGTTGAAACCAGATGAGTATGCGAAGGTGATTCTCGAGATACTTTATGCGTTTGCGTGAGAAGGGAATTGTCTAATCAAGTTACTTAATTTCCAACAACACTGTTCAGCATTAGCATTTCGGGATCATGTTCAATGAGGTATGTTTGTAAAATTATCTCAAACCCACCTCGAAAGACATTCCCATAAAGTATTGTGAATACCAAAAGAAGAACTCCAGGCACAACTACATTTTGATATTCTATGAATGCACAAGAGATCATACCGCACATCAATATTGCCATTGAAGCTAGAAGAAGTTTCATCGTGAATCTTAAATGAGGCGCTATTTGTGCCAGTCCAAAATTCTTCCACTGCTCAGTAAATGTTTGGCAGAATTTATAAAATCCAAATCCTGTAAGAACAGATACAGAAGCTTTTTGAAGTTGAATTGACTGAAAAAACGCTTCTATTGAAAAAACGTAGCTTACAGAAGAGGCGAATAATACAATTATGCCAACATAGACACACGCCTGAGACTCAGTAACTTTAAAAAGATTTTTCATACTTTTATTTACGAGTTGAGAAGGAAAATAGTTCCTCACACAAAACCTCCTTTTATTTTTGAAGCCATATCTCAAGAGCAGCCCACTCTTCGGGTGTAACTTTAAAATTTGTGCCTCGAGGTTGTCGGAATAGACTTAAGTTCCATAATTCTGGGTCCCATTGAAGATACAATTTTAATAACGGTCTATCGAGTAGCACTCGGTCATAACGAACAAGAACTCGAGGAAGTGGTCTTAGACCGTCAACTGGATTAGCCCAATAGCCAACTCCTTTAACAGAATCAGCTTGAAATACAGGTTCACAAACAACCGTTCCAACTGCATAAATTCCTGGTGTTTTGCCACAAATCCAAACCAACACGCGATCATTATTTTTGATTTTGTGAAGGTGTTGTTTACAATTCCAGAATTCTTCGGCTTCAATCCGCAGCGATTGACGGATATTGTACTTGTTCGGGTTGGCTTGAAAAATCCAGGCTGCTGGTTGGTTCATGATTTACCTTTTCACTCAAAATAATATCAGGTTTAAAAACTTCATACCCATCTCGAGAAATGAAATTTGGATAGGGTGGTTCTACACTACGTCCATAAAAATTAGGAATCTCAATGTGTGTAACATCTCGACCTGCCCACGGCATCTGTGAATCTACTTTTCCTGGATTAGATTTTTCTAGTTTGATAAAAGCTGAACGTAGTGTAGGATCATCATCTAGTTTATATCCATGAAGATTTTCGATCTTACTGACAATTTGCCAACCATATTCAGAAAGAAAATCTTTTGTTTTTCTGTAAGCAGCGAGTGTCCAAGATCTTTTTTGACTCTTGGGGATTATTGCATAGCCAATTCCATTACTATTTAGAAGCTCAAAACCTCTAGTTATAAAAAGGCGAACACTAGCGCCATCATTGCTAGCTCCATAAGGCGGATTTGTATAAAATCCGTCGTATTGACTTACTAAATCTTCGGGCAATTTATCAAAAACGTTATATAAACGAGTTTCAAGAATTTCTGCAAAACCGTATTTGGCAGCCAAAAGTTGGGCAACTGCAAGCAAACGTTCGTCAAAGTCTAAAAGTAATATTTTCTTGGGCAAATCGAGAATTCCACTATGTGCCAGCAAACCCAGCATCAAACTCGTACCATCATGATCTCCAATGAAGGCGATGGATTTCCCTGCGAGTTGAGGTGCAACTCGTTTTGCCTGTTCTAATAAATCTTGACTATTCATTGGGATTTGGTCATAAGTACGAAGTGATATGGGTCGTGCTTGTTCCAGAATATGAATTGCTTTAACTTCATTGGTAGTCATGCGTATCGTAACTCCTCTTTGTCATTCAACTGCTTCTTATATTCTGTCCAAAAATTAAGAAGCTTGATTCGCATTTCCACCAACTCAACGCTTGCACCATAGAGCTTTGCTAGTTCAACAGCAGGCTCTTTTTTATACATTGCCATTGCTAATACTTTTGACGGTACTAAAATAGCTGCCGCAGTCCAATAAGCTTCGTCTTCTTCAGATTTATCGAAGCAAAGTCGCCCATCTGCTCCTAAAACATTTGGTATGTGTCCGTAATATTTGTGGGCTACTTCCTCCAGAATTGTTACGTTCATTCGCTCACGAGTCTGATTTGGGTTGAGCAGGATGGCATATTTACCATCTTGCATTGGCATACCACCTCCAGACCATGTTTTTGCATCAATTTTCAGTTCTTTAGAAACTCCCTCGATTTCATCTGAAAACTTAATGATTGTTCCAGATCGTTTAACAATCTCAAATGGATCAAATGCCTCAACGGAATCGATTCCAAGTTGTTGCCGAATTAACAGCGCGTTTTCTTCTATGGATCGCATGTTTAAATTGTTTTTGGGCGTTTCGATAAAGTTGGTTGACATTTTGACCGCTCCTTTTAACTACTCATGTTGCCTTCTGAGAATCATTTTCTGAAGTTTCACTTGATATTGCTTGATACGCCAGTCGAAAAATTTCTGCCAACTGCACCGCATTTTCGGGTTTTAATTTTCGATCTGCCCGCAAGTACACCGCCACTTGATCTGGCAAACTTAGTGGTGGCATTTCTGGTGTTTGGGGCGGTGATACTCGAGCAATAACGGCTTTGGTTTCGGTAAACGCTTGTTGTCCTAGCGTGTCATCCTCGAGTCGGTATTGCACGCCCATTGTTTGCAGTATTTGCTCGGCTCGGTCTACGGTAATGCCGTGGTATTCGTTGCGTTCGTCACGCGAAATTTGTTGTTCGGAAACGTTCAATCGCCCTGCGAGTTCTTTTTGGCTTAAACCTTGCGAAATCCGAACGCCGATCAACCATTGTCCAATGTCACTTAATGAATAAAGCGTTGGCAGTTCGCCTCGGCGCAGACGGTCATAAATTTCGATTTCTTCCTCGAGTTGAGCTTGAAAGGACAGCAAGGGTTGCAGTACCCGATCAGTTTGGTCGGTGCTGAAACCTTGAGCCTCGAGATGCTGGCGCTGTGAGCGAATCTGGGTTTTGTTCTGCTCGAGTCTTTCGAGCGTTTTGCGGTATTCGCTTTCGGTGCGGATCATGCTTGACCTCCTCCTGTATCTTTGAGAATTTTGATAATGCCTTTTGGTGCGTGCGTATTCCGTTGTTGACGGAATGCGGATGGAAATGTCAATTGATGCCCAAGAGAATCTTGGATGCCTGAAGGCTGTCCAACGTGTGGGTAAAGTTCGGTTCGGTAGCGATGCCACATGGGAAGTTGCTTCTTGGAATCACCCCGATAAGCGCGTCTCGAGCTTGCGTCCCAAGTCCAGATTTTGTGTGGGTCGAGTACGTTCAATTGCCGTTGCAAATCGCCACTGGCAAGCTGATGCAGGTCGCATTCAAAATAGCCGTCAATGTCGTTTGGGTGAGATTTTTCTTCGACAAACGAACCGTCAAGGAAAATCTCTGTAATGCCTACTTGCCACAGTTGATTGACCATGATTTCGCATTGGTTGACGAGTGATAAACGCCAAGCTGCATCCCAATTTGGTGTTGCGTACCCAACAAGCATAGATTGGCGTAACTCGAGGAAGGTTAGAGGGTAATCACCTGGTGGCAATATGCCTTGGTCAGTGAATGGAGGAATTTTCGCCACGAACGTAAATTAACATGAATGTAGATAGTTGTCAATCTACTCATTAGTAGATTTTCTTGACCACTTCAGGCAGTTCCTCGAGCACCAAATCATTGCGAAAACGCAACACCCGCAACCCTCGAGCTTCCATTGTCTCGGTTCGCACGGCATCGTAAACTTGGGCTTCAACCGTGTCATGCACTTCACCGTCCAATTCGATCACCAATTTGGCACTGGCGCAGTAAAAATCCACAATGTACCGCCCAAACGCTTTCTGCCGCAAAAACCGCACCCCCTCGAGCTTTCCACCACGCAAAACCCGCCACAGGATTTCTTCGGCTGGTGTTGGATTCTGTCGTTGTGATTTTTGAAGCTCGAGCATGTACGGCGGCGACTTCACAACAAAATCATAGCTCCAAATCTATATTCCGCCACTCGAGACAGCAATAAAACTTGTGTCATGACAGCACCAAGAAAGTCTAAACTTTCAGGTGAGGTCAAAGGCTC
>CAXTTL010000289.1:0-5469 GCA_964247135.1 uncultured Deinococcales bacterium | reverse complement strand
ACAATCGACGAAAAACTCACAATCATTTTTGAAAATGGCACCAGCAAACTCACACTCGCAAGTTTTTTAAAACTCAGGATGCCCCTGCTCACCCTGACCGAAAATATCAGGCTCCAACTCGAGTGTGGCAACATTGAAGTTGAACATGCCATCGCCTTGAAGGGCATCAAAGAACCGCTTGCACAATCCATGATTTTGTTTGAAACCATCGAACAAAAATACTCGGTGCGAGAGTTAAAACAACGTATCCAGCAATATTTAAACAAGGCCCCAAAAACCCACAACCCACTCAGCCAAATCAGTAAATTAATCCAACGTGGCAACTGGAACACGCCAGAAGACCAAACCGAGTACGAAGTTTTGGTGCAAAAACTCCAAGAACACGTTCAAAAATCGTTTGTTCCAACACCCGCAAAAAAGCAAAGCGAGAAAACCTCAAACGCACTAGCCCAAACAACATACATTGCTCTTGAAGCGCCATCCATTTTGAAAACGGCGTAAAGGAGACAAACATGAAAATCGGAATCAAACTCACAAGCGTCCTGCTCGGACTGGTACTGGCCGTTGGGTTCACGCCAGCACTCGCCCAAAGCACCGCCAACACCCAATCATCGGCCAGCGTCCTGACCACCTATTACGCCACCGACCTCGAAACCCGACCAGGCAGCATCACGGTATCTGCCGGCTACCTGACCGTGGTCGAATTCTGGGCGGACGTCGATCAAGTCTCGAGCGGCAAAGCCACGCTCGTCAAAGCCGATGTCAGCGCCAACAAAATTTACCTCTCGACCGGTGCCACCAACGGCGCGACAGACCTGATCGTCGAAGCCGGTGGCAGAACGCTGATGTTTACCCTCAAAATCAACGGCGTGAACTCACCAAAACGTTATGTCATCAAAGAGACCAAACCAGAACCGGTCGCCACTGAAACACCTACTCCAGCCGCCGCCAATCCGACCGCAACGACTGCGCAGCCAGCTCCGGCGCAACCCGCACCAGCACCCGTGCCAACCCCCCCGGCAGCCGCCAAACCCAGCCAAACAACCACCTCAACCTTAACCAACACCCCAGAACCCACAGATTCCAGTACCGTTTCGGCAAGCAACAACGAAGTTATTTCAGGAACCAATCTGACCATCGGCAATTGGACCATGCCTTACGAGCGCAGTGTCGAGCTTCCAAACGACGTGCAAGTTTATCTGGATTTCAACATCAACAAATCCGGTGTGGCAACACTCAAATTGGTGCTCGACAATCGCAGCACCAAACCAGTCATGACACCAGAAAACCTGGTAATCATCAACATCAAAAACGCTGATGGCATTGAAGTCGCCAATTTAATCCCAAGCAACATCTCAAAAAACATCGCCACGGTTTCGGCTAAAAGCAAACGAACCCAAACCTTTACCCTGCAGATGAACCAAACGCGCTACGCCGATATCGGCATTCTCTCGAGTTTCACCACTGACAAAACCTACGTGGTCCACAACCAAGTCATCCTCACCTCGGGAATCTGGCTCAAATAAGCCATGAAGACCAACTTTGTTCTGACAGCACTGACCGGTCTTGGACTGGCAGTGCTTTTTGCCATGACCGGACAAACCTCAGCCAACGGATCAACCCAAGCGCCGGTCGGTGTCGTCTCAATGATTGAATCAATGCCTATCCCAACGGCGGGCGTCAAAGAGGGCGACCCGCGACGGGCACTCCCATTTATCGAAGTGATTCAGTGGCAACGTTATCAAGAGTGTTTAACCAAAAACTTTAAAAGCTGTTTACAATACGAATGGAGCGTCCCATTCACCACCGAGGACGCTGCCAAAACCATCGAAGAGAAGTTGTCTCGAGCCTGGAACGATTACGATGCCCGAACTTTCTGGCGTGCCAATACCGCCATCAACTCGACGCTCGCATTTGCCGTGAATTGTTTCGTCGGCGCAAACTTCGACAGCCAAATTGGTGCGTGGGACGGGAACTTCCTGGTTATCTACCCCAAAGACCGTTTTTGTGACGGCTTAAGCATCGGCTTTCCAACCTCGATGCCAGGCATCTGTGGGCTGGGTGATGGAACCTTGTGGACCGACTGGGGAGCCATCACGCAAAACTACACCGAGGCAATCACCCACGCGGTGACCACCTATTACCCCGAATATTGGAAGACCGTCTACGAGACGATTCTCAACAATGCGCCAGCCGGATTGATGTGGTCGCAATTAAGACCCATATTACCGACTGAAAATACCGGCTCTTTGGTGTTACCAGTCATGAACTTTACGCCCAACCCAGCCCAATACGTCGAACTTGCAGGAAACGAAATGGGAACCGACATTCGCGCCATGCAGTATCTTTTGCAAAACTACCCATTTCTCAACATGCTGCCAATCAGTATCGCCAAAAAGTTACTCGTCACACTGCCGACCGAACAATTCCAAATCAACGATCCTGGCATCAAAGCTTTAGAGGATGCCAAAACCAAACTCACCACCCGCGAGGATATTTTCGCCAGAACCTACCAATGGGCAGACACCTTCGGCTCGTTTTTTGGAGCTGGACCCAAACCCAAAGGCAAAACCGGCGCGGCCACTGTCCTAGAGTACGAAGGCATCGGGCACGTGCCGATCATGGAAGTCCAAGCCAGGTACGACGTCGAGATCAGCCCTCGTGTCCCAATCTTATGGCGCGAATGCAACAGGCTCGACATCGTCAGCGTCATCCCACCGGTCGTCACGCTAACCCCAATACCAATGCCCACTCCAATGCCGATCACCCATGCGCTGCCTCGGGTGCATACAGGCTGGGTGTCCGTGCCCGAAGGTTACGGCATCCCAAACATCGAAGGTGTACCCTTGTACTGATGAACAATGCACCAACAACCAATCAATTGCCCGTTCGAGAGTCATCTCCAACGGGTAATTTGCACTTGCAAAAGACAATGGCAATCATCACTGACTATGTGGCTCAAAACACAGCCATAAAACTCGAAGCGCTCGAACGCAAATTCTCCACAACACTGGTTTCAAACGCTATCAAAACTGGCTCCATCCGAGCCGTGAACACCAGCTTAGGAACATTGGTTGTGCTGTCAAAAGCAACCCGTACCAAAGGTGAAACAATTGTCCGTAACGTCATCAAATCTTTACTTGAAAAAGAATTACTCAATTCTGGCGGAAGTATCTTGAAACGAAGCACCACCACCACACACGGGCTGTTGGAAAATCAGCCAATTTGGATCACCTCGCACGGAGCTAAAAACCTGAATCGAGCCAAACTGGTTTTCATACGTCACGTCAAACTCGAACGAAAAGCAAAACTTTGGCTGGTCATGCTCGAGCGTCCAAAACTATCAAACAAACCACCGCAGAAAATGCGCTGCTTTGTCCTGAGATCAACACCAGGGGGCTACCATGACCTCGAAGCGATCTGAACAACCCATTTCATTCGCAAGCCGTTTTAGGGTGTTTGAGCGAGCAGTCGACGGGCAACCCCAAATTTGATGACTAAAAATCATTTGAAATGCCTCGAGCTTGGCTCTTAACGACTTAATCGAGTACCATCCTGCGTCATATTCGATTGCCGACACGCTGTGACCGACCGACCAAACTGCATCGGGCTGTTTCGTGCCGTGTACACCCGACGCATCGGAAACCCAATCCTCAGTTGAAACCTGCAAACCATGACGCATCGCGGCAACCCCAGCCAGGTGACGAAGCCGAAAGCCAGCCAGGGACGACAACTCAGCATTCAAGAGCACAAAACTTACCTCATCTTCAACCACCGACTTGCAAGATTTGCTCAAACGAGCCTTGGACAAAAAAAAATCAGGGGTTGCCAAATCGGCAACCCCCAAATCATAAACTCGAGCCACTTGGTTCAAACTGAGCGCATGATCAACCAACAAGTCAGCCCTCAAACGTCGCAAACTACTTTCCATTGGTCCCAGTATTACCCGAAAACCCGACCAAGACTTGCAATTGGGTGCCGCGCTTGACCTCCGAATAGCGAACCAAAGCTCGAGCGTCGGTCGGAACTTGAAACAAATTCGCAATATTGCCAGCAATTGCCCACTCGAGCGGCGGGGCTTGTTTGCTTTGAGTCACGGGTTTACCATCGCTACCATAGGAAATATTCGAGGCTTCAGACAAACCCTTGACGTAACTGGCAACGCCTCCGATGCCCGCACGCAACAAGTCGCTCACCAGCGACGGGGCTTTGTCCTCGGTTTTCACGACCAAACCGGGATCACCATCGGGTGAATACGCCAAGCCCTGCGTGGCATAAAGCTTGTTTTGAAACACGGCTTGAACAAAGTTAATCTCCATGCGGTACGCCTGGTTCAAGGTCGCCAAACCGAGGAAGGTATAACCCCCCTCTGCGGTGACCACAACTGGAACTGGTTTGCCACCTTCAACCACGATGATCCCCGTGGCCAGCGTGCCATTGATCAAGGTGCCAGGCGGCACGGCGAGTTGCTCGAGTTGCGCATTCACCTCACCGGAAGGTCCAGCCCCCGCAGGGTTCGCGCCGCCAGCCGAAGAGCCAGCCGATGGAGGGGCAGTAGGAGCCGATCGGGAGTACAACGAAGCCCCACCCGCAGCCGCAGAAGGACGCACGGCACTGGTTTGCGATGCGCCAGAAGGGGTGTTCGCCGTGCGTAAAAAAACTGTACCAGTCGCGGCAGGGGTTGCATTTTGGGTTGACTGCGGTTGAAGGCGCGTTGTGTTTTGCACCGCGACGCTCGGCGCTTGACCCGAAATGTTTTGCTCGGGTTTAACAAAACTGTTCGCCGTCGAAGCTGGGGCTTTATCATTCTTAAACGCCACCGAATTCGCAACGGCACTCGAGGCTGAATTCACAGCAGGCACACTCGAGGTCGCAGTCGAACCGCGATTGCCAGAGCTGGCTTGAATGGCTGCCTGAGAAGGGCGAACAGTATTTTGATTGCCACCAACAACAGACCCGGCAGCGCGAGTACCTGCACCGACTTGCATGGTCGCTTGAGATGCCCGAGCACCAGCGCCGGCTTGCACGCTGGCTTGAGGCG
The DNA here is from genome assembly GCA_964247135.1 of uncultured Deinococcales bacterium. Lineage (GTDB taxonomy): Bacteria > Deinococcota > Deinococci > Deinococcales > JAAFIG01 > JANXTZ01. The sequence continues at coordinate 428 of CAXTTL010000289.1, read as the reverse complement.
CACGAATCACTTCCTGACTTGCCAATCGAACGCCCGTGCTCGAGGTTGGTTTGGTGGCGACCTGCAGCCCAGACGTGGCGGGGCGAACCGTATTCTGTACCGAAATTCGCAATGAACTCGAAGCGGTTGGGGGAGCAGCATTGTCGGCAACGGCTAGAGCGGATGAGGCTTGAACTCGAGGCGCTACCAAAACCGCACTCGCGTTGGTTTTTGGATTGAATTTCTTAATGCTCGCCGCCATCACCGGACGTTTCAACTTAAACATGCGACCAGCCTGAGATGGCTGTTGAACGCGCACAACGTTGCCAACACGAGGACGTGAGACTTGGGCGTAAGCGTTTGGTTGAACATATGAATTGGACTCCACGGACGGCGCAGGAAGAGACGAGCCGTAAGCCGTTGGAGGCGTGTCCTGTGCTGCTGGAGCG
>CAXTTL010000288.1:0-5504 GCA_964247135.1 uncultured Deinococcales bacterium | reverse complement strand
TTGAAACCGCCACAAAATGCCAGGGTTGAAGGTTCGCCCCGTTTGGCGCTGTTCCCGCCGCCCGAATCGCGTTTTCGATCACGTCTTTTGGAATTGGGGTACTGGCAAAATCGCGCACGCTGCGACGGGTTTTGATCTGTTCATAAAACCCGAGCGCCCGCTGTTGCAATTCTTCTGGTCTTCGAGCCTGAAACTCGAGCTTTGAATGGTTCTGCGTCATTTCACTTAGCCTACACTGTGCCAAGTGGCGGTTGCAGTAGCATCTGAAACCCTCAAGAATACAGGCATGGAAAACCTTACGAAAATTTCAAAATTTTTAAGCAAACACTTGCGTCACGCGCCCGAAGACATTGACATCAGGCTCGAGGCTGGGGGATGGGTCAACGTTGATACGTTGCTCGAGGCTTGCGCCAAACACGGAATGCGAATCTCGAGGGAAACCTTGAATCAAGTTGTGAGCGATAACAGCAAGCAACGTTTTGGCTTTGACGAAACTGGCACTCGAATTCGTGCCAACCAAGGGCACAGCACCAACGTCGATCTCGAGTTTAAAGCCTTAACCCCACCAGAAACCCTGTATCACGGCACTGCCACAAGATTTCTGCCCAGCATCCTCGAGACGGGCATTCAACGCATGAAACGCCATCATGTTCACCTCTCGAGCGACCTTGAAACCGCCTCTAAAGTTGGAGCACGACACGGCAAACTGGTGATATTAGAGGTAAACACTCGAGCAATGGTTGAATCTGGGTTTGTCTTTTACCGCTCTGAAAACAACGTCTGGCTGGTGGATAACGTCCCAACCGAGTTTATAGATCAAAAATAACCCGAGGTGATAAACTCAAGCCATGACCGAATTGGCATTTGAAATCCGCGATGCCGAAGAAGGTGGATATCACGCTCGAGCTTTGGGTAAAGCCATTTTTACGCAAGCAGACGATTGGCAAAGCTTAAAATCCAATATTCTCGAGGCGATCTCGGTGTTTTATGACACACCAGCCGAACAGCCGCAATGGGTCACTTTGCAGTACCTGACATGATTTCGAGCAATAAAAAAAGCTCGAGCTTCCAAAATCTCGAGCTTCAACAAATTCAAACTCTATGACACGGGCGTAGCTGGATTGACATTGGACTCGAGTTTAGGAATTTGCGATATACCGTTCTACTCTACGCAGTTTTTAATCTCATGATTCTTTAATTAAAGTATTATCGTTGTCAATCTGAATATACCCGAATCAATAATGTCTTAAGTTTTTTTGGCAATAGCTTCAATGAATTCATCAGTATTAGAAAAGAAAATTGATATCAAATCGACTATTTTTACAACTAATTGATCATTTACACTTTTATAGTATTTTATTCTATATAGTGGAATCCAAGAAGGTGTATTAATGTATTCTTTGTGTACTGAGATAATATCATCCGTATTGAAAAAGTGATTTACAAAAAATATTTGTCGTATACGGATCAATTTCCCATTTAAACTGAAATAATCGCCGTAAAATGCAATATTCCCAATTAAAATTCCAAAAATTCTAATCTCGTGAGTATTTGGATTAAAATAATAAAAAATTATCGCAATAATTGATAAAATTCCAAAAATTATCCTCATCAATCTAGAAAAAAAGCTTATTTTAGAACTAATATATATTTGCGGAATAATCTCCATGCTAAAATACTAATTGTTCTCGTCTTCAAAGTATTCAAACGCGAACGTCCCTATTTTCACGGTATCGCCTGGTTTCACGCCAGCGCGTTTGAGCGCCGTGTCCAAACCTTGGCGTTTGAACAACTTTTCTAAGTACTGGGAGGCTTCATTCAGGTGTCTCGAGAAGCGTTCGATGCGGAACAAGAAATCGCCACCCGTCACCAACCAAAGCGCTGTGCCATCGTCGAAGGCGTCGGTTGATCGTGTCACCAAAATGGGGTCTGGTCCTGTGACCACTTGACGGGTGTCGGCAAGGCTGACCCGAGGGGCTTGGGCGGGCAGCAAATCAAAAATCAGGGTTCTGATCTCGTCCAGCGCCCGTTTCTCGAGCGCACTGATGCCAATCACGGGCAAACCGAATTTCACCAGTTCATCCTCGAGCATCAGTTGCAATTCGTCGTCGAGCAAATCAATTTTGTTTAAGGCAATCAGCGCTGGATTCTCGAGCAAGCTTGGGTCGTAACCGCGAAGTTCCTCTTGAAGTTTGGTCAGCGTCTCGGCTGGATTTTCGTTGCCGTCAAGCACGTAAATCAGCAATCTGGTCCGCGAAATGTGGCGCAAAAACTCGAGTCCCAAACCTTTACCTTCAGACGCGCCCTCGATGATGCCAGGAATGTCCGCCATCGTGAAACGCTCGAGTTGCTCCTCATCTTTAAACACCACGCCCAAAATCGGTGACAATGTGGTGAACGGGTACGCCGCGACTTCGGGATTGGCGTTTGACAAGGCTTTGAGCAAACTCGACTTGCCCGCGTTCGGATAACCCACCAAGCCCACATCGGCAATCAAGCGAAGCTCGAGCCTGATGTGAAAATTCTCGCCAGGTACGCCCAATTCGGCAAAACGCGGTTCTTGCCTGGTGCTCGAGGCGAACGCACTGTTGCCGCGCCCACCCTCGCCGCCTTTGGCGACCAGCGCCGTATCGCCCAGTTTGGTTAAATCTGCCAGAATCCGCCCAGAGGCGATGTCAATGGCGACCGTACCGACGGGAACATCAATAAAAATATCATCGGCATCCGAACCATTGCGCAAGCGACCCTCGCCAAAACCGCCCAGACCACCCTTAAACTTGCGCTTGCCGACCAGGGAATCCAGGCTTTCGACGCCCTGAATAGCCCGCAGAAAAATACTGCCGCCCTTGCCGCCGTGCCCACCGTCTGGACCACCTTTGGGCATGTGCGCCGCACGGTGAAACGACAACGAACCGTCCCCGCCTTGACCGGCAATGACTTGAATCTCGAGAACATCACGAAAAGGCATAAATACAACTCCTGGCAATTGGCATTTGGTGATTCGCTCGAGACGGACAATGCCAGATCGTTCGAGGGTAACGCAAAAATCAGGGTAGAAGATAAAACTTTAGCTCGAGATTCTTGTCCTGCATTAAATTTAAAACACAAGGTGATTCGATGAAAAACCTCGCACTCGAGTGGAAGACCCAATTCAAGGCGAGGTGATACGCGAATGCTTAAATTTAATCGTCTGCGGCAGCGGCAACAACTGGTTCGATGCTGATAAAACGACCAAAGTTACCCTTGTCCGCAAACTTGACCGTGCCGTCACTCAGGGCGAACAGGGTGTGGTCGCGTCCCATGCCGACGTTCAAACCAGCGTTGAACTTTGTGCCACGTTGACGAACCAAAATGTTACCAGCGCGAACGACTTCGCCGCCGAATTTTTTAACGCCCAAATACTTTGGATTGCTGTCGCGCCCGTTGCGGGTACTACCAACGCCTTTTTTGTGTGCCATGAGGTTTCACTCCATTCAAACTCGAGCCTTCAAACCCGAGGACAGTCCTGCTCGAGATTTACTTGATACCCGTGATTTTTACGAACGTGTAATTTTGGCGATGCCCGTTGCGGCGACGGTATTGAATGCCGCTTTTGTACTTGTCGATGTAAATTTTGCGACCCTTGTCGTGACGCACGACTTCGCCCGCGACTTTGACTTTGGCGGCATCGCTACCAGCCAAAACGGTGTCGCCACCGACCAGCAGGCTATCGAACGACAAGCTCGCGCCTGGCTCGAGGTCGAGTTTCTCGACGATGATGGTATCGCCCTCTATAACGCGGTATTGCTTTCCACCTGATTGAATAATTGCAAACATGTTGGTTTCCTCCGACGGGTTTAAAACCCGATGATGATCAACCCCGTCGGGGCAGCCTTGGAAATATAGCAGAGATTCCCCAAAGACTCAAGGGGTAAAAAACCAAGACTTTAAAAGCTGGCAAGAAATAACAAAAATTGCTAAACTGAGCCATGAACATTTCTTTAACCCCCGAACTCGAGCATTGGATTCAACAAAAAGTAGAATCTGGTCATTACCAAACCCTAAGTGAAGTCGTGCGCGAAGCCTTGCGCACGCAAATACAACGCGAACAACAACGTGACGAATTACGCGCCATGATTGAAGAAGGTTGGGCGGAAGTGGAGACTGGAAAAACCATCAGCTTGAATGAACTGAAAAAACGGTTGAAACGTTAAACATGATTCCAATTGAATGCAGACAAAAGTGCTAGGATTCCACCATGACAACCTTTACCATTCAAGCTTTTTGGGACGAAGAAGCCCATGTTTGGGTGGCTGAAAGTCAGCAAGTTCCAGGGTTATGCACGGAAGCGGCAACGCTCGAGTTGTTAAGCGAAAAAATCCAGGTCATGATTCCAGAATTGCTCGAGAATATCCCAGCGAATTCCAGGATTCATCTCGAAGCGCACCGCGAAATGACTTTGGTTGCGTAAATGGCAGATTACACGCCAGACCTCAAGCAATTTTTAAACGCTGCTGGCTGCACTTTTGTAAGGTATGGAAAAGGCGACCCTGCCCGCTAGGTGCATTTTAGGGTCAAGAAGCGACCATGAAATCTGGTTTAGTCCGATCACGCAACGCCGATTTGTGGTGGATGGCAGTATTCTCTCGAGGCACACGGCAAATGGTGTATTGAAACAAGCTGGATTGCCCAAACAGTTTTAGGTATTTCGGCTCGAGCGTTAGCCATGTCAAAGCCGTTTAAACAATTTAGTCTCGAGTCTTCAACTTTGAAGGGTTTTCATTGACTTTGGTTTCAATTCCGTCAACCCTCCCCCACGCCCAAAGAACACGTGCCACGCCAAAGATTTGAAAGGCTCGAGTTTTAAAGCCGCAAATCCAAGCTCGAGCAGTTGCGGGTTACTGATGCTGGTCAGCAAGTGTCGCATCCAAAGCCGTGAGGCGTATTTCGCACGCCATTCCAGACTGTTGTACAAACCCAGCGCTCGAGCATCACCGTTGAGATGTTGCTCGAGGATAGCGGCAGCAAAATGTGCGAGTCGCATGGCAGGGTCTAAACCGCCTGCGGTCAGTGGCGAAACCGCACCCGAGGCATCGCCAAGCAACAAACCGCGATTGTTGCAAATGTTTTTGAGAACTCCACCAACAGGAATTCTGCCTCCGCGTCGCTCAAGAAGTGTGGCACGACTAAAATCAAATTGTGTGCTCAGGCTTTGGCGAAAAGTGTTCAACGCTTTGGCAGGATCGAATTGATGCAAATACCCACCCGTTCCCAAATGTACGTGTTCGCCGTCGTGAACGACCCAGGCAATATACCCAGGCGCAAGTTTTGGCTCGAGGTAGACTTCAAATCGGGGTTCGCCAACCAGTGGCACGCCTTCAAGAACGTCTTCGACGCCAACAATAAATTCTTTGTTCTGCTCGAGTTTAAGGTCTTGAGCGACTTTAGAAACTGCACCGTCAGCCCCAACCAGAAAACGGGTTTTTGCCGTAAAATCTTGTCCATCTCGAGAAAAATGCAAGACA
>CAXTTL010000287.1:0-5512 GCA_964247135.1 uncultured Deinococcales bacterium | reverse complement strand
CAAAGGGCAGATCACCACCGACGAGAGTTTTAACGCCGCTCTGGACACGACCGCCACGGCAAACCTGGTTTCGTGGACGCCGATCAAACTCGAGAATCTGGAAGCCCGCGCAGTCGGTTCGCTCGAGGTCAGTCCGATTGGGCGAATCGATAACATCAACGCCAGGGCGTTCGGCGATTCGGGCGGTTTTAAACTCGAGGCGAGCGCCAGAAAAGGTGGCGCCATGACCATCACGGGCGATATTTCACCGCGTCTGAACCTGAAACTGATCGGCAAGGATTTGGTCTTTAAAATCCCAGATTATTTCCTGTCCGACAGTTCAATGGACGCCAACCTCGAGATGCGCGGGGACGGCAGGGATTACCTGATGACCGGCAACGTCGTGGTCAACCGCGCATTGGGCAGCCTGAATCAAGGCAAGACCGAAACCAAACCAGCCACCACTGCGCAACCTCAAACCGAACAACGCAAGAATCCAGTCTTTGAACGCATCAAGTTTCAGGGCATTCGGATCAAAGCCCCGAGCGGCTTAAAAATCAACGAATCACTTTTGAAGCTCGAGGCTGGGGGCGATTTGCAACTCGGCGGCACGTTGGCAGCCCCAGAACTGAACGGTGCGGTCGAGGCGCTCGAGGTCAACGGCAGCAAGGGCGTGCTGAAGCTGGGCAGTTACAATTACAACCTGAGTTCGGTCAACGCCAGTTTTAACCAGGTTTCTGGAATTTACCCGACCATTCGCCTGGTCGGAAAGACCACCATCACCACCGCATTGCGCAGCCTGAACGACCCAAACGACATCAAAAGTAGACCGCTTGAAGTCACGCTGGTTTTAACCGTGACCTTCAAACGTGACAGTGAAGGCAACCTCAAGATCAAAACCGACACCCAACTCTCGAGCGTCGCACCGGACGGTTTTGCCAACCCGACCGAAGCCGATCTGTACTCGCTGGTGACGCTGAACTCGAGCCAGGGCATATCGATTGGCGGCGTCAGTCAAAGCGCCATCAACACGGTTTTGACGGTCTTTATTCTGAACGAGGTGTCTCGAGCCTTCAAAGAACAAACGGGTCTGGATTTGAACATCGACACCAATGTTTTTGATGAACTCCTCAACAAACCCGAAGACGCCCGCAACATCAACGTCAGTTTTACCATCGGCGCGGATTTGACCGATCAATTGCGTTTGGGTGTCAACCTCAACCTTGGCAGAACCGATTTCAGTTCCAACCGTATTTTGCAAAGCACGATTTTCTTGAATTACACCACCACCGACAATGCCTTCAGCATCAAGTTTGCCCTGCCGTTCGAGGTTCAAAACAACACCACCACCAACACCGCGCAATTTACGGGTTTTGATCCAGAAGCCAGCTTCTCCTGGAATTTCGCCAGCATTTGGTCGCTGACGTTCGGCATCGAACTCAAAGATTTCTTAAAAGAATTCCGTTTTAAACTCGGTGTGACCTTCCGCTTTTGAGCATCAAGTTGCGCCGTGATACCATGACGTTTGGGAAAGGAACACGGTCGCGCACAGACAAAGTGTGAGGAAAGTCCGGGCTTCGCAAGGCAGGATGCCAGCTAACGGCTGGGCGGCGAACGAACCACCCCGCGAGGGACAGGCGTGAAGCCGACGGAAAGTGCAACAGAAAACAAACCGCCCGGTCACACGGGTAAGGGTGAAACGGTGCGGTAAGAGCGCACCAGCAAGCCTCGAGAGGGGTTTGGCTCGGTAAACCCCATCTGAAGCAAGGTCGTATGAGCCAAGGTTCGCCTGACTGTTTGAGGCTCGAGGATACCGCTAGAGGCACGCAGCGATGCGTGTTCGAGATAGATGACCGTGACCTGGCGACAGGGACAGAACCCGGCTTATGACCTTTCCCAGCCCTCGCGCAAGCGGGGGTTTATTTGAAACGCGAGGTTCTTAATGTTTACAAGTTTTGTATTTTAAGCGACCACGCCTCAACCAAATTCGGCGTAGATTCTCGAGTATGAAACTCGACCCCAACGTTCTCAAATTCAACCAAATCGCCATCATTGCATTTTTGGTCTTGGCGTTCTTGCTGCAACAACCAATCATCGTGGCGTTCGTCGCCGTCGTTATGCTGCTCGGCACGTTCTACCCAAAACTCGCCCTTTTTAAAAACATATACTCGAGCTTTGTTCGTCCTACCCTCGGCATCGCCAGAAACCTGATCGAAGACGACCCTCGAGCGCACAATTTCGCCCAAGGCGTTGGCGGAAGCGTCCTGGTGTTTTCGAGTTTGGCGTTCTTGCTCGGCTCGAGCGTTATCGGTTGGGGTTTGGGCGTCGTCGTGATTGCCCTGGCTGGCTTAAACTTAATCACCAATATTTGCGTCGGTTGCTTTTTGTACTACCAGTTCAAACTTGCCCGTTTCGCCTTGGCGTCCCGAGCCAGTTAAGCGACCCATGCCTAAACTGGTTAAACTAAAGTGTGAACTTACCAGAACTTGCCACACTTGAGGGAACGCTTGGCAGAATTTGCCGTGCTAGACTCGAGGATTATGCCAGTGCCAGCCTCGAAATTGGTGCGGCTCGAGAATCCAAACGCCGTTTTGAAAATGCTTTAAATGGTTCGGGACTCAAACTGATCGCCGAAGTCAAACGCTCCTCGCCACGCGGCGCGGTCTCACTTGGACTCAACGCGCTCGAGGCGGCAAAAGCCTACGCCGCAGGGGGCGCGAGTGCCCTGTCCGTCTTGACCGAACCCAGGGATTTCAACGGCTCGCTCGAGGATTTGATTGAAGTCGTGAACAACCTCGACTTGCCCGTGTTGCGCAAGGATTTCACGGTGCATCCAAAGATGCTGCTCGAGGCGGCGGATGCGGGAGCAAGTGCCGTTTTATTGTTGGTGAACGTGCTCGAGCAAGAAACCAGAGGGTATCTGGAGACATCCCATCACCTTGGTTTGGACGCCCTGGTCGAAGTCCACACCGAAGCCGAACTCGAGGTTGCCCTGGCTGCAAAAGCACGCATCATTGGCGTCAACAACCGCGACCTCAAAACGCTCGACATCAACCTTGGCACTGCGCCCCGCGTGGGTTTGCTGGCTCGAGAGTACGACTTTGAAGGTGTCTTGATTGCACTTTCAGGCTATTCAAACCGTGCCGAACTGATCTCGCTCGAGGGGGTTTTTGATGCGGTCTTGGTCGGTTCGAGTCTGGCGGGTTCGGGGTCAATCGAGGCTTCGACCCGCGCCTTGCTTGGACGCTAAAACCTTGATCAATTTTTGAGCCTGAAAGCACTTGGTTTTAAGTGCCTGTTACATTTCATCTCGCTTCCATGTTGTATACTTAGTCTGACCGTAAGCGATTACAATTTCAAGCTTAATTCAGCAAAAAATCACGTGCAGGACTTTTTAAAACCGCAAAATTGCACTCTATTTACAATAACGCGGTACGATTGCTGAACAGGCGAAACGCCACCCAAGGAAATCCCATGATGCGAGCCATCCAACCCCCCACCTCAGACCTAGAACACGCGCTTGTGAACCTTGAGGTTTCACAACAAATGGTGCTCAAACTCCGCACCGGCTTGGTGGACGGACACCGCCACACCCTGCGCGAAATTGGCGCTTTTCTCGGCGCGACCCGATCTGAAGCCCGCAGCCTCGAATGGGCAGGATGGCAGAAACTCGAGCAACTGGCTCGAGATGACCAAAACACCCACGCGGCGGTGTCTTTTTTGCTTTCCAAACTGACGCGAACCAGAAGTAAAAAGCAAGTGACCAACTAAAACGATTCTTCAGGGCAAACCCTGTAGGTTGTCTTGATGTCAAATTTGTCGTTTGGGTTTTGCCACGCCTCTAGCATGACCAAACACCTCAAATCCTCGAGCGCCACAAGGTCGGCTTTCTGCCAGTCCGTTGGGAAATGGTTGGAGATGTTTTCTCCCGCGCACTCGAGCCAGTGATAGACGCCAAACGGCAGATGCCCAAGGTATTCGGAAATGTAGACAACCTGGGTTGATTCAAGTGCTTTGGAAGCGGCTTGAATCTGAGTCCATAGCTCGAGTTGGATGCTGGAAAGTGGCATGGGAAATCCTGACAGGCTTTTAGCACAAAATGCCAAAAGAATTGATGGTGTCGAAAAATAGAGAAACTAGTTTTCAGATGACCAGAACACCCATGTTGCTGTGTCTTATTTGTTGTCGAAGTTAACGCGACGAAAAGTGAAAAAACAAGTTACAAACTAGATTTGGTTGACCTTCTTAAATTGAATCATTGAGGGCTGCCAACCCTGCCTGTGCCGCCGATTCGTCCTGTTCGCTGCTGCCGCCACCGACGGCAAGAGCACCAACCAATTGCCCATCCAAGCGAATCGGTAAACCACCTGGCACAAAGGCGACTGGATAACCGACCCCGCCGATCAAGGCTGGCGTGAAAGGTTTGTCCATCGGCAGCATTCGGGTGGGCGCACCAAAATAAACGCTGGTGCGTGCCTTGACCTGTGCAGTCTCGAGACTCGCCAGTAGTGCGCCGTTCATGCGCTCTAAAGCGATGACGTGCCCTCCGGCATCAACAACGGCGATGGTGGCGTTCAGCTTGATCGACTCGGCATGTTTTCGAGCGGCGTTGATGAGGCGTCTGGAGAGTTCTAAGGTCAATGAATTCATTCAATCTCCTTGGTATGTTGCTTTCAACATAGTACAACAACCTTCAACCATGTCAAGATCAACACGATGAAAGGACTGGATTACGTGCTGCTCGCCGGACTCTGGGTCGAACCACGCAGCGGTTACGACTTGAGCCAATGGTTTCAAAAAGCCGCCAAGCACTTCTGGGCAGCACACCACAGCAGCATTTACCCCGCCCTCGGAAAACTCGAGCGAGCAAAACTGATTGCCCATGATCTGACCCCAAGTGAACGGGGACCTCAACGCAAGGTCTATCAACTGACCGATCAAGGGTGCGATGTGCTGCAAACGTGGCTGGTACAAACACCCACCCCAACCGAAATTCGAGACGAACAATTGGTGAAAGTGCTGGCGCTCGAGTTGCTGCCCAAAAAAGCGGCATTGGAGCAACTTGAGGCGACAAAAACACGGTTTGAAACACAACTCGAGGTGTATCGAGGATTGTTGACGCATTTGGATCACAGCGCGGGATCAATTCAACATAGCCTTGGCATCCGCCTGACGTTGATGCGCGGCATCCGAGTGCAAGAAGCCTATTTGCTCTGGTGCAAAGATGCCATTGGATTGGTGCAAATCATCATGCCACATGATAAATCCTAGAAATTTGAACGTGTCAAAAGATGTCTCGAGCTTCACCCTGCCAACACCAAATTCGCGTATTTCAGCAACAATTTTTTCGTTCCAACATCACTGCCAAAAGCAATCATCACCTCTTGCCGATCACCAGCCCCAGTCACCGCCAGCACCTTGCCTGCCTCAAACTTTGGATGTACAACGCCCTCACCGCCCTTCAAGCTCGAGATTGCACTCCAGCTTGCTCGAGTTGCACCCGAAGCGCTGGCGGTACACGGTGCGCGTCCAC
>CAXTTL010000286.1:0-5515 GCA_964247135.1 uncultured Deinococcales bacterium | reverse complement strand
AACACCGAAGTGCTCGTGACCGTGACCCTCGAGAACACCGTGCCAAAACACGTGCTCGAGCGCCGAGATGCCAACGGCAAGAAACTGCCGCCCACAGGTTGGTTGACCGCAGAATACAGTCTCCTGCCTCGAGCCACCCACGAACGCACCCAACGCGAGCGCGGGCGCATCAACGGACGCACCCAAGAAATTCAACGCTTGCTTGGACGGGCGTTTCGCAGCACGCTGGATTTGGATTTGTTCAAAAACAAAACCGTGATTCTGGACTGCGACGTACTTCAAGCCGACGGTGGAACTCGAGTGACCAGCGTTCTTGGTGGTTATGCCGCGCTGTTTGACCTGTGCGACAAAATGACCCGAGCAGGAACGCTCGACGATTGGGCGATCACCAACGAAGTCGGCGCGGTTTCGGTTGGCATTGTGGACGGCGAAATCCGCCTTGACCTGGATTACAGCGAAGACTCGAGCGCCACCGCCGATTTAAACGTGATTGCCACCGCCAACGGTGAGATTATTGAAGTCCAAGGTGGGTCTGAAGGGCAGAGCATCACGCATCCACAGTTTCTCGAGATGTTAACGGTTGGGATTGATGGTGTGAAAGGATTGTTGACAAGTTTGAAGTCGCAGTTGAAGTAATTTTGGAGTCATTCTGATGTAATTAAATAGATTATATGAATATAAAAAATATAATAATTACAAAAAATGTAATTAATAAGATATGAAGTGGGGTGAATAAAAAATTTGTATTGAAAATGGCAATAGATATAACAATTAATATAATAAAAATTATTAAGATTATAGCAATTGCACTCACAACCATAACTGTCAGATTTGATTGATTTTGCGTTGATGGTTTTGGTGGGCTGACAGGTAAAACATTCGAGAAGTTTGCGAAATTCGCATTCGATGCCGTATTCACCCTCGAGACTCCAGACTGATTTGAATACTGAAAATCATCCTTCAACGTCTGTAAAATATGCCTTGCGCTCAAAAACCGGTCTTCCAATTTCATCTCGAGCGTGCGGTTGATGATGGTTGCCAGGTTGGGTTTGATGCGTGGCTCGAGTTGTTCGATGGGTCTCAGTTTCACGCCGTTCAACCTCGAGATGGCATCGGGCGGCGTGACGCCCGTGATGGCTTCGTAAAAAGTTGCTCCAAGCGCGTACAAATCTGTGGCTGGCGTTAAGGTCACGACCTGCCCGTACTGCTCGAGTGGCGCATAGGCTGGCGTTAATAATCTGGAAGTGATTTTTTTACTCGAGCCGATGTTGTACTCGATCACGCTGCCAAAATCGATCAGTTCAGGGCGTTTTGAAGTCAGAATGATGTTGGCGGGTTTGATGTCGCGGTGCAAGACGCCAAGGTCGTGAACTTCGGTTAAAAGCTCGAGAATCGGTTCGAGAATGGCGATGGCTTCGTTGCTGCTCAGACGCTTGCCGCGTGCAATGTGTTGCTCGAGGGTTTCGCCTTTGGCGTACTCCATCGCAATGTAGGTGGTGTTGTTCTCGGAAATTTGCGCAATGATGGCGGTGGCACTGTCATGTTCGATTCTGCCCAGAATTTCGGCTTCACGGTTGAAATGCTCGAGCACATTCTGATACTCGAGGTTTTTGTTGTGATTCGCTCTCACGTTTAAACCGTCCCGCGTCACCAAACCATCGGGAAAGCATTCTTTCAGTGCCACATACTTTTTGGTGAGCACATCAAACGCCAAGTACGTGATGCCGAATCCGCCCCTGGCAATCTCGTTCAAAACCGTAAATTGTCCGTCCGCCAAAGCCGTGTTGGCTGGCAATGCCGAAATCGGGTCGCGCGTCTCGAGTGAAACGTTAACCAGACTCGAGCCGCACGTGAGGCAAATGCTGGCGTTCTCTGGAATGCTCGAGTTGCAGTAGGGGCAGGTGTTTGATGTCAACATAATCTCAACGGTTTGGATACGCGAACAGTGCCGCTCGAGTTCCCGAATCAGTTTAAGGCTCGAGTGTCTTTCTTGCTGTCCAACATTTGCACCTTCAGGTGTGCCTTGGATTATGCTGTGATGCGAAATGAAATTGGAGGCAGTATGCGTTTAGAAGGCAAAGTGGCATTAATTACGGGCGCGGCAAGCGGTATCGGCAAAGAATCCGCGTTGTTGTTCGCCAAAGAGGGCGCGAAAATTGTGGTTGTTGACCTGAACGAAGCCCCAGGGCAAGCGGTGGTCGCCAGCATCCTCGAGCTTGGCGGCGAGGCGGTTTTTGCCAAAGCCGATATTTCCAAGGCGGCGGACGCGAAAAACATGGTGCAAGTCGCCGAGGATTCGTTTGGCAAGCTCGACATCATGTTCAACAACGCTGGCATCAGTCACGGGCAAGACGATGACGCGATCAACACCGAAGAGGATGTTTGGGATTTGACTTTTGCCATCAACGTCAAGGGCGTGTTCTTGGGTTGCAAGTACGGCATTCCCGCCATGCGGCGCAACGGGGGCGGCAGCATCATCAACACGGCGTCGTTTGTGGCAATTTTGGGCGCGGCAACCCCGCAACTGGCGTACACCTCGAGCAAGGGCGCGGTGCTAAGCATGACCCGAGAACTCGCGGCGATTCATGCCAGGGAAGGGATTCGGGTCAATGCGCTTTGCCCAGGACCACTGCGCACGGAATTGCTGATGAAATACTTGGACACCGACGAAAAACGCAACCGCCGTTTGGTGCACATTCCAATGGGTCGTTTCGGTGAGGCGCACGAGATGGCGAAAGCTGCGTTATTTTTGGCATCGGACGACTCGAGCTTCACGACTGGCGCGACCTTCCTTGCCGATGGCGGCATCACCAGCGCTTACACAACTCCGCTTTAAATTGTTGGAGGAATCATGCGAATCTCGAGTTTGATGGCTGTGATGGTTGGGTTTTTGATGTTGAGCAGCGTTTCATTGGCGAAACCCATTTTGGATTTTGCTCATGAATCGGTGTTTGAATCCCAATTCTGCCAGAATCACGGTTGTCGGTTTATCAACTCGAGTTTCGATCACCAAGACGGCATCGATTTTGACCAGTATTTGTATCAACTCAAAAACGGTTTGTATGTTGTAGCGTCGCGTTTTCCATCGCAAGACAAGAACGTCAATCGTTACGATCAAGTTTCATCCGTTTCGCTTATGGCTCGAGCCAACCCGAAAAACCTGAAAAAACTCGAGGCGTACTTGCCACAATTCATTGGCGAAACTGCTGTTGGGCATCGAATCGATTTTCAGTACAATTTCAAACAAAAATGCGCTCGAGCCGCCCTAAGTTCGTATAAGGGTGAAGGCTTGTTTGAGCAAATGGTCGTCGGTCAACGAACCCTGATGATTGCTTGTAAGCCTCAAACCTTCAACATGCTTTCTATCACGTTGTATTGGGGCAAGACTGGCGATTGGATTGACCATTCATTCGGATTTGGTTGCTCGAGTCCAGAGGTGAAAGGTCTGCCCGTTTGTCCGTGGGTTATCGCCCAACCAAGGAGGATATTTTGAGTTCAATTGTTGTTCTCGAACCTGCCACCGAGCAGGTTCTTGCCACACTGCCCGAAGCTGGAGTGCTCGAGGTGGATGCGGCAGTTCAGAAAGCCAAACGCGCCTTTCCAAAATGGCGTGCCGTCGCGCCAGCAGACCGTGCGAACTTGCTGCGCAAACTTGGCGACGCGATAGACTTCAAACTCGAGTTTTTGGCGAACCTCGAGGCGCGAAACGCGGGCAAACCAATTGGCGGGGCGCGTTGGGAAATCGGCAGCGTCGCCCAAGTCTTCAGGTATTACGCGGGCGCGGTCGAGCGTCACACGGGGCAAACCATTCCTGTGGCTGGCGGCGTCGGCATGACCTTCCTCGAGCCTATCGGTGTGGTTGGCATGATTACGCCTTGGAATTACCCGTTGTTTCTTGCCAGTTGGAAAATCGCGCCAGCCCTCGCCGCAGGCAATTGCTGCATTCTCAAACCCGCCGAACTGACACCCTTAACCGCCATCGAACTCGAGAAAATCGCGCTCGAGGTCGGTTTCCCAGAGGGTGTGCTGAACGTTGTGGTGGGCTTAGGACATGTTGCGGGTCGGGCGCTGGTTGACCACCCTGATGTCGCCAAGATCGCCTTCACGGGCAGCACCGCCGTCGGACGCGACATTGCCACAAGGGCAGCCGCCAACATCAAACGGGTGACGCTCGAGCTTGGTGGTAAAAGTGCTTGTATTGTTTTTGGCGACGCCGACATCGAAAAAGCGGCGAATAGTATTCCTGGCGCGGTTTTCGACAACGCTGGGCAAGATTGTTGCTGTCGTTCGCGCTTGTTGGTTCAAAAAAGTGTTTTGGATCAATTCTTGGGACACCTCGAGACTGCCATGAAAGCCTGGAAAACAGGCGACCCGTTCGCGGATGGTATCGACATGGGACCCGTCATCTCGAGCAAACAACGTGACCGTGTGATGGAGCTTGTGAATTCCTCGAGCGTATTACTGCAAGGCACTGCGCCGACTGGCGCGGGATTCTGGTTTCCGCCCACGGTTTTGGGTCCTGTCGCCCCAACCGACCGCGTGGCGCAAGAAGAAATTTTTGGACCCGTCACCGCGATTATTCCATTTGAAACCGAAGCCGAAGCCATCGAACTCGCCAACAGCACCATTTACGGCTTGTCGGGCAGTATTTGGACCCAAGACGGCGGCAAAGCGTTTCGTGTCGCTCGAGCCGTCGAATCTGGCGTACTTTCGATCAACTCAAACTCGAGCGTCCGTTACACCGCGCCGTTTGGTGGCATGAAGCAATCGGGTTATGGGCGCGAACTCGGACCGAATGCGCTCGAGGCGTACTCGGAAGTCAAAATGGTTTACTACCGAACCGATGATTGAACCATCGCTCGAGCACATTCGATTTGACACGGTTGGTCTGAAGTTTCATTCTGAGACCAACCGTGTCTTGAAGGTCTGGACGAATGCCGAAGCCGACGTGGTGACGCTAAACCTTTTTCTCGCGCCGCCTGACATTCGCGTGTCGCTCTCGAATCTCGAGGGTTTGCGTGAAATGTACCGCGAACAAGTGATGGCTTTAAAAGGTGGATTGATTGAAGTCAGCACGCTCGAGGTATCAGGTATACCGAGTGTTAAAACGATTTTCAAATTGCCGCAAAAAATGGCTGGCGTGGCTTACGTTGCCGCGATCACGATACCGTTCAAGGATTTCAGTTTTGTCTTGAAAATCACTTGTCAGGAGCGCGGTTTTGGTGGCACTCGAGAAACCAGAATCCTCGAGCAACGACGGCTGGCATTCCTCGAAAAAGGCGATTCTCGAGACGCGATGATTGGTTGGAATGCCGATCCTTACGACCCGAATTTCAAATCCGAATTGCTAATGACTTTCGCCGAAAACCAAATTTTTGACGCCGATTTTCCAGATCATCCAATTTCTCGAGCGCGGTTTTGGATCAAAAAGTTTGAGAACACCTTGACGCTCGAGAAAAGCTTGCTTGGCTTTGAACCGTTTGAGCGACGCAAGAAGAAATTGTTTGGATTGTTT
>CAXTTL010000285.1:0-5536 GCA_964247135.1 uncultured Deinococcales bacterium | reverse complement strand
GCCGTTGAGATAACATAAGCTTCCAATACCTTGCCAGTTTCGGTCACCTGAAAATAAACCCAGAATGCTCGAGCCTTTGTCTGGCCACGTCCACCCCAGCGGCAAACGGGTTAGGCGTCCAACGGTATCACTACCATTGAAAAAATTGCCGAGCCGTCCGCCGATGATGCCCAATGCCACGCCGGGTACGAACAGGTCGGCGTACTGATAAAAATTGATCTTGTAACGGCGCTGATAATAATAAAGCGCGGCAATGCCAAAAATCAGCCCGCCGTGAATTGCCAGACCACCCTCACGAATGTTGATGAGGCGAATCAGCCAGGTGAAAAACGGTTCGTCGGCATTTTGGGTAAATTGCGAGGCGCTGGTCAAAACATAAACCACTCGAGCGCCGACCACGCCCCATAAAACCGCCCAAAAGATCATGTCGCTCATCAGGTTGGCGTTCAATCCGCGCCGTTCGGCAAGGCGCGAACCGACCACCGCGCCGATCAAAACGCCAAGGGTGATGAGCACGCCGTACCAGGCGACGGCAAAAGTACCAATTTTAAAGAGTTCTGGGTGCATGTCGCCCGATTATAAACCGCTTCGGATGAGAGTCAAACTGTGAGTCGAGAGAATTCACTGGAGCTTTGAGCACAAAACGAAAGTTTTTGAGCTTTCTGGAGTTGTGCAAACCAAGTTGGCGCATTCGCCTAAGACTCGAGTTCATCCCCAGCCAGAGGCGCAATTTTTGGCACTCGAGCCAGCAATTTCTTGAATTCTGGAATTGACCCGCGCTTTGCCCGCTCGAGTAAAACGGTTTCTGCGTCCAAAATAGCGATTTTTTCAGTGACCGCCGAAGCAATCAAGCTGTTTAAGCTAATGCCTTCCTGCTCCGCGAGAATACGTAAGCGGCGGTGGATGGATTCGGGCAAACGAACATTTAAAGCAGTCATGATTGACCTCCAAGAATCTCGAGAAATTGACCAGGGCGAATGGGTTGAATATCGAACGATTTGGCTTGAGCGAAGTCTTTGGTATTAAAAGTAACGATATGCTTGCAACCTGCTGCAACGGCAAGCTCGAGAATATGATCGTCTTTTGGATCACGTAAACACGGTCGCCAGTGAAAATGGATTTTTTGCAGATGAGCAATACTGACCAAAGTATCGAGAATTAAGTCTATTTCCGGATGACTGAAAACCAGTTGGTTGTCGGGGCGTTTGAGGACATCTTCGTATTCGAGCACCAAGGTTGCACCCAAAACAATTTGAAATGAAGTGCTTGGAAGTGTGTTCAGGATGCGGTATGAGGCGCCTTGATCTGAACGAAGCCCACTGTAAATAATATTGGTATCAAGCACGACCTTCATGAATTTATGGTACCACATATGGTGCGAAGTACCAACTCGAATCGGTGATGGAGGCATCCAATTTGCCGAGTCAACACGGTTTACTTTCCAAATGCGCTGTTCAAAACCAGACTTCTAAGGTACACTCTTTCGGGCTGTTTCAAATTGAAACAGGTTTGAATCGGAACTCTCGAGCGATCAAAGGGGCAGAAAGCGTCCCTGATGAACCAAAACTCGGGTTTTCAAATTTCACGCGGTTCAACGCTTTCAAACTAGGAGAACGATGTCGTACTTGTCCATGAAGCAACTGCTCGAAGCTGGCGTTCACTTTGGTCACGAAACCAAGCGTTGGAACCCAAAGATGAAGCGTTTCATTTTTGCCGAACGCAACGGTATTTTCATCATCGATTTGCAAAAAACCCTGAAGCAACTGGATCGCAGTTTCGATTTTGTCAAAAGCGTCGCCGAGCAGGGCAAAGTCATTTTGATGGTCGGCACCAAAAAGCAAGCCCAAGAAATCACCGAACTCGAGGCGCGTCGTTCGGGAATGCCGTTCATCAACCAACGTTGGTTGGGTGGCATGTTAACCAACTTCAAAACCATTCGCGGTCGTATCGAGCGCATGAAGCAACTCGAGACCGAATTTGAGACCGGCGCGATCAACGCCCGTCCAAAAGCCGAGCGCGTGTTGTTGCAAGCCGAACTCGAGCGTCTGCACCGATACTTGGGTGGCATTCGCAACATGACCCGCCTGCCAGATTGCTTGTTTGTGATCGACCCGACCAAGGAAGCGATTGCCGTCAAAGAAGCCCAGAAATTGGGTATTCCGGTGGTTGCCCTCGCCGACACCGATTCTGACCCCGATGTGATCGATTACATCGTCCCAGGCAACGATGACGCGATTCGTTCGATTCAACTCATCACCAGCCGTCTGGGCGATTTGATCGTCGAGTGTCGCGGCGGCGGCGAGAACGTCTCGAGCCAAGTGGTGCTCGAGCAAATCGTCGAAGCGGACGCAGTTCAGGTCTAAACAGTTCAAGTCCAAAAAGTTTAAACATCAAACCGTACTGCCGAGCACGACGTGGCTCGAGAATCAAAGGTTGTGATTACAATGATGGAATCAATTAAGAAACTGCGCGAGATGACCGGCGCAGGCATGATGGACGTTAAAAAAGCCCTGACCGATGCGGCTGGCGACGAGGAAAAAGCCGTTGCCCTGTTGCGCGAGCGCGGCATTGTCAAAGCTGCCAAAAAGGCGGATCGTGAAGCTTCCGACGGTTTGATTCGCGCGTACCTCAGCGCGGATGGAAAAGTTGCGGGTATGGTCGAAATCAACTCGGAAACGGACTTTGTTGCCCGTAATGCCGACTTTCAAGCGATGGTCGGCGACTTTGCGCGTCACATTGCCGAAAACGGCGCGGTTGACGGTGCAATTGGTTTTGAGGTGCTCTCGAGCCAGAAGTTCTTGAACCAAGAGATCACCCTGGGCGATCACTTGGCAGAGAACATCACCAAAATTGGCGAGAACCTGATTCTGAACCGTGCCGCGCGTTTTGTGGCGACTTCAGGCTTTGTCACGACCTACATTCACCAAAACGACAAAATTGGTGTTCTGGTCGAAATCGAAGGCACCAACGACGCCCAAATCGGCAAAGACATTGCGCTGCACATTGCCGCCGAACGTCCACGTTACCTGACCCGCGATGAGGTCAACAGCACCGACCTCGAGAAGGAAAAAGAGATTCTGACCAACAAAGCCCGCAACGAGGGCAAACCCGAGAACATCATCGAAAAAATCGTGGCTGGGCAACTCGCCAAGTTCTACGAAGACAATGTGCTGCTCGAGCAAAAGTTCGTCAAAGACAATTCCATCACCATCGCTCAGCTTTTACCGGCGGGGGCGAGCATCAAACGCTTTGCCAGATTTGAAATTGGCAACAAGTAGTCGAATTGGTGGGGATGGTCACAGACCATCCCCACGTTTTAGAAGGGCGGAGGGCATGAAGATACAACGGGTACTCCTCAAATTGTCCGGCGAGTTCCTCGCCCAAGAAGGTGGCTTCGGCATTTCGCCAGAAGCCACTTTTTCTTTGGCGACCACCATCGCCAATGCCAAGAAAAGCGCTCCAAATGTGCAAATCGCCTGCGTGGTCGGTGCGGGCAACCTGTGGCGCGGTGCACGCAACGGTGTGGGCATGGACGCCGCCACCGCCGATTACATGGGCATGATCGCCACCAACATGAACGCCCTGGCACTCCAAGACGCACTCGAGCGGGCTGGCGTGCCGACGCGGGTGCAAACCGCGATTCAGATGTCGCAAGTCGCCGAACCCTACATTCGCCGCCGCGCGATTCGTCACCTCGAGAAAGACCGCGTGGTGATTTTTTCTGGCGGCACTGGAAACCCATTTTTCACCACCGACACGGCGGCAACGCTGCGGGCGCTCGAGATTGGGGCGGACGTTGTCTTGATGGCAAAAAACAAGGTTGATGGCGTTTACGACAGCGACCCGCGCAAAAATCCCGATGCCGTCAAATTCGATTCGCTGAGCCATTATGAAGTCGTCAGCAAAAGGCTCGAGGTGATGGACGCCACCGCAATCACGCTCTGTATGGACAAGAAATTGCCCATCGTGGTCTTTGACATGTTCTGTCAGGGCAACCTCGAGAAACTCTTGCAGGGCGAGCATGTTGGAACCCTGATTCAAAGTCAGTAGGGCGCAAAGCCTTGCGCCCAAGTTACCATGCGCCCAGCGCCGAGTAAGCAGTACAATCTCTTTTTGGAGGACACAACCATGAAAGACATTTTTGATGATGCCCGCACGAGAATGACCAAAGCGATTGAATCTTTGGATTCACACTTGTCGGTGCTTCGCACCGGACGGGCAAATGCCAGCATGTTGAACAAAGTCACGATGGATTATTACGGCTCAACCATGCCAATCAATCAAATGGCGAACATCACCGCGCCAGACGCGCGAACCTTGCTGATCGCGCCGTTCGACCGCTCGAGCTTGGCGGGCATCGAAAAAGCCATTCGGGATTCGGACTTGGGTTTGAACCCCGCCAACAAGGGCGATTCGCTGTTCATCACCATTCCAGCCTTGACCGAAGAGCGCCGCAAGGATTTGGTCAAAAATGCCAAGAATTACGCCGAGGAGGCTCGGGTCGCCGTGCGCAACGTGCGCCAAGACGCCATGAAATCCGTCAAGCAGCTCGAGAAGGACAAACTTGCCAGTTTGGATGAAGTCAAACGCGGCGAGGTTGAGGTGCAAAAAATCACCGACGAGTTTATCGCCAAGGTTGAGGCGACGTTCATTAAAAAAGAAGCCGATATTCTCGGTTCATAATTTAACGCTCGAGTTTTTGACGTACCGGAGCTGATTTCGGTACGTCATCTCTTGTCAAACCCGTTCTTGCATCGTATTTTGTGCATCAATTCGCACAAGATTCATTGTTTTTCGGTTAGGCTACTGCATTCTGGTTTTTTAGGATTCCTTTGAACGAAAGTACAACACCAATTGATGCCAAACCCGTCCGAACATCCTCGGAGGTTGGACAACGCGCCGTTTGGGGTCTGATCGCCTTTGCAACTGTGGTTGGGATGTTGTGGCTGGGTTGGATCGGCGCAATGATCTTGGCAATCCCAGCCGTCGTGATTGGCTTGCACGAGTTTCGCAGCATGGCTCGAGCCAAGGGCTACAGCGTGGGCGGTCGCAGCATTTACGTCTTTGGGGTGTTGATGCTGGTCGCCAGCCTGCCGATTTTGCCCGAAAACTTAAAAAGCGTTCCGTGGCGCGAAATTGTCATGTGGGCATATGTCATGTGGGTCATGATCGTCGAGGTGATTCGACCCTCAGAACGCCCGCTCGAGCGCATCATGACCAGTTTATTTGGGATTTTATACATTCCGTTTTTGATTTCATTCGGCATGTTGTTGCGTTATACACCCAACGATCACGTCGGTTTTTGGTACATCATTATTACCGCCGTCGGCGCGTATGCCAGCGATACGGGCGCGTATTTTGTCGGCGGGCGTTTTGGCAAGCGCAAACTCGCACCCGAAATCAGTCCCGCCAAGACGCTCGAGGGGGCGCTGGGTGGGTTGGTGTTTAGCATGTTGATGGTTTTTGGCATGTCTGAAGCGATCAGACCGATTATCTCGGATGTCAAACTCTCTGAAATCTGGATTTTTGCCATTCT
>CAXTTL010000284.1:0-5536 GCA_964247135.1 uncultured Deinococcales bacterium | reverse complement strand
CGGGGCATGATGATTCGTTTATCAGCTCGTTCGGTGTTCGGGTTTATCTGGATGACGCCGGACATTTAACCGCCGATGCCGCCAAAGGTCCCACGCAGCCCTATGATTTTCTCGCCCCAGAAAACCCTGGAATCTATACAGGTTGGCATCCGCTCGAGCTTGACTTTTCTGATGCCAAAGACTTGCAGCGCGATCTTCACGCCGTCTGGCAGAAATACGCGTCGAAAAAAGGGGCGCAATCGTACCTGTTGCGCCTCGGTTTGGCGCCCATTCTGCAAGCCAAACTCTAAACCGCCCTTTGGAATCCAACCCTGGCAAGATATACTCGAGCTTGTATGCTTGCCGGACTCACCAGCGTTAATAAATTTTATGGCTCACAACTCGTGCTCGAGGATGTGAACTTCGCGGTCAATCCTGGCGACAGGATTGCGCTGGTCGGACGCAACGGCGCGGGCAAAAGCACCATCATCAAACTGCTGGCGGGACTTGAAGAACCCAACGGCGGCAAGGTCGTGCTCGCCCCAGGTTTATCGATCCGAATGCTCGCCCAAGACCCAGTGTTCCCAGAGGAAAGCACGATTCGCAGCATCGTCGAGGGTGCCTTCATCGAACTGGACGCCATCGAATCCGAGATGAAAGCGCTCGAGCCGCACCTGGAAGACATGAGCACGCTCGAGAAATACCATGAACTCGAGGAGCACTATCAACTTCGCGGCGGTTACGCCAAAAACTCGAGGCGCGACATTGTGCTCTCGAGCCTGGGGTTTACGGGGCGCGAGGATGAGTTTACCAACCGTTTAAGTGGCGGCGAACGCACGCGTTTGGGTCTGGCGCAAATTTTGGTCGCCCAACCCGAGTTGTTGCTGCTCGACGAGCCGACCAACCACCTCGACATTGTGATGCTCGAGTGGTTAGAGGGATTCTTGAAAAATTATCCTGGCGCCGTTTTGATTGTTTCGCACGACCGTGCCTTTTTGGACAACGTCGCCACCGAAACCACCCTGGTCACACGCGCGATGGTGCGCCGCTACCCTGGCAATTACTCGACCTACAAAATCGCCCGCGACGCCGAACTCGAGATTCTGGCAAACACCCATGAAAACGAGAAAAAAGAACTCGGACGCCTGGAAGCCATGACCGCCCAAATGAAAATCTGGGGCGGACGCAACGAAAAAAATGCGATTCGCGCCCGAAGTATGCAAAAACGCGTGGATCGTTACGAATCTGACATGGTCGATGCGCCGCCACCAGGCGAGAAAACGGCTCGAGTTGCCTTCCCGTGCGGCGAGTCGAGCGAAATTGTCTTGCAAGCGGGGTACATTTCCAAATCCTTCGGTGGGCGGCAACTGTTCAAAGACCTGGATTTTACAGTCAGGCGCGGCGAACGCATCGCCGTGCTGGGACGGAACGGCGCGGGCAAATCCACGCTCGTCAAAACCATGCTCGGCATGATGGCATCCGACAACGCCAGGGGGTCACAGCGCCTCGGCTCGAGGGTCAAAGTTGGGTATTACGACCAGCAACTTCGCGGCGTTGACCCAAACAACACGCTGTTCAAAGAAGTCAAAGAATACTTTGAATCCGACCAGCAGGTTCATGACATTCTGGGTGCGTACACGTTTCCTTACGACTCGCAGTACAAACTCGTCTCGAACTTAAGCGGCGGTGAACGTGCCAGGCTCGCGCTGTTAAAACTGTCCCTCGAGAAAAACAACCTGCTGGTGCTCGACGAACCGACCAATCACCTCGACATGGAAATGCTCGAGAGTTTGGAGAAAGCGCTTTTACAATTTCAAGGCACACTGATCATGGTTTCGCACGACAGGCGCTTTATCGAAAACCTGGCAAATCAAATCTGGTTGCTCGAGGACGGCGAATTTTACAGCTACCCTGGCGGGGCGCAGTATTTTAAGGAAAAACACAAACCCAAGGTGATTGAAACCAACGAAGAAAAAGTGGTTGCGCCCATCAAAACCCAACCCAAACGCGTGAACGCTTGGAAGTTAAACGCAGAAATCAAAGAACTCGAAAAACGAATTTTTCAACTCGAGACTGAACAAAGCAACATCACCGCAGAACTTGGCAGTCCAACCGCGCAAACAGATTTTGCCGTGCTGGGCAAACGTGCCGATGAAATCGATGCGGAACTTCTCGAGATCATGGCGAAATGGGAAGAAAACTCGAGTTTGTTGGAAGCGGCGAACAGCAAATCGTAGGGTGCGCCGTGCGCACCGTCAATTCCAACCCTGTGCGCACGGCGCAGCCTGCAAGGGCTTTTCTCGAGAAATTCATTGATCAAAACGATTCTCGAGCGGCAACACGCCACCATCGTTCAAAGCTCGAGCCAGATTCAAAATCTTTGGGAAATCCAAACCGTAATACCAGCCTTCCTCGAGATTTCCAGACTCGAGTTGTCGGTAACAGGTGGCGTTCGGACCGAATTGACACGCTCCCAAACAGCCTGTTTCGGTCAGGCGAACATGACCGCCAGAATAGTAAGCCAACCGTTGGCGTTCGAGCGAATTCCACAAGGTTTGGAACAGGATTCTCGAGCCTTTTGCGGCGCATTTTTCGGAGGTGCAAACCAGAAGATGGGCGCGGGTTTTGAAAAAACTTGGTTTCATGAATTTTCCTTAACTATTTGCTCAACTCGGGATGCAGCGCCACCGCCAAAGCCTTCAACGCCACCGGTAGGCGCGGTCCAGGACGAGAGATGGCGTCGTTGACTTCACTTGAAAAGTTGATCACGCGTTTGTTCTTGACGGCTTTGATCGTGTCCCAGGCTGGGCGCGTCAAGAGGTCTGCCAAGGCTGCGCCCAAAATCACTTCGGGGTTGCTCGAGATCACCAGTTCAGGACTGATTTGCGGAAACGCACCAAGTTTGGCTGGAATAATATTGTTGCCGCCAGCTTTATCAATCAATGCGCCAATAAAACTCGAGCGTCCTGCGCCGTAAGGTGTTGGGTCCACCTCAAAGTACACGCTGACCCGTGGGAGTTTTGACACGCTGGCTTGAATCGCACTCAATTCGCTGCGCATGTTGGTAATCAGTTTTAAAGCATTTTTTTCGTGGTTGGTGATTTTTCCGATCACATTGATTTTGTCAAACACATCGTTGTACGTCTGCGCCACACCCGCATAAACCGTGATGCCCAGCTTCTCGAGGTTTTGCACCAGTTTGGAACCCGAACTTTCGTCGGTCAGCACCAAGTCAGGTTTAAGAGCCGCAATTGCCTCGAGGTTTGGCGCAAATCCATTACCGGTTTTGGGCAGTTTGTCCGTCTCGAGTTTTGGGAAATTGCTGTACTCGTCAACGCCAATCACACTATCGCCCGCACCGAGGGCAAACAGTGTCTCGGTGTGGCTTGGCATCATCGAAACGACGCGTTTTGGTTGAGCCGTCAGTTTAACGCTTCGTCCAAGATCGTCTTTTAAAACCAAAGGGTAACTGGTCGCACCGACAAAACCCGAGAATCCAAATGCCATCAATCCTGCCAGAATCATTTTTTTCATGCTTTCCTTTTTGAGACCCTTGGTTGCCCAAGTGATTTTTGAAAATGAACGAATCGTATTTATTTCCTCATGTCAATCAAGTTTTTGGCGTTTAACCTCGAGCCATGAAAACCAAATTATTCATTGCCGCCGTGTTAATGACCAGTATCATCGCCCAGGCGCAAAAAGGTTTTGCACCGACCGCCAGCCTGAATAAGCCTTTTATTCTGGCTTTGGGTTCGCAAATATCGTTGAAACCGAGCGGCGCGAAATTGTTGTTTTTGCAAGTCAACAACGACTCTCGGTGTCCAATCAATGCCAAGTGCATCACGGCTGGCGATGCCCAAATGGAGTTTTTGTATTGGAGTCCTAAAGCCAGCAAATCCAAACAAATTTCGTTGAAAACCTCCGCCCCAAAAATTCAACTTGACGGTTTGATCTTGAAATTGACCGATCTTCAACCAGGGCGCATGGCTGGCAAAACCTTTGACATCAGCAAATACAAAGCCACTCTGACTTTTATCAAATAGCTTCATAAGCGCGGAATCACCACCACACGACCGTCGCTCGAGCGCAGCATCTCGAGTTTGGTTTGGTAAACATCCTCGAGAAATTCGGGTCTCAAGACTTGTGCGGGTGTGCCGTCGGCAATGACCATTCCACCCGAGATCAGTATTAAACGGCTGGCGAGGGCGGCAAGGTTGAGGTCGTGCACGACCATCACCACGGTTTGCAGAACGCTGCCGACGGCGTTGCGCAACAAAACCATTAACTCTGCTTGATGTGAAAGATCAAGGTGGTTGGTGGGTTCGTCGAGCAACAACACTTTGGGGTCTTGGGCGAGCGCTCGAGCCAGCGCCACGCGTTGACGTTCGCCGCCCGAGAGTAGCGCAATTTGTCGGTTTGCGAACTTGAGCGCGTCGGTGCTGCGCAGCGCACATTCGACCGCACCCAGGTCGGCTTTGGTTTCGCGCCCCCAAAACCCTTGAAACGGAATGCGCCCGAGTTTCACCACCTCGAGCGCCGTAAACTCGAGCGGTAATGGTTCGGACTGCGCCAGATAGGCGATATGCTGGCTTTTGGGTTCGGGCGTTTGAAGGCTGCCAAATTGGGGTTTTAACAGTCCTGCCAGCAGTTTTAAAAGCGTGGTTTTGCCCGCTCCATTGGGTCCAATCAGTGCCACAAATTCGCCCGCTTCAATTGACAGGCTGATTTTCTCGAGCACGGTGTTTTTGCCATACGAAAAACCCAGGTTTTGGACGTTGATGGGCTTCATGGTTTTCTCCGCATTAAAATCAAAAAGAAAATCCCGCCAATGACGGTTGTCACCACGCCAACAGGCAATTCTTGAGGTCGGGTCAACACCCGAGCGCCCAAATCTGCCAGCACCAACAAGACTGCACCCGCCAAGCTCGAGGCAGGAATCAAGACACGGTGGTTTGCCGCGCCCAAGCGCCGCATGGCATGGGGCGCGACCAGACCGACAAAACCAATAATTCCCGCGAACGAAACCGCCGCCGCTGTCACCAAACTGGCGGCAACAACGGTCAGCAATTTGATTCGGTCAACCTGAAGCCCGAGCGTGCTGGCGGTGTCCTCGCCCAGTTGCAGGGCATCGAGCGCTCGAGCCATCAGCATCAATGAAAAAATGCCCAGAACGGTGTAAGGCAAAATGTTTAAGACCTCAGACCAGCCAGCCAAACTCAAGTTTCCCAGCGTCCAAGAGAACACGGCTCGCATTCGGTCCGCGTCGCGCAATTGAATGTAGGTGCTGATTGAAGTCAGGATGCCGCCCACAATCACGCCAGACAAAATCAGGGCATTCGTTCCCCTGGCGAACCTCGAGAGTGCCAGCGTGAGCATCACAGCCCCGAGTGCGCCGACAAATGACAACACCGGCACAAGTTGACTGCCGCTCGAGAACAAACCGGCGGCAAAACCGGCGCCGGCGGTGCCGCTGGCGAACACGGCAACCGTTGCGCCCAAAGCCGCACCGGAGGCGCTGCCCAGCAGGTACGGATCAGCCAGACGATTGCGGAACCAG
>CAXTTL010000283.1:0-5568 GCA_964247135.1 uncultured Deinococcales bacterium | reverse complement strand
AGGCTCAACGTTCCGCGAACGCCCGTAAAGTAATTATTGTCTCCATTGCGGGAGTTCAGAGTATTGCTGACCACCGGTGCAAAGCTGATCGCCGAAACAAAGGTGGGGTTACCTGCATTTGACGCACCGGAGTTCGTTGAAACTCCAGTAAATGGAACCAAGAACGTCTGACCAGTTCCACTATCGGTTGTTTGATCTTGGGTATCATAGGTTCTGGATGAACCATCACTGAGGGTAACAGTGATCTTGCCACGAACACTCGTATCGTAAGTAATTTTGGCATAAGTTCTGCCGTTGGTAACTGTCACGTTTGAAATGCCAGCAGCAGGCGTGAAAGTGCCCGCCGTGGTGCCTGTGCCCGTATAAACAGGTAGAGCGGTACCCGTTTGCTGGTCTGCCTGCGAACCGTAGACAACGGTCAATGTTGGGCTGAGTGGCAAGACGCTGCTACCGTCAAGGGTTGCAACAAAACCATCACCACGTCCGCCTGAGTTAAAGGCGAAATTGGAGAACTTGAAGGCTGGTTTCACGCCGTAAGTAATGGTTAACGGAGCACCACCGATGTCAAACAATGCCTTCAGACCGCTGAACTTAACAGCGGAGGTAATACTGGTAAGACTATTATTGTTAAAACCAAAACCTGTGCCGTCAAGTGACATGGTTAAAGTGATCTGACCTGCTGGGAAACCGCCGCCAATCAAATTACGTGGTTTTAGACCAAACGAAATATTGAATTGAGGGTCGATACGACCTTCATTATTTCCACTTGGAGCCGCACCAAGCCCTGTTGCTGTTATTGGTGCAGCAGCACGGTAGCCACTTCCGCCAGCCGTTGGACTTTGATTGCCACCAATATCTACACTGTCTCTTGGTGAAGTACCAGTTGGTGCGCCTGTTGAGAATCCAACGTTTAGACCCAAACGATCAACATCAAAGTCAGGTGCTGGAACGAAAATGTTAGCACTCTTATCGTACCAAGTGCGTGAAACGTAGTAATTCAAGGTAATGCTGCCCGAAATCGTGAAAGCATTTGCCTCGAGTGTGCTGACGCGCTTATCGAGTGCTGCCAAGCCAGTGTCCACTTTGGTTTCCAAAGCGCCAACTCGAGCTTCCAAATCACCGACGGTGTCCGAAAGTGCGGTTTGGTCACGACGCAAGAGCGTGGTGAATTCGCGCAAGCTGTCCAGGTCGTCTTGCAATGCGGCGACATCATCGGCGCTGGCGTAGTTGTTTTCAACTGGCGCAGCGTTGGTGAGTTCGTCCACTTGACGCTCGAGTTGGGTCACGCGGTCTTGCAGGCTGAGCACGTCTTGGTTGAGCAGAACAACCAGGTCGTTTAATGCAGCAATGCTGTCGGCTTGGCTTTCGACGGTTGCGCCGAGTTCGCCGAGTCCTGACTCGAGGTCGGTGACGCGTCCGTCGAGTTCGTCGACTTTGTCTTGCAATTCGCGGCTTTGGGCGAGTGCGGTGTCGGCGGCGATGCTGGCGGCGTCAACGGCGTCCATCAAGTCTTGCATCGCTTGAGGATCACCGCCAACATTTTCTCCGAGCGCGTCAATTTGGGCTTGCAGGTCGGCAACGGTGTCTTGCAATGTGCCAACGTCGTCTTGCGTGCCTGCAACAGTGTCTGACAAGCTGTCAAGCGTATCTTGTTGGGCGGTTACGGTGTCGGTCAAAGCACTGATTTGGTCTTGGGTGTCAGCGATTTGGGCTTGCAGGTCGTCGATTTGAGATTGCAGATCGGTTGGATCGAATTCTGCGGCTGGTTCAGTTGTAGCACTACCCATGGCGGCGATTTGAGCGTTCAGATCGTCGATTTGTGATTGCAGATCGTCAACTGTGCCTGTCAAATCGTCGAGTTGACCTTGCAATTCGGTTGGATCGAATGCTCCGGTTGCTGGCATTTCATCAATGGCAGCTTGGAGTGCATCGATTTGGTCCTGCAATCCTTGAATATCATCAGAAGTCGCAAAACCTGACGTGTCAATAATACCATCGGCTGGGGTGACTTGAAGATCACCGAGTTGAGCCAAAGCGTCATCGGCGGAAGCTTGGGCGTTGTCGGCAGCCTCTTGAGCAGCATCGGCAGCATCTTGGGCAGCTTGGATGGCGTCAGTGTTTGCATCGGCGGCAGCTTGAGCAGCATCGGCAGCGTCTTGAGCGGCGGCGGCGGCATCGGTGGCGGCAGCAGCAGCATCGGCAGCGTCGGCGGCGGCAGCGGCGGCATCGTCGGCGGTGGTGGCGGCTTGTTCGGCAATGTCACGGGCTTGCGTGGCGAGTTCTTCGACACGGGCAAGATCGTCTTGGGTTACGGCATTGTCCTCGAGTTCTGCAACGCGCACACCCAATTGGGCGAGGTCGGCTTGCAGTTCTTGAACGGCGCTCTGGATGTCATTCCATTGCGCTTCGGTGATGCTAAAACCGCTGGTTCCAGCAACGCCAATACCGCAGGCGCCTGATTTCACGGCTGCGATCAAACGGGCAACAATCGCGGCGGCTTCGTAACGGGTGATCGGTTGATTGCCACGGAAGGTTCCGTCTGGGTAACCGCGAATAATGCCGCAGTCGGCGGCAATCTTGATGGCTTCTTGCGCCCAGTGACCGGCGGGAACGTCTTTGAGGTCGGCTGGTTTTTGTGGTGCGGCTTGACCGGCTGGTTGATCGACCTGTCCGGTTGGGTTGGTTGGCGTGGTTTGGGCAAATGCGGATACGCCCAAGCTCAACGCGGCTGTTAAAAACATTGCAGCAGAGATTTGCTTCATTAAGAACTACCCCCTGAAACGAACTGAAAAGTTGCGGTTAAAGATTTTGCGTTCAAACAACGTCTAACGTGGTTGCTCGAGCTTTTGGGGGCGAGTTGCCGTGTTTCCTCTCCCTGACTGACCCTTGCTGCTTCGGTTAAATTTTGCTTCAAACTGCTGATTCCTTTACGACCGCTTTGCACTGCTTTTTGCGCTGTGTTTTGTGGAACCGTGTTTTGGCTGAATCCGTGACAATACTGAACTCTCATTGGGGTAACACCTCCTTTCTCGAGGTTTACATATTGTGAGACCCTGACCAATCAAAACTTTACCATGATGAGTAGGAGCTAAGTCAAGCGTCCAGCGGCTCATTTTTGCGCTTCAGGCTGGTTTTAATGCCAAGCCCAAGGCGCTCGAGCGTTCACGCATCGCGGCAATGGTGTTGGTTACGTGTTGCTCGAGGTCAATCTCGAGTTCGCTGACGCCAATTTTGATGTCTTCACGGTTCACGCCTTTGGCGAAGGCTTTGTCTTTAAGTTTCTTTAATACACTGCCCGTCTCGAGCAACTCGATGCTTTTGTCAGGACGCACCAAACAGGCGGCGGTAATCATGCCGCAGAGTTCGTCCACGGCAAACAAGGCTTTCGCCATCAGGGTTTCTCGGGTCGTGCCAGATTGGTTGTAATGCCCCAAAATGGCTTCTAGCGCCTCTTCGGGCAGGTCGGTGTTTTGCCGCAAATAATTCACGCCCCAGAACGGATGACCGTCGGGTCCAAGGTTTGGATGTGATTCGTAATCAAAATCGTGCAACAACCCTGTGATTGCCCATAGCTCGGGGTCTTGGTCGTAATGCTTGGCGTACCAAACCATTGCCGCCTCGACAGAGAGCATGTGCTTACGCAACGATTCGGACGGGGTAAAATCTTGAACGATCTGCCAGGCTTGATCTCGGGTCATAGGCTTTTAGGTTAAGGGCAGCGAGTGGCAAATAGCAATTGGCTCGAGCTTTTGAAACTCAGGCTTTAAATCACTTTTGCTCGAGACACAAGAATTAGCCATCGCTCTTCCCTCATCCGGCTCGTACCTCGCCACCTTCTCCCAACATCGGGAGAAGGGAGATAAATCCTTTTACACGTGAGGCTCGAGGTGCTTTTGAAACCATTCCCAGTATTTTTAACATCTCGAGGGTGCGCTGTGGCTATTTGCCAATCGCCAATTGCTAATATCACCTCGTGTTTGACTTTGAAATTTTAAAAACCGATGGTCGCGCTCGAGTCGCCAGTTTTCCCACACCGCATGGAACCGTGACCACGCCGATGTTCATGCCCGTTGGCACGCAAGGCAGCGTTAAAGGTTTGTCGGTGCATGAGTTGATCGAGATCAAATCTCAAATGATTCTGGGCAACACCTATCACCTCATTTTGCGCCCTGGACTCGAGGTCATGAAGCAATTTGGCGGTTTGCCAGGGTTTACCGCGTACCCAAGTCCGTTCCTGACCGATTCGGGCGGGTTTCAGGTCATGAGCTTGGGTGACATTCGCACGATCACCGAACACGGCGTGACCTTTAAAAACCACATCAACGGCGATCCGCTCGAGATGACGCCCGAAAGCAGTGTTGGGGCGCAAGAGGTTATTGGGGCAGATGTGATTATGGCATTTGACGAATGCCCTCCGTACCCAGCCACTTTTGAATACGGCAAAGCATCGCTCGAGCGCACGGTTCGTTGGCTCGAGCGCTGTTTGAACGCCAAAACCCGTGACGATCAAGCCTTGTTTGCGATTGTGCAAGGTGGCACCGATCTCGAGTTGCGGCGGTTGAGTTTGGAGGCGACACTGCCGTTCAACACGCCTGGTTTTGCCATTGGCGGGCTGGCGGTGGGCGAACCGAAACCTGAAATGTTTCCCGCCATCGATTTTGCCACCAATGCCATGCCTGAGAACAAGCCACGGTATTTGATGGGCGTCGGATTTCCAGAAGATTTGGTCGCCGCCATCGCGCTGGGTGTGGACATGTTCGATTGCGTCTACCCGACCCGCACGGCAAGGTTTGGCTACGCCATCACCTTCGAGGGTCGCATCAATTTAAACAACGCCAGCATGAAAACTGACGCTCGAGCCTTAGAAGAAGATTGCGATTGTTACGCCTGCAAGCATCACTCTCGGGCGTACATTGCGCACCTGATTCACGCCAAAGAAATGCTCGCGCCAAGGTTGCTGAGTTTACACAATTTACGTTGCCTGCACCGAATCACGGAACAGGCAAAACAAGCCATTCAAAATCAGAATTACAACTTTTGGGCGCTCGAGTTTGGAAAACGTTATTTCAAAAACGAAATACCAGATTGGTTCTCGAGCGCCATTGAACGCGGACAGCTTTAACGAAAAATTTCTCGAGGGTAATTCTTAAATTCTGCGTCGTGCATGACCTCGAAAAAACGGTGAATCAATTCGTTGGCGTCACCAGGATAGCCGCCTTCCGAAAGGTGATATTGCATTAACAGTGGCGGCTCGAACACCCACTCGTAACCGCGCTCGGAGTGCAACCGCGCCAGTTTTCCAGTCGGGTCTTTGAGCCAAGGCTCGAACAAAACCAACTTACCGTCTGCCTGTTTTTGCGGCAGCAAACGCACTTTCAGATCGCTGTGTTTGTCCTGCGCGAAGGTTAGCACATCGCCTTCGACGCTTTTTAGGGTGAACGTACTTTGTCTCTCGAGGGTCGCGGTACTGATAGTCATACATCACGTCCTTTCGGAATCCGCAACGTGCGAGTCTGACAGCAATCTCGAGTGCAAGATGCTGTGTAGAATGACAGCACTTGCGATTTG
>CAXTTL010000282.1:0-5619 GCA_964247135.1 uncultured Deinococcales bacterium | reverse complement strand
ACCGCGCCACGCCCAAAACCCAATCGGCACTGCTCGAGGCGATGCAGGAGGGCGCGATCACCGTGGGCGGCGAACGTTACGAACTGCCGCAACCGTTTATCGTGATCGCCACGCAGAATCCGCTCGAGATGGAGGGCACGTACCCGCTGCCCGAGGCGCAATTGGATCGTTTCCTGGCAAAGGTCGAGGTCAAACGCCCAAGCGCCGAAACCCTGAAAAAAGTGCTCGAGGCTGGGCAATTGCCCGTGGCGCAAGATGCGCTCGAGGCTGGCGAGTTGCTCGAGCTTCGTGAGATCGTTCGCGCCGTGCCGATCTCGCAACCGATGCTGGACTTCGTGGTCAATCTGGTCGAAAGCACCCACGCCCAAAAAGATGTTCGTTACGGCTTGTCGCCTCGCGGTGCGCAGGCGCTGCTCGGGTTGGCTCGAGCCTTCGCCTTAATGAACGCCAGGGCTTTTGTTTCTCGGGAAGATGTGCTTCGGGCAGCGCCCCTGGCAGCCAACCACAGGCTGATTCTGGGCTTTGAAGCCGAACTCGAGGGCATCAAGCCGAGCGATGTTTTGAAACGCGTTCTCGAGGCTGTGAAGTCGTGAAAGTTCAAATTCCATGACCTTGCGCGGCTACCGACTTTCATCTCGAGCCGCCGCCCCAGGCTTGGGCGAACGCCGCTCGAGGTTGTCGGGTTCGGGCGGGGAATTCCTCGAGTTTCGGGCTTACGAGCCAGGCGACGAATTGCGGCGCATCGATTGGAATGTTTACGCCCGAACTGGAAGGCTGTTTTCAAAGGTCTACCATTCCGAACGCGCCGCCAGGGTGTACAGCGTCATCGACACCAGCGCCAGCATGGGCTTTACCAGCGCCAGCATGGGCTTTACCAGCGCCAGCATGGGCGCTAAACTCGAGAAAGCCAAGTTAACCTCGGGCTTTCTGGCAGGTTTTGCGCGGTTTGACACGTTCCTCACCCGTGAAATTCCAGATTTGCAAACAGGCTTGTCGCGCCTCGCGCTCGAGAAACCAGGTTTGGTGCTGTTGCTTTCGGATGGTCTTGAACCGCTGCCAGGAATTCGCGTGGGATTCTCACAGCTTGCCTCTCGGGGGTTTGACCTCAGTTTTATTCAGTTGCTCAGCCCCGACGACCTCGAGCCACCCAAAGGCGCGTGGCGCGTCAAAGATGCCGAAACCAACACGCAACTCGAGATTGATGAAACGGCGCGTCAAAAATACTTGGAACGCTTGCAACGCCACCTCGAAGGACTCTCGAGCCTGACGCGCAACCTTGGTTTTCGCCACACACAACTGCCGCTCAAAGCCAGCGATGCCGAAACCTGGGCGGTCTTGCGCCGCGCCGGAATTCTCGAGCGCGGGGCTTAAAACCTAACGCACCGCGAACGAAGCACCATCTCGGGTCTGCCCAGCCAGCAAGGAAATATCGTGCTGGCTTGCCACACCACGCCCGATTTGCGCCTCGAGAAAATTATTGAATTCTGAAACTCGGGTGTAGACGCCAGGATTGTTGGGTAAGGCGCATTCGTTGCCAAAGCTAACAATTCCAGTTTGAAACCATAAACCAGGAATGCCACTCGAGACGAGAAGCGGTCCACCGGAATCCCCTTGACAGGCGTCAATCCCGCCTTGGGGGTAGCCAGCACAAATCATGCGCTGGGTGATGCCATTTGCCGAATTTTCGGGGTCTGTGTAAACGCTATTGCATTGTGTTTGATCATAAATGGGCACAACCGCCTCGTGCAAGTCAATTGGATAATTGCCTGCCCTGAAAGCTTGGTCGCCCCAGCCGATCACGGTGGCTTTGACACCAACATTGCTCAAACTGCCCTGCGAAGGCAAAAGCGGCTGTACCGTCGGGAAATTCACGCTGGAAGAGAGTTTAATCAATGCCAGGTCATAATCTTCGGGTCCTGGCGTGTAATTTGGGTGGACAATAATCTGTGCGGCGCGAATTCGGACGACAGGATTCTCGAGTCGGTTTGTGCCGAGCACCACATCAAGGTTGCTTGCAGGAACAATGACACCACAATGGGCTGCGGTCAGCACCCAATTTGGGGCAATCAGCGACCCACCACAAAATGCACCAGAATAAGGATTGTTTGCCGAGGCATACACCAGTGAAGCCATAAACGGATACGCGCCCTCCGGTGCAGGTTGACCACCGACTATAAACGGTTTGACCGTCGCGGTTGCTGTTGTGTTCACAGCTTGGCTCGAGCTGTAGCCCAAGTTCATGACATGACTGAGCCTGATGTTGTCATCTGGGACATCCAGAGCATAACTTCCGTTGGCGCAGGTGGCGGTGGCGGGTTCGCCAAGATCGTACTGGTTGTTTTGATTGAGGTCTGAGTACACCGTCCAACCAGGCAAGCCCAATTCGCCCGAATCTTGCGAGCCGTTACCGTTGGTGTCGTGAAAAATGAGACCATTGACCCGCCCTTTGACTGGCGTCACCCCAAAGGCTTTGACTGGCGAAACATTACCCACAAAAACCCGAGTGGTCTGCGTGTTGCCGTTGCTGGGTTTGACGCCACACGACTCGCGCAGTCGCACCGTAACATCGCCACTGACAATCGAATTTGACTGATAAAAACCATCAGAATCGGTTCGCAGTGTCACCACTGTCCCAACAGAAGTTATCAAATCCAAAATTGCACCCGCAACACCAGATTCGTTCGCGTCTCGAGTTCCGTTGGCGTTGTTATCCTCAAAAACCGTGCCCGTCACCGAACCCACATCCAAACTTTTTCCAACACCGACCACAACGTCTGTGGCACTATCCTGAAATACATTCACTCGAGTGCGGGCATTGCCCGTGGTGATACGCAAACCAACAGGAGGTGTCACCAAAACTTCTTCAACTCCAATAGGAACACCTGGATCACCTGGGGTTCCAGGAAATCTAAAACGTCCGCCATCTCTGGTGTACTCTCGAGGGTTTTGCGCAATCATTAGCAATTCGACCAGAACGCCATTTTGCCCTATTTCGTCATTGTCCTGAATGCCGTTGTTGTTTGCATCAAAAAAAACATATCCTTGAATGACACCAGACTTGTACTCGTTACAAGCGCAAAGAACAAGTAATAGGAGAAGCAGGCTCGAGAGAAGTCGTTTCATATCATAATCCATTCTGACAGGTTTAAATATCTGAATCCACGAAAATCCGACATCAAGACTCAAAGATGCTCCTAGAAAAATTATTCTGTCAAACTTACAAAAACACTCGAGAAAATTTCTCGAGTGTTTTTGTAAAGTAGAGTATATTAAGTGCTCCACCGTAATTTATGGTTCACTTTCGAGTTCATCGCTGACGTTTAGAACTCCCACTACACACAAATTCCGTTCAAAAATTAATCCAATGTGGTTACTACCTACCTGTAACACTGACGTTGAAACCAGCAGTGATAGCGCCTCCATTTGCAGATGCACGAACTGTTACTACAAAATCTCCAGTAAGAATGCGGGTAGGAATTGTAACGGTTCCTGTACTGGTAGCACTGGTACCCGATTGTGGGTTAAAACTAACTGTAAAAGGATAGTTTGCTGGATTATCGATACTGAGGGACACGGAGCCAGAAAAATTACAGCCTGTGGATGAAACACTAAAGTTTGCAGAACTATTGGCTAGATTACTGACTACTAAAACAGGAAGCCCATTAAGTGAGGTAATTATACTACCTATTGGATTGGTTGGTGTCCCAATTAAAAGTTTGCAAGAAGCAGGAGGACCAGGACAGGCTGTAAGGGCAGATGCAAGAGTAACTGCAAGTGTTGTTAAACCAATGATTCGAGCAATCGTGTTTGATGAACCAAAAATTTTCATATATCCTCCAAGATTCAAGCTTGAAAGTAATTTTTCAAACTCTACTGTGAGTTTATAGCATAAAACATTTCCTGTCTATTCTCATTTTAGTATTCATTGTTATGAGTCAGTACAATTCTGAAAGACCAAAAGTGAAAATTCTCATGGTGCTTGCCGCACCGCAAAGGACACGCCAGACAGGGTTTGGTTTTTGACACCCGTGACATCCTGAACCGCCGATGCGCCGCGCCCAAGTTGCGCCTCGAGGTAGGCGTTGAATTCTGAAACGCGGGTGTAGACGCCAGGAAAATTGGGCAGGGCGCAATCTTGCCCAAAACTCACCACACCCGCCTGCCGCCAGACGCCTGCCAGACCACTCGAGACCAGCAAAGGACCTCCAGAATCACCTTGGCAACTGTCGATACCGCCCTGTGGAAAGCCAGCGCAAATCATTCGGGCAGTGATCCCCCCTTGGGTTTGATAGTTTGCATTGCAAGTGGTTTGAGCCACAATCGGGACATTGGCTTCCATCAAATCAAGTGGGTAATTGTTCGCCCCCGAAGCCAGGTCGCCCCAACCAATCACCCTCGCGCTGATGCCCGCGCCTGCCAAAGCCGTCTCTGAAGCCAGAAGTGGTTGTACCGTCGCCAAGCTCGAGTTGCTGCTTAGTTTGACCAATGCCATGTCGTAATCTTGGGTGTTGGCGTTGTAATTTGGATTCACCAGAATTTGACTCGCACGGATTCTCGTCACAGGATTCACAAGTCGATTCGAGCCGAGCATCACATCCAAATCCGAGGCGAGCTGAAATGCGGTTGGAGTTCCATTTGCGTTCGAGGCTGTGACCATGCAATGTGCGGCTGTTAAAACCCAATGGGGAGCAATCAAAGAGCCGCCACAAAACTGTGCTTGATTTGGGTCGGTTTGTGAAGCATGAAGCATTGCCACCATGAACGGGTAAGCCCCAGTCGCAGCGGTTGTACCCCCAACAATCCTAGGATCAACGTGGGTATCCGTGACGTTCACGGCTTGGCTCGAGTTAAAACCCAGATTCATCAGGTGCCGAATGTGCAAAGCCCCTGCGGTCACTGCCAGCGAGTATGCACCACTCGAGTTTGTGCTGGTTTTGAATTCACCGGCATCCAATGCAGCGTTGTTGTTGGCATCGTTGTAAATCGTCCAACCGAACAAACCCGTCTCACCAGCGTCTTTGAGGTTGTTGCCGTTTTGGTCATCAAACAAAATGCCGGTGACTGTTGCCGCATCGGGTGGAACGATGGGTGTGGGGTCTGGGCAGGATGTCAAAAGCGCGGCAAGCAACAACACCAAAAAAGAAATCTTCATGCCCATATACTAAACGTGCTCGAGACGTTTTTCATCTCGAGCACCTTAACCTACGCTTCAGACAGCTTTAACGACGGTCGCGTCCGCCGCCGCGACCACGGTCGCCACCTTCACGGGGCGCTCGAGGGGTGCGAGGGGCTATTTTACCCTCGAGTTCGGGGCGGATCAGGTCAATCTTGCCACGGTCATCAACGCTCACAACTTTGACGCGCAAGGTGTCGCCAACATTCAGCACGTCTTCGACTTTGTTGACGCGTTGTTCGGACAGTTGCGAGATGTGAATCATGCCGTCCGTGCCTGGCATGATGTTGACAAACGCGCCAAACTCCATGAGTTTGACGACTTTGCCGTCGTATTCTTGTCCAACTTTGGCGGTTTCGGTCGCGCCGATGATTCTGGCTTTGACCGCCTCTGCCGCCGCCGCATCGGCGCTGTACACCTGGCCGGACAGGCCGTAGGTGCTGTCG
>CAXTTL010000281.1:0-5632 GCA_964247135.1 uncultured Deinococcales bacterium | reverse complement strand
GGCATTCCGAGCGGTGCGACGGTTTATCTTGCCGACGGAATTTTCTCTTATAACGTTCAACCAGATGTCACGATTCCTGACGGTGTGACACTGCGGGCAATCCATCCTGGAGCGGCAGTCATTCAGGGTCGAAATCTGAATGCGGCGGGTTCGGCAACCATCAACGGGGTCGTGCTGGGCATGAAGCCAAGTCCGTTCTCAACCTGCGCCAGCCTGAGTGCCAGTGCGTCTACGGGAACACCGACGCTGACACTGGTTGGAGTTCAACTCAGTGAGTGTGCAAACATAGCCATTGCTGGCACGGTGAAAGCAGTCATGAGTCCAGGTACACTTGTGGGCGGCGCATACACCTCAAACTTAAACGGTTATATCACTCCAATTCAATTAAGCGGCACGGCAGAATTACTGATTCAAGGCGGGACGATTGACGGCAACAATACTGGACAACCCAGTTACGGCGGCGGATTGCTGATTATTCAGGGCGGCAGCAAGCTTACGCTCGACGCTGTGACCGTCAAAAACTACAAGGCTCAAGCGCTCGTTCTTGCAAACTCGAGCAACATTGTTTTACAGAACAACACCTTGATCGATCATGTTGGCGGAACTGGAGATTGTGCAGCCAGCGCAGCAATTGTGATCGGTGGCGCGGGCAGTTTTAGCATGGATCATTCGGTGTTATCCAATACCCCAGGCGTTGGAATTTGTGTGGCATCACTTCCAACCAATCCCAAGTTAAATTTTGTGCAAAGTACAATCACCAAAACTGCTGGCGGGGCAATCAGCAGCGCTTACGGTTTTATTGGCACATCTGCCAGCATCACCGCCGATGGTCTGAGCCTTTTGAACAACGGCAACGGCATTCACTGGGTTGGCACGGCAAGCTCGAGCTTTGACCTGAACAACCTGACGGTCACGGGCAGTACCCAAAGCGGTGTGGTTTTGTGGGGCGCAAGTTCGTTTAAATTGCGCGGCAGTAACCTGTCCAACAATGCCATTTCTGGCTTGGAAATGTATGAAACGGTGGCGGCTGACCTCGGCACGACGGCTTCACCTGGCGGCAATACTTTTACCCAGAACGTCGGTTCTAACCTTGCAAGTCATGTCTCGAGTGGAATAACGGTCAATGCGGTGGGAAATACTTGGACCCCGAGCGAACAAAGTGCCGATGCGAACGGGCATTACACCGCCAGCACCATTTCCGGACCCGCCACTGGCAAGAATTTTATGCTTCAATTCGCCAGCACATTAAAACTTTAAGATCAGAAAAACGACTCGAGGTTGGCAAGTTCCAACCTCGGGCTTTGGGAGCGCCATGAAAAACACATCCGAACTCGAGGTTCAGTTTTTGTTGCACGTCCAACTCGAGACTCGAGATCAGCCGTGGCACGCGACGCTGGAGCGGGTTGGCACTGAAGGGATTTCGCCACTCGAGTTTCACAGTCCACTCGAGTTGGCAAGGCATGTTGCCAGTTTGCAACAGCCTGATTTGAAATCAAAGAGCCAGGGTTTGAAATAACATTTGCCGTAATTTGACAATTGACCATGAGTCATTTAATATCTGACTTGTGGTCATTAAACATCCTCAACCAAAACAACGTGCTCGTTCTGACCAAGACAAAAATGCCCGCCGCGAACAGTTGCTCGAGGTTGCGGCAGAACTCTGGACTGAAAAAAACTTTGCCAGCATCACCATGCTCGAGGTCGCAAATCGGGCACAGCTTGCCAAAGGCACAACGTATTTGTACTTTCAAACCAAAGAAGAACTGCTGCTGGCATTGCTCGAGCGCGAACTTGAGGCTTGGTTTCTCGAGCTTGGGACAAGTTTACACGCCCAAAAAAGTTTTACGCCCAAAGCCTTCGCGCAACTGATCGCCAACAGCCTGAGCCAACGCCAAGATTTCACGCGGCTGATCTGCATTCAAGCCAGTATTCTCGAGCACAACATCGATTTTGAACGGGCAGTGGCGTTCAAAAGTTTTTTGCTCGAGAGTGCCTTAAGCGCCGCCACATTGATCGAAGCCAAACTCGAGTTTCTCAAACGCGGCGAGGGCATGGTGCTGCTGCAACGTATCAATGCGCTCATCATCGGGTTTTATGATCTCGCCCACCCAAGTCAGATCGTGAAAGCCGTGCTCGAAAAACCCGAGATGAAAGTTCTTCGGATCGATTTTTTCAAGCAATTTCAAAGCACCCTCGAGACCCTGTTGATCGGGCTGCAAGCCCAAAGGAGCAAGCCATGATTGTTGTCGCTGGAAGCATTCAAATCAAGCCCGAAAGCCGTTCTGAGGCTTTAACCCTCGCACTCTGGATGATGGAAAAAACCAATGCGGAACAAGGTTGCATCAGTTACCGATTCTCGAGTGCGCTCGAGGATGAAAACACGATTTTGGTGTTTGAGGAGTGGGAATCGGACGAACACCTCAAAGCGCACTTTCAAGCCTCGCACATGGCAGAATTTAACGCTCAACTCAAAAATTTGGTCGCAGGTCGCTCGAGCGTCAAGCGTTACGTCGTGACCGAACACGCAGCGCTTTAAAGGGAGAAATTTTATGACCGCAAACCGTAAAACCGCTTTGATTACCGGCGCTTCTGGGGGCATCGGCGAAGCCCTCGCCCGCAGTTTGGCGCAACATGGTTACAACCTGATTTTGGTGGCACGCACCGCCAGCAAGCTCGAGGCGTTGGGCGCAGAACTGACTGCGAAAAATGGGGTGGAAACTGTCAGCATCTCGAGCGATTTAAGTGCTTTTGATGCCAGCGAAAAACTGATTGCCGAACTCGAGACCCGAAAACTGAATGTGGACGTGCTGGTGAACAACGCTGGTTTTGCCGATTACGGCGAGTTTGCCACGGGCGACCCGATCAAGCAACAACAAATGATTTCGCTCAACATCTTGACCCTGACCATGCTGACCCGCCATTTATTACCCAAAATGCTCGAGCGAAAATTTGGGCGTATCATGAACGTGGCAAGCACCGCTGCCTTCATGCCTGGACCACTGATGAGCGTTTATTACGCCAGCAAAGCCTATGTCTTGTCGTTTTCCGAAGCGCTTGGTGAGGAATTGCTTGGAACGGGCGTGACCGTGACCGCACTCTGCCCAGGACCAACCGAATCGGATTTTCAAGCTCGAGCCGACATGCAAGAATCCAAACTGGTGCAGGGCAAAACCCTGATGACCAGCCGTGAAGTTGCCGAGCAGGGTGTGGCGGCGCTCGAGCGTGGTCAGCGCGTGGTGATTCCTGGAATCATGAATCAGATTCAGGCGCAGGTGTCACGGTTTTTGCCACGGGCGATTGTGCCAGGAATCATCAAAAATATTCAGGGTCGCAATCACTGAGGCTCGAGTTTTTAACACATTGATGCCCTGGTTGTTGTAAGAATAGAGGGATGCCAAACCCAAAACCCAAAGTGCTGCCAAAAGCGGCATCGAAAATCACCGCCAAACCCAACCCAAATTCCGCATCCAAAACCCTCACTTCTCGAGCCTCGAGCCAGCCGCAAAAATCTTTGCACCTGTCCCGCGAACGTTCCTGGTTGGGTTTTAACCACCGCGTTTTGCTGCAAGCCACCCGTCCAGATTTTCCGCTGCTCGAGCGGGTGCGGTTTTTGAGTATTTTCTCCAACAACCAAGACGAGTTTTTCACCGCTCGGATTCATCCGATGCAGGCGCTTGTCCGCGCCGAAAATGCCAGTGAAAACTTGAAAGCCCAGTACGCCGAATTGCTCGAGTTTGCGCACGCCCTGGCAAAAGAATCGGGCAGCGTTTACGCGCTGTTGGTGCTCGAGCTTGCCCGTGCAGGCATCAGAATTCTCGAGACAAGGGATTTGACAACCGACGAACTCAATTATTTTGGCGCGTTTCTGTCCGAAAACGTTGCGCCGTACACCGACATTATCGCGCCCAGCACACTCGAGTTTCTGGATTCTCGGGCATTTTATTTTGCGGCGGGCGATGCCGAAATCGAGGCGTTGTTCAGGTTGCCGCCACACGTGCCGCGCCTCTTGGAAGTCCCAGGGCGCGAGGCTTGCTTTGTGCGCCTCGAGACGCTGGTGCAAGAGCGCAGCGATTTGTTCTTGCCCCGGGCATTGCCGACCCGTCCGCTTCGGGTCACCCGAGCCGCAAACCTCGATCTCAAAGGCGCGGTGGACTGGGAGGAACTCGCCCACGCCCTCGAGAGTCGGCTCGATGGCATCGTTGCCCGTCTGGAGGTTGCCAAGGGCTTCCCGTGGCTCTCAAGCGTCATGGAACGCCTCGGTTTGCGTTCACAGGAATGCTTTGAAATCGAGGCACCGCTCGATTTGCGGTTTCTCGAGCAAATTGCCGACCTCGACCGCCCAGATTTAAAATTCAGTCCCGACCCGATTCGCAAACGCACCAAATTTCACAAAACGCCCTTCGGCTACCTCGAGAAACAGGATTTGGCGTTGTACCACCCGTCGGACGATTACGCCACTGTGGTCAATTTTGTCACCGATGCCGCCCGCGACCCCCAAACCGAGGTCATGCGAGCCACGCTCTACCGACTCGGGCACAACAACCCGATTGCCGAGGCGCTGCT
Organism: uncultured Deinococcales bacterium; assembly: GCA_964247135.1. Lineage (GTDB taxonomy): Bacteria > Deinococcota > Deinococci > Deinococcales > JAAFIG01 > JANXTZ01. The sequence goes on along the minus strand of CAXTTL010000281.1, from coordinate 1,069 downwards.
CGAGGCGGCAGCCAACGGCAAAGATGTCGCGGTGTTCCTCGAGGGACGCGCACGGTTTGACGAACTGGCAAACCTGTATTGGATGTTGCGCTTTCAACAGGCTGGGGTGCGAGTGCTGCCTTATCCGACAGATTTAAAAGTTCATGCCAAAGCTTTATACGTGAGCCGTGCCGGAAGGGGTTTTGTTCACCTTGGGACGGGCAATTACAACCCTGCCACCGCACGGCTCTACACCGACCTCAGCGTGATCACCGCCTCGAAACGCCTCAGCAAAGACGTGCTCGAGTTTTTTGACGCCCTGGAGGAATCTCGAGCGCCAAAACTGGAATTCATGAAAGTTGGCTTGAGCGCCCGAGAGTTCATGCTCCAACAAATTCAAGCCGAGGCGCACGTGAAAGGTCACATCATCCTCAAACTCAACCACTTGACCGACCCTGGCGTTTTAAAAGCCTTGGCGCACGCTGCCGATGCGGGCGCCAAAGTCGAACTGATCATTCGCTCGAGCCTGACGTTAATCCACCCCAAATTCAAGGTGCGCAGCCTGGTTGGGCGTTACCTCGAGCACGCCAGAATTGCCGCGTTCAGGAACAACGACGATTGGCAAGTCTGGGCGGGCAGCGCCGACTGGATGCCGCGCAACTTTGAACGCCGTTTGGAGCTGATCTTTCCAATTTTAGATAAAAAAGTACGCGTCCGAATGCTGAAAGTCTTGCGGGCGCAACTCGAGGACACCAAAAATGCCTTTGTGCTCGACGCCAGCGGTAGGCAACGGGCGCTTTGGGGTGGAACCAAAGATTCGCAGGTGGTGCGGTTGTAAAACACGGAATTTCAGTTATTTGAATCCTCAACTCGAGACCAAGACTTATCTTCAGCATCCCATTTGTACTTTCTACCCTCGAGATCAGAATCAAAATGCTCGAGCCAAGCGCGATAACTTGGTACAATAACTTCTACATATGATAGATCAGATTTCCACAAAATAACCTGACCAATATCACCATCTTTTACCACAAACTACAAAACTTCATGAAAGATATCCACTAAACCTTGAAGATAATTTCTAGCTTCA
>CAXTTL010000280.1:0-5645 GCA_964247135.1 uncultured Deinococcales bacterium | reverse complement strand
AGGGTTTCATGGTTTAGTTTGCGCTTACGTCAACCAATATGCAAGGCGCTGTAAGCCTTCAAACTCGTCATTTTTTTTCATTTTAACTCCTGAGAAATTGGTGTGAGAGCTTTTTTAAGATACGTCAATGTCGTTGTCTTGACAAGCCTTGTATTTTCATTCTCGAGTCTCGAGTTTTCTGTTTTCGAGCGGTGCGTGTTCAAGCCGTATAATTGCCGCATGTACATTGACGAATTGCAGATTGAGAATTTCAGATGCTTTGCCAAGCAATCTGTGCAATTCATGCACCCAGATTCACCTCGAGCGGCAGGGCTGAGGTTTCCGAATGTCAATGTGGTGCTTGGTGCGAATGGTGTGGGGAAAACATCATTGTTAAAAGCCGCTGCTTTAGCAACACTGAATCCAATATGGGGACGAAGTGGATACAGACCTTATTATTTGATTCGACGTGTAGCTAAAAAAGATTCAAACTCTTTGAAAGCCTCTATTTCAAGTTCATTAGTTCTTCAAAGTGGGGAAATTTATGAACAGAAAGATAAAATTAATTTAAAGATTCCAGGTTATAAGACTCCAGAAGCATCATTACTTGCGCCTTTCAGTTTGGAAAGTGTAGATATTTTAGAAACATCACTTCAGTTCGTTTTTGATGAAAGTGGAGAAGAGACACTTACGGCAACTGAAACTTTTGATACAGACCTTATTCCTAGTAACAATGCCCTTCTTGCAATTTCTTATGGTGCAATGCGTCGCGTTGAACGCTTACCAAGCTATGACATAGAAGCACAAAATCAACAATATTCCTACCGTTACTTAAGAATGGCAAATTTGTTTGATAGCCGTGTAGTTTTAACACCATTGGTTTCCTGGTTTCCTGAATTACCTGAGTCTGAAGCAAAGCGGGTTCTTGAGGTATTTGCTTCACTCATGCCTGCGAAACTTGGATTTAGTGATTCAATTTATGGACGTGAATTAAGTTTTCATCACAATAAAAATAAAATTCTTATCCCGTTTAGTGAGCTTGCTGATGGACACCGTAGTTACATTGGTTGGGTTTCTGACTTGCTGTATCACTTGCACCGTGCGAACCCGAAAAACGTTCAAGATGTGCGTGGTGTGGTTCTGGTGGACGAAGTTGATTTTCTCGCACATCCAACTTGGCAACGAACTATCGTTCCAGATTTATCCAAAGTGTTTCCAAAATTGCAATTTATCTTGACCACACACAGCCCAATTGTGGCTGCCAGTGTCGAAGCGGCGAACCTTTTTATTCTCGAGCCAGGGCGCAACGGCACAGCCAGACTGACGCGCCCAGATTCTGAAGTTTATGGTTTGAACGCTCAACAAGTGCTGCATGAAGTTTTTGGTATGGACAGCACTCGAGCGCCAGGTTTTGAAAGAAAACTTCGTAAACTTGCGAAGGAAAGCCGTGCTGGAAATATCGAAGCGACTGAGGCATTGATGCAAGGTCTGGCATATGGCGCAGGGAAACCGCTTCCTTTTGAAGATGACGATTTGGATATTGCAAGTATGCAAGAAGCGGCTCGAGAATTGTTGGAGTCGGGTTCATGATTCGATTTGTACTACCAGTAGGACAGTCACTTGAAGATTTGGTAGATGCTCATGACCCGACTTGGCGAACAACTTATGCAGTTTGGTCTGGTCAGGGAAATCCTTGGAAAAAAGTTAAAAAAGTATTTGCCAAAGTGCAATTTGGTAAGTGCGCTTATTGCGAACGTCGTGTACAAAGCGGTTCAGATACGAACAAATATGAAAGTGATGTTGAACATTACCGACCTAAAAATGCGACTATCACTTGGAAATCTTCTCAGATTCCAAGACCAATCCAGGCAGGTTTTTCGGCGGGTTATCGCTGGTTGGCAACAAATGTATCGAATTACCTCTTAGCTTGTAAGACTTGCAACTCGGAATACAAGGATAATCATTTTCCAATCGCTGGTCGTGTTGGTCGAGCTGGGCAAACAATTACCGAACTTAATCTTTTGGAACAACCTTACTTGCTCTACCCAATTGGAAATTTAGATGACGATCCAGAGGATTTAATTGAATGGGATGGTATATTACCGAAACCAAAAATTTCAGAAGTGACAGACGCATATCGGCATTGGCGAGCGCGAATCACCATCGAATTTTTTGAACTTGATTTGCGCGAAGATGTGCAACAAGGTTGTGCTGAACAAATTTGCCGAGTTTGGTCAGCCCTAAAATCTCGAGACAGAAAAGATTTTGCTGCTCTAAACAAGCTTCTTGACGAAAATCGATTACCTCATACTGCCTGTATTCGGGCTTTTCTGAAGCTATTTTTAACAAATCCTGAAAAAGCCAAGCAACGAATGCAACAAGCAAGGGGACTTCTTGGCGAAAATCCTTACCTTTGACATTTGGCTTGATGTACTCAAGGCATAACTTTGTAGAACCTGAGTCAATCAACACAAGCTCATACTGTAAAGCTCGAGAAGGTTTCCGCTTGAGAAATATCTTGATTAGTCCACCTATGCTAAACTTAGTCCATGCCCGAATCCGTCAACATTCACGCCGCCAAAACCCAATTTTCCAAATTGATCGAACGCGCCCATAAGGGCGAAGAGATCATTCTGGCAAAAAATGGTAAAGCCTATGCCCGACTTGTGCCGCTCGAGCATCAAGTGATTACTCCGCGTCAACTTGGTTTTCTGAACATCAAACTTTCTGCCGCCAGCACCAAAGCGCTTCTCGAGCCACTTGAAGATTCTGAACTCGAGCTTTGGCAGTGAAGTATTTGCTCGACACGCACACCTTTGTTTGGGCGGTCAGTGATGTCACGGAATTGACCCCAAAAGTTATTGCTGTTTTGTCCGATTCAACATCAGAAGTTTTTGTCTCGAGCGCCAGTGCTTGGGAAATGTCCATCAAGCACCGTTCTGGTAAATTTCCTGAAGCGAGTTTGATTCTGCCAGATTTTTACAAAACACTTGCCAAAGCCAGATTTTTGGAATTGATGATCTCGAGTGAACACGGTATTGCGGCAGGTGATTTGGCTTGGAATCACAAAGACCCGTTTGACCGTGTGTTGGTGGCACAAGCGCAACTCGAGGGTTGTATTTTGTTGACTTCGGATTCGATCATTGCCCAAAGCGGTTTGGTTGATGTGTTGTGGTGAAAATGGCTTGGCTCGAGTGGTGTAGTCCAAAACGCTTATGCCATTTTTCGCCTTTACCCAGAATTGGTATTGTCCAATACGCCTTAAACGTGATAACCCTTTCAAATAAGCCGTTACACGCATATTCGTCCCGAGCGAAACCTCTATAATGCCTCACGGTATGGATTTCCGTGCGTTGACAGTTCTCGAGTTTGACCGTGTGCGTTCTGCCCTTGCAGAGCGGGCGGCAACCAATATGGGGCGCGAACTTGCGTTCAAGCTTCAACCCAGCACGGATGCGTATCAGATTCGTCAGATGCTCGAGCAGGTTGAAGAGGCAGTCTTTGGCATGACGCTCAGTTTGGGCGGCATCACCGACGTTCGTGGGCTTCTCGAGCGGCTGTCTCACGGGCAGGATTTAAAAGGTTCGGACATCCTCGAGATTGCTTATACCCTCGATGCTGCCATGACCTTAAAACGTTCGGTGGCGCAACACTCGAGCGGTGCTTTGCTTCGGGTGGCGGAAGGTATCGGGCAGCATGTGATTTTTACGCGCACGGTGCTCGAGCGTTTAAACGCCGATGGCAGCGTGCGTGATGATGCCACGCCAAAACTGCGCATGATTCGGCGCAGGCTTGAGCCGCTGCGTTCTGAAATTCGGGAGCGTTTGACGGGTTTGATGGATCGTCACGCCGAATCCTTGCAAGACCGACTGATTACCATTCGTCGGGATCGGTTTGTGATTCCTGTCCAAGCCAGCCGTGAAAGCAGCGTCCCTGGCATTGTCGTGGACTCGAGCGCCAGCAATCAAACCGTGTTTATCGAACCCGCCAGTGTTGTGCCGTTAAACAACGAATTGGCGAAATTATTGATCGAAGAAGAGCAAGAAGTCACGCGCATTTTGCTCGAGTTGGCGCGAATGGTTTCAGACGAACCAGGGCTTCACGAGACGTTGCGTGCGGTTGCCGAACTCGATCTGATCGCAGCAAAAGCCCGTCTCGCCAAAGATTGGCAACTGAATCGCCCGCAACCCGCCGCTCGAGGTGAGTTTGAACTGCTCGAGATGCGACATCCTTTGATTGAGAACTGTCAACCGAACACCTTAAAACTCGATTCCAAACGCCGTATTTTGTTGATTACGGGTCCAAACATGGGTGGTAAAACCGTCACCTTGAAATCGCTGGGTTTGGCTGTGCTCATGCACCAATGCGGCATGTTCGTGCGGGTTCAAACCGCCAGACTGCCGATTCTCGAGAACATTCTGGTGGACGTTGGCGACGAGCAAAGCATTGAAGCGAGTTTGTCCACCTTCGCGGCGCACCTGAAAAACCTGACCCATATTCTCGAGGATGCCAGCCCAGACACGCTTGTTTTGATTGACGAGTTGGGTTCGGGAACTGATCCATCCGAGGGCGCGGCACTTTCGCAAGCCATCCTCGAAAAATTACTGGAAGCGGGCGCTCGAGGGATTGTCACCAGCCATCTTGCGCCCTTAAAAGTCTTTGCCTTCGAGCGCGAGGACGTGATGAACGCCAGCATGGGTTTTGACCTCGAGCGACTTGCACCGACCTTCAAACTCAATATTGGGCAGCCAGGGCGTTCGTATGCCCTGGCCATCGCTAACCGCATGGGATTCCCCAGCAATACCCTCGAGCGTGCGCGGGTCGTGCTTGGACCTGAAGGTGCGAACGTCGAAAAACTGCTTGAAAACCTTGAGCGTGAACGTGAGAACTTGGCGCTGGATGCCAAAGCCGCCAGGGAAGCCAAAGAAGTAAGTGAACGTGAAGCCAAAGTAATCCGTGAAAAACTCGAGAAATTCGAGTTGGAACGCGAAACCATGATGCTCGAGGCGCAACGCAAAGCCGAAGGTGTCTTCCGTGACGCGCTCGATCAAGTGCGGCAAATGAAAACCCGCGTGCGCGAAACTGAAACTGAACGCCCAAAGGTGCTTAACGAACTGCGTGACCTTCGTGCAGCCGCTCAAGCCGAGCGTCCACACATCAGCGCGGTGGTGCGCGAACCCAACCCGCTCAAACCAGGTGCGAGCGTCGAAATTCCAGCTTACGGCGCAACAGGTACAATCCTCGAGATTCGGGGTGAAGAAGTTTTGGTGCAAATGGGGCTATTAAAAGTCACCCTCAAAAAACGCGAGTTGAAACTGAAGCGCTCGAGTCCCATGCCGAAAAGCGGTGGTTATATTGCCCCCGCCAATTTCAGCAAAGAACTCAATTTGCGCGGCGCTCACGTCGAAGAGGCGGTGGATGAGATTCGCAGTTTTATCGCCGAAGCCCAAGCCCTGCGTGAAACTCCAATCCGAATACTCCACGGCAAAGGCGAAGGCGTTTTGCGCCGCGTGGTGCGCGATTACTTGAAATCCGATAAACGTGTCGAATCTTTCCACGACGCTCAACCTTACGAAGGCGGACACGGCGTTACCATCGCTCACGTCAAAGTTTAGAGGCTGGTTTGAAGCTCTTATAAATTGAGATGTGGTTTTCTGTTTTCACCG
>CAXTTL010000279.1:0-5784 GCA_964247135.1 uncultured Deinococcales bacterium | reverse complement strand
GGGGGCGTCAGCGATTGCAAAAATCGGTTAACTTGAACATGCAGGAATCAGTATGATGCAGTAAATTGTACTTATTTATACCAAATTATTCAAGAAAAACTGGAACTACTCGAGCTTGTACGAATTTGAAAAATCCCCAGCGAATCTCAACACGAGGAACTGTTGCCGCCAGCAGGTCAATCACGTTCAGCGCGAAATCCCAAGTTTCATTTCTTGTGTTTATGCACCAGTACGCAAAAAATTGCAGTACAGTCCAAATACCATCTCGAGTCACTGCTTTAATCTCGTGCTTCAATCACAATATTTTGTTTGTTGAACGTAACAAACGAGTCAGCGCTTGAATCACTGACGGGAACGCCCTAGGATGGTTCATGCCCCAAGCCAGAGACCCATCAAAAGGAGCCATTGGCGGGGTTATCGGTGCTCGAGATCGCTTCACCAACCGCGTCAATGAAACAAGGCGTTTTGTTGACCTGCTCCAAACCCATCAAGGTCTGCTGCCCCTGCTGATGTTTTACGGCGTTGGCGGGGCTGGTAAATCGGCTTTGCTTGACCACCTGCAACTCGAGTGCGACACGCTTGGTGTTCCGTGGGCGAGTCTTGATTTGGAACAATACCGAGAACCGAATTCGGGCTTGCTTTCGATGTATAACCATTTGAACAAAACCTACCAATGGCGTTTTCAACGCTTTGAACGCACCACCGCCGTGTATTACGCCAGGTTCGGCACGGGCAGCGGTGATGAAAAACCAACGTCTGTCCTGGCCAGCAAGGGCATCGATCTGATCCTCGATGGTTTGGGACTGGTTCCCGCGATTGGTAGCATCGCCAGCATCATCAAAATAGCCAAAACTGGCGCCGAAACCGTCTGGCAAGAGTACGACGGTCTCAAAAAACTCGGAGCCGATCGACAAACTTTTCAACGACTGAATCACCTCAACGCCAGCGATTTTCACCTCGAGTTCGTAAACGCTTTCGCCGAAGACCTGATCCATGTTGTCCCAGACCGAAACGGTCCAATCGGACGTTGCGTGCTGTTTTTCGATACCCACGAGAGCCTCTGGATGGACGGGAAAGCCGGTTTTAACCCCAACGACGGCTGGATCAAACATCTGCGAGAAAACCTGCACGACCAGGGCGTGCTGATGGTCATGGCTGGACGCGACAGCCTCAACTGGGGAGAATCAGATTTGGGCTGGTTGGTCACCGACCACCAGAACCGGCGGGTCTGGCTCGAGGAACACCTGATCGGGGGACTCTCGCGCAAAGATGCCCTCGAGTTTCTGCGTCGTGCCGACACCAACCTGTACCCGAACGATCCGTTCCTGATGCCTCCAGACTTGCAGGAAGCCATTTTGCGGGTCAGCAATGAAGCACCTCCAGGGCAGGAATCCGCGCATTTTTGTTATCTGTTGGGTTTGTGCGCCGAAATTGTCTCCAACCACAAGCGCACCGCTGGTGCTTACCCGAGCGCGGATGAGTTTACCCGCATCCCAAGCGGTGAGGTGCAACAGCGCCTGATCGGACGATTCTTGCAAAGCCTGAACAATCAAAACATGGTGAATTGGCTCGAGGAGTTGTCAGTCACCCCGCGTTTCGATGAGGGTTTTGCCTTGCGTTTCAGTGAGCGGCGTGGGCACCGCAACACACCGGCAGATTGGCAACGCTTGAGTGCCTTGTCGTTGCTCGAGAAACACGAGAGCACTGGTTTTTATCAAATGCACAAGCTCCTTCGGACTGGGTTGTTGCAACGCGTCCCAACAACCAAGGTCGTTCAAATTCACGGGTTGGCACGCGAACTCTGGCAAGAAATATCGAACAAAGAAACCGAAGATCCTCGCCTCGGTCTGACCTGGTATCACTGGAATGCGATCGACCAACACACGGCTCAAAGTGATTTTCAATCGCAGTGGGATCAAGCCATGCAATACGCACGACCTCAGACCCTGGAATACTTGCTCAGGTGGTGGGATGACATTGAACTGCAAGCAAAACCCTGCACGGTTGATGAAGCGCACCATTTGCGAAAATACGCCGTGTTCTTGATGGGTACTTCGCTGGGTGATCGCTCGAGTCGCTTGTCAGATGCCATTGGGTATTTAAGGAACGCCCTTCAATTCCTGACCCCGATTGAGCATCCTACCGATTGGGCAATGACGCAGAATAACTTGGGAAATGCATATTCAAGATTGCCAAGTGGTGATTTTGAGGCAAACCTGAAGAGCGCCATTGATTGCTTTCATTTCGCCCTCGAAGTGTACACAAAAGCCGATTACCCAAAAGATTGGGCAAAGCTTCAGATCAATTTGGGAAACAGTTACCTGGATTTGCAAACGGGTGATCGTGCGGTAAACCTCGAAAATGCCATTGATATGTACACTCATGCGCTCGAGGTGTACACAAAAACCGATAACCCTATGGAATGGGCAGTCGCACAGAATAATTTGGGGAATGCATTCAGAGATATTCCGACGGGCGACCGAGCTATAAATCTCGAGAACGCCATAGTTTGTTACTTTCAAGCGCTTGAAGTGCGCTCAAAATCGGGTTACCCTGCGGATTGGGCCACAACACAGAATAACTTGGGGCTTGCGTACATGGGTTTACTGGAGGGTGATCGTGCATCGAGCATCAGGAAGGCCATTGATTGCTTTACATGGGCGCTCGAGGTACGCACAAGGTGGGGCTACCCTGCGGATTGGGCTCGGCTACAGAATAATTTGGGGAATGCCTACTCAGAATTACCAAATGGCGACCGTGAAGAGAACCTCAAGGCTGGAATGGATTGCTACAATCGTGCACTTGAGGTGTTTACAAAAGAGGATTATCCGGCGAACTGGGCAATGTTACAGGATAACTTGGGGCTTACGTTCATGGAGTTGGCAACTGGTGATCGAGGGTTGAACCTCGAGAAGGCAAAATCGTTATTTCAAGCGGCAAAAGAGGGATTTGAAGCCATTGGGATGAGGCGTGACGCCGAGGCCGCTTCAACAAACCTTGAAGATCTCGAGCGAATATTAAACGGCTGGAATGCTGTAGAGAAACATTGATCGCATGTTTTGAATTAGGGTTTTCCTTTTGTTCAAATCGCTCTGTTCTCATGATTGAAAAGATGCGGCAAGATAGTGTGACAGACATGAAAATCTTTAATTCCATTGCTATATAAATGAAAGTGTAAAGATGAATGACTGAAATCACTATAATGTAGATGATTTGCGATTTGCTATGTGCCATGTTTGACACGTGGGCTAGTCTACGATCAAATGATTTTCCCTACTGAAACTGAGTGACCCGCACGCACCAAGACCAAGCTCGAGAATCCAGTGTTTTTGCTTGGGCTTGGACGACAGGATTGTATGCCAAGCTTGCCGATGTTGGAGAGCCAATGGCAGCACGATTCTCGAGGAATTCTTGATTCAATCAGTTAAACTGCCGTCCACCGTCAACAATCAAGGTCTGCCCCGTGACAAAATCACTGGCACTCGAGGCGAGAAACAGCGCAGCACCCACCACATCTTCGGGTTGTTGGGCGCGTTTGATTGCCCCTCGGGTCACGCCGTACTGTTCAGCATTTTCGATCAATCCCAGGCTCGCATCGGTCAGCGTGAACCCGGGCGCGATTGCATTGACCCTGATGCCGTCATCACCAGCTTCCCTTGCCATTGAACGGGTCAGTGCGATCACGCCACCTTTGCTGGCGACATAATGCGCCCAGTTTGGCGAACCGCTGTGAACCGTGGCGCTCGAGATGTTGATGATCTTGCCGCCGCCACGGGCTTTCAGATATCCATAGACGGCTTTGGCGCACAACCATGTGCCTTTGAGGTTGACATTCATGACCAAGTCCCAGGCTGCCACCTCGAGGTCAAAAAAGGGTTTGCGTTCCAAACCGGCGTAAATCGAGGCGTTGTTGACCAGCACATCAATCCCGCCAAACTCGAGCGCCACCCGTTCCGCCATCGCTTTGGTCGAAGTTTCATTGCTGACATCAAGGGCTAAACCAAGTGCCAGACCACCTTGAGTGCGAATCAAAGCCGCCGTCTCGAGCGCCCCTGGTTCGTTGATATCAGCCGCCACAACGCTTGCGCCCTGTTCTGAAAATGCCAGCGCGAAGACCCGCCCAAGTCCGCCTGCCGCCCCCGTAATGATGACGACTTTCCCTTCAAGCATTCGTGTCATGTTGTCCCCTCGAGTGTTGAGCGTGCATGTTTCAGCGTGTCTCGGGCAATTTGAGCGCCGTGTTCGGTCAGAAACCAAGTCGAGATTTTGGTTTCAAGGTAGTTCGTAAAATCCTGAACGCTCATGCCCATCCAATCTCGGCAAATCCCAATGCCTGCCACACCGTAACGCCAGAGTTTATCGGCATCTTTGACAATCGCATCCTCGAGCGACAAGGCTTCGAGCCTGGAGTCGTGACCGTCAATCATCTGGACGATCTGTTCGGTTTTTGTTGGGTCGTAGCCAAGCGAGGTCAGCAATTCGCCAGCCATTTTCGCGCCTTCAATTTCATGCAACCTTGTGATGTCGGGCTGCCAACCTTTTGGCGCTCCCGCCAAACCTTGATGGTGCGTTTCTTCGGGTACTCGAGCGTAACCAATGTCGTGCAGCAAAATCGCGGGCAGCACGATGCTCGGGTCTGCGTTTGGGTAAAACCCGAGCAGGCGCTTGGCGAAGGCGAACGCTTCTGGCATGTGAATCTCGCCAGATCGGGTTTGCCAGAACGGTTGGGCGTGTTTGTAAATCAGATCAATCATGACAAGTACACCGTTTTGAGTTCAAGGTAATCCTCGAGTCCGTAACGTCCCTTTTCGCGTCCAATGCCAGAAAGTTTCATCCCGCCAAACGGAGCGAGTTGACTCGAGCGCCCAATGTCATTGACCCAGACGCTCCCCGCCTCGAGTTCTTCGGCGATCTTCCAGCCCAGGCTTTGATCTTGGGTGAACACGAACGCCGCAAGCCCATAGATTGAATCGTTGGCAAGCCTGATTGCCGTATCGAGGTCATCGAAAGGCATGATCCCCAGCACTGGACCGAAGGTTTCTTCGGTCATGATTTTCATGGTATGCGAAGTATCCGCCAGCACGGTGGGCGGGTAAAAATGTCCAGCATCAAATATCCCGCCGCTCAACCTTTCGCCACCCGAGACCAGCTTCGCACCGCGCTCGAGCGCATCGCTAATATGATCTCGGGTGACGCTGGCAATGCGGGCATCGATCAGCGGACCCATGATGCAACCAGGCTCGAGCGGATCACCAACTTTTATGGTGAGTACGACTTGCTTGAGCCGTTCGAGAAAATCCTGGTAAATGCTGTGATGCACGTAGACCCGATTGACGCGGTAGCAAAACTGTCCGCTGTTGGAAAACGAATGCCGAGCGATTGCCAGCGCCGCCTTTTCAACGTCGCTGTCTGCCAGCACCAAAGCCGGGCATTGACCACCCAACTCGAGCGTCAGGCGTTTCATGGTTTGCATTGCCAGTTGCGCGATCTGAATTCCGGTTCGACTCGAACCAGTGAACGCCACCTTGCGCGAAATCGGATGCCCGACCAGTGCCGCGCCGAGCGCCGCGCCACCCGTCACGACGTTGAAGACACCCGCCGGAAAGCCCACCTCGAGAAACAATGCCGCGAGTTTTAAGGTCGTGATTGGTGTGTCATCGGCGGGTTTGGCAACCACCGTACAACCCACCACCAAGGCAGCGCCAAGCTTAAAAGTTAAAAGTGCAAACGGGTAATTAAACAGAGCGAATACAAACAACACACCGACAGGTTGCCCAACGACAA
>CAXTTL010000278.1:0-5790 GCA_964247135.1 uncultured Deinococcales bacterium | reverse complement strand
CTCGAGTTTTAGTTTTCACCAATAGATTTTAAAATTCTTGTCAAACAGCTATTTTCTGCCAATTAATGGTTCGCTTCTAAGTCTCTCGAGCTTCCAAAAACCCTTGAAACGCCGCCAGCACTTCATACGGGGTTTCGACGGTGGTTTGGTAATGCTTGTCCAAAGAACCATCTTGAAACTCGAGCACAAATTCTTGGGTGTTTTCCATTGCTGTTTGAATGTACGTCAGGTCGCCAGACTCGAGAATAGCGAAGGTGTTGTCAGTGGTGTTGAGGGTTGAGCTAGCAAGGGCGACTTGATTGCTTGTTGGGTTGTCGATGATGGTGTCATTTTCCAGGGTCAGTCGAATTTGCGTCATGGTTGATCTTATCGCGTTTCTCGAGCCTCAGGTCGCGCCAAAATCGCGCCAGCAAACAGCAAAATGGCGGCAGCCGCAAAATTCCAGCCGAGTTGTTCGTGCAGCAAGAAAAACCCAAGGATTGACCCGACCACGGGTTGTGCGAAAAAGGCAATTCCCGAAAGCACACTGCCCGCTCGAGACACCCCATAAACCCACGCGGCAAAAGCAATGGCGGTGCTGACCACGCCAAGGTACAGAATGCCCAGAAGGATGCCTGGAGTGATTGCTCCAATACTGTTGCTCGAGAGTTCAAATGGCACAATCACCAGTGTTCCAAAAAAACCAATCACACTCGCCCAGGCGGTGACAGCCATCGGGTCGTGTTTGGTCACGACTTGACCGCCAATCAATCCCAGCACGCCCCAGGAAACGGCGGCAACCACCAGCGCCAAAATTCCAAGCGGGTTGGCTTGACTCGAACCTGTGCTGGTGAGAACAACACCCAGCAAGCCCAAGCCAAGCCCAAACCAAGCTCGAGCATTGACGCGCTCAAGTTTGAGGAATGCGGATAGTGCCACGGTGACAAGCGGGCTGGCGGTGGTGATGAGCGACCCGAGCGCCGCGCCAGCCAGTTTTGTGCCAATGAACTGAGCGCTGATCGAGATGGTGTAACCCACAACGCCCATTGCCAAAACTCGAGTCCAGATTTCGCGGGGCAGTCGCCACTCAAGTTTTTGAATTCTTAAAAAGGCGAACATGGCGAGTGCAGACACCAGCATTCGGATGCAAACCAGGGTGATTGGTGGAATCATACCGAGCACGATTCTCGAGATCACGTACATGCCTCCCCAAATGCTCGAGGCGAGCACGGCGGCGCCAATGCCGCGTGTCAGGTCGGTGGCGGGTTGCTGAGTGACTGCGGATTTCACAGGCTCGAGTTTAACGGATGGCTCTGGCTTGCGGTTTCTAAAATGTCAGCTTTGCTGCGCGATCAAGCTGACACCGTCCATACAATTTACTTATAGAATGTGAAGTATCCTGGAGGAAGCGAACTCTATACTTGGTACAAAAATATAGAATCACCGTCAGGTTCGAGACTCCTCAAAACCCGAACACACGGACATTGTGAATCACAGTGTGGCTAAAAGCGTTGACACTCGAGTTCAGAAAATTCTATACTGATTCATCGTGAAGCAGAATGTGACCCTATTTCCAAGCCCCAACCGCCCCGTCATGGCGGTTTTTTTATTCGTTTTCAGTGCCAAAAGCTTGTCCCCTGCAAGTCAGGGAAGAAAGGAGTTTTGAGATGATGAAAGTCACGCTCTCCAGCGAGGAAATCTTGCGCGGTTTAAAACATTACCGTCGGATCGCCAAGCAAGATTTGCTCCGAGCACCAGAAACTCCGACCCCTCAAGCCTTCACCCAACACGCCGAGGCGCGGCGCGAGGTGTACGGGCAACTGGCAGACCTTGCCGAACAGGGCGCACCCGAAGATGTGGTCGTCAAAGCGATTGACTTGTACAAAGGCTTGCCGTTCGTTAACGGGCATCACGAGGAATCACACCCTGAAATCAAAGGGCAAGAGAACGCGCTCGAGAATTTCTTTTTGATGATTGGGCTAGACCCAAAAATCCGACGTGAGGCAAGACGCGAACGTAAACCGATGGCAAGTTGAGAAAACAAAAATACAAAAGCTCGAGCCTGAAACGCTCGAGCTTTTGTTTTGTCCGTTTAGGCTGTTTGAGTGGTTTGAACGCTGAGCGTTTCTGGGACATCAAAAGCTGGGTGCTTATACGTGAACGCCAAACCGAGCAATCCAACTTGCGCCAAAATACCAGGGGCGAGCAAGGGTGCGTAACCAATCAAGACCAGTTCGATCAAGTTTGGCGCCGCACCACCTCGAGTCGCATCGCGGTAATTGGCTTTGAGGTGCTCCATCACACCAATTCCCGAACCGAGAACCACCAAGACCATCAAGACCCGCACACCACGGAGCACCCGAGCGCTCGGGCGAAACCAGGCGGCGGCAATCCCAACGGCGGCAAGTCCCAAAAAGACAAACGGCATGATCTGGTCTTTATCGTTGTAATGGTGCATCAGCACAAGTTCGACGGGGGTCGTGACCACCCCGAGCAGGCACAATGCCAGCGCAAAACGGCGTAGGGTTTGGGCGGTTGGGTGCTCGGGTGGAACGGTTTTCATAAACCGCACTCTAGTTTTTTTTGGTTAAGGATGGGTTACGGGGCGGTAACCCATCCTTAACTGAGTCCAACTAAGCTCTAAAGTCAAGGAGAAAAAACATGATTGATTCTGACTTGTGCGGTGTTGCGCAGGCTTCCGAGGTTGCATTTGAATCTTCAAACCCGAGGCGCGAATTTTTGAAACGTTCGGGCTTGCTGCTGGGCGCATTTGCTCTGGGTGCTGGGCTGGCACTTGCCGATGATGACGAAGGTGGTGGCAATACCCAAGCTGCCGGCAAAGGCGTTATCGATTTGGGTGCAAGCTCGAGCTTTAAAGTTGGTAGCGTTTTGGACAGAAGCAAAGACGCCGGTGCGGTCATCTCGAGCGGCGCAAACGGTTTGATCGCCCTCGCGCCGATTTGCACCCATCAGGGTTGCACAACCGGCTGGAATGCCGCCACGCAATCGTTGAACTGCCCCTGTCACGGCGCTCAATTCTCGAGTGACGGGGCGGTTTTGCGCGGACCAACCCGCACGCCACTGGCGCGGTACGCGCTGCAAATCAAAAATGGGCACGTGTTGATCGACACGAACAAGCTCATTCAGCGCTCAAAAGTCCAAGCCAGCGATTTCACCAAACTCAAATAAAAACGTAACCGAGACGTAACCCAAAATCGCTAACCTCGAGCCTGGAGGAACACATGAACGAAAACATCAACACTAAAACCCAAGCGCCAAACAATTCAGAACCGAACAACTCGAGGCGCGAGTTCTTGAAACAAAGCGGTCTGGTGATTGCCGCACTTTCCCTGAGCGAAATTGCGCTATCGAACAACACCGTGCAAGCCCAACGATTTAGCCCTTATCAGGCGTTTAACAAAGGCACCATTGACCTTGGATTGGTCACGAATTTCAAACCCGATAGCCTGACCGATAAAATGAACAGCGCCGGCGTTTTGATCTCCAACACGCCCGACGGTTTGATCGCGCTGTCTTCGCTCTGCACCCATCAAGGTTGTCCAGTCCATTGGCAAAGTGACGCAAAAACATTTTTATGCCCTTGTCACGGTGCGGAATTCTCGAACACCGGTGATGCCTTGCATCGTCCAGCCCGCGAACCCTTGCCGCGCTATCCGTTGACCGTCAAAAATGGGCATTTGATGGTGGACACCAACACGCTCATTCGCCGCTCGAGTGTGACCAAAACAGATTTCTTGAAGGTCAAATAAAACCTAAGATTTCTTGAAGGTCAAATAAAACCTGTTCGGAGGTTTCATGAGCGAAAAACAAAAAACACATGTCAACCTCGAGCAAACTGATCTTTCGAGCAAGCTCGAGACGGATGCTTCAAAGCGCGAATTCCTCAAGACAAGCGGCTTGCTGCTGGCTGGTTTGACCGTGGCTGGAGGCTTGATCGCCAACGGTGCACAGGCACAGACTGGAAATCCACCACCTCCGCCGCCAGGTGGTCCAGACGGTCCACCTCCCGGCGCTGGCTTTGGCGGTCCGCGCGGACGTGAAAACGATCCGTTTAAGGCTTTTGGCAAAGGCACCATCGATTTGGGCGCGATCAGCAAATTCAAAGCCAATTCGGTCACAGACCGCAGCAAAGACGCTGGGGTCATCATCTCGAGAACGGCTGACGGTCTGATTGCCCTGTCTGGATTTTGCACCCATGAGGGTTGCGGCGTGAGCTGGCAGTCGGACGTGAAAGCCTTTCAATGCCCCTGTCACCGTGCCGAATTCTCAAGCGGCGGTGATGTGACACGTCCTCCCGCTCGAGAACCCTTGCCGCATTACCCGCTCAGCATTAAAAATGGGCATTTGCTGGTCAACACCAACAAACTGATTCGCCGTTTGACCGTGACCAAAACCGATTTTTTGAAAGTCAAATAGACCTTGATTTTGGCGTTGCGGGTTTTCTACCCCGCAACGTTTTCTTGTCCCAAGAAGTAGGCTATATCATGCGTGTGTTGCTGGTCGAAGACGAAACTGACATTGCCGTTCCACTCAAACGGGCGCTCGAGGCGCAATCGCTCGAGGTACGTCATGCCGCAACGCTCAAAGCGGCTCGAGAAACCTTGCTCGACTTCGAGCCTGACTTGATGATCTTGGACGTGGGCTTGCCCGACTCGCAAAACGCGGGTTTTACCCTGGCGACCGAGGCTCGAGCCGCAGGCTTTGCGGGTTCAATTTTGTTCATGACCGCCCGCGACGCGATTGCCGACCGTGTGCATGGTCTTGACGGCGGCGGCGACGATTATGTGGTCAAACCCTTTGACCTGCTCGAGTTTCTGGCTCGGGTGCGTGCCTTGCTGCGTCGCCCAACCCAAGCCCGCGCCAGCAAGTTGGTCTTTGACTCGCTCGAGTTGGATTTCACGGCTGGTACGGTGCGTTTTGAAGGACGCAATGTTGAACTCTCAAAACGCGAATTTGATTTGCTCGAGCGGCTGGCACTTTCCCCAGATCGGGTCTTTAGCGCCGAGGAGTTGCTCGATTTGGTTTGGGGCGAAGCCGCCAGCAGCGTCGGCGTGGTCAAGGTTTTTGTGCATCACTTGCGGCAAAAACTTTCGGCACAAGCGATTGCCTCCTCTCGGCGCGGCTATCAACTGGGTTTCTCGAGGAACGCACCATGAGTTTGCGGGCGAGGTTGGCATTGTTTATTGCCCTCACCGTGGCGGTTGCCGTGATTGCCCAGAGTTTGATCGGCTACGCCCGCTACCATCAACTGGCACGAACTGACCTCGAGCATGATTTGAACGAATACCTGATCAACATTGCCGACAAACTCAACCATCCACCGCCCGACGGCGAAGATGCCCTAAAACTTCATTTTGAAGGCAGCCGAATTCCGCACGAGGACACCAACACCCGAGCGCGGTTGATGCAGGGCAAGACCGTCCTTTTCAACTTTGACAACTCCTACCCGACCAGCCAGACCAACTGGGCATTCTCGAGCCTGGCATTGCCAGGTTTGGGACAAGATTATCGGCTCGAGGGTGCGATCAATTTACGCGAATACCAGGCGCTCGAGGCTCGATACCGTGGCAGCGTGATCTTGACGGTGCCGCTGATGGCAGGTTTTGGCGCGTTGCTCGCCTGGGTGCTGAGCGCCTCGGCACTTGCGCCGCTGGAAACCATGATTCAAACCGCTTTAAAAGTTGCCACCTCGGGCAATTTGCTCGAACGCGTTCCCAAAGCCGTTGGCGGCGGCGAACTCGAGCACTTGGGCATCGCTTTTAACAAGATGCTCGAGCGTCTGCAAAGTTT
>CAXTTL010000277.1:0-5791 GCA_964247135.1 uncultured Deinococcales bacterium | reverse complement strand
GTGCAACATGTCCGACACCAACCTGGACAGTCGTTCGGTCTCTGCCTTGGCTTCTACCAAAGCCGTTTCGCGTTCAGTCAAGTTCATTTGAGGATATTTCAAGATCAGGTCAATGTTGCCCTGAATCAGCATCAGTGGCGTGCGCAACTCGTGCGAGGCATCCGCCACAAAACGTTTTTGCGCCGCGTTCAAAGTGCCCAGTTGCTCGAGACGCCCCGCAAGCTCAGAATTGGCTCGAGCCAGTGCTCGCTCGGCATGGACGGCGCGTGCCGCCGACAATCTCGCCTCGAGCGCTTCCATCACCATCGCGGCAAGGTCGGTGATGGTTTCGCGTTGGGCTTGGGTGAAGTCCGCGCGGGGTTTAAAGTCGTACATGCAGAGCGTTCCGATGTTGTGACCGTCGGCGGTCCGCAGTGCTGCGCCCGCATAAAAACGAACGCCAAGTTGTTGCACCACTGGGTTATCGACAAAACGTTGATCCTCGAGCGCGTCAGGCACAACCATGACCTCATTGGTCAGGATGGTGTGACCGCAAAAAGACAGGGCGCGGGTGTTTTCGCGCAAGTCCGTTCCGATGCAGGCTTTGAACCATTGTCGGTCGCGGTCGATAAACGTCACCATCGCAATCGGGACTTCAAAAAGCCGCGCCACCAGGTTCACCATGCGCTCAAAAGCCACTTCGCTTGGCGTGTCGAGCACGGCATAGTGCTCGAGATTCGCCAATCTTTGAACTTCGTTGTCAGGTATGGAAGGTGCGATCATTTTAAAGGTTCGATCATTTGAGTTGAACAATACGCCTAGACTTGCGATAGAGCAATCAACATGGTCACTTTTACGAAAACATAAAACACCAGGTTTTTAAGAACTTCGAGGAATCAAAAAGCTATTTTTCCAGGCAGGCATCAACGGTTTTCATGGTCTCGAGATTGCCGCCTTTGAACAACGTCCCCTCTTTGCCTTTGCTCCACCAAGTATAACCACCGCCGACATAACGGGCACCCGAGCCTAAAATTACGGTTTTGGTTTTTACAAACTTGCGATTAAACTCGAGGTCGGCAAACATATTGTCTCGGTACGTGACTTTTAAAGTCCCAATTTTGGGGCAAGCATAATTCACTTTGAACGTCTGTGCGGTTTGATTGCCGCCACCAAGGGAAATACTGGACAAAAAAAGTGTTGGCAGGACAATTATTGAAACCGCAACAAGGTTTTTGGTCATCAACAGAATTATATGTTCTTTTGGGCTAGGATTTGGAATCAAAAACGCAATACATCATGTTTAGAAAAACTTAATCTTGAAAGGCAACGCGAGGATCAATGAATGAGCATCGCGTCGCCCAAACTGTAAAAACGGTAATCGTGCTCGAGCGCCACACGGTAGGCTTCTTTCATGGTTTCAAAACCCGCGAATGCCGCCACCAGCATCAACAGCGTACTTTTGGGCAAATGAAAATTGGTAATCAAGGCATCCACCACCTTAAATTGATACGGCGGACGAATAAAAATGCGGGTCTCCCCCGTTCCAGGCTCGAGCATTCCACCGTTCATACCCTCCACCCAGGCACCCTCGAGGGTTCGCACCGAGGTCGTGCCGACCGCAATCACGCGGCGTTTCTCGAGTTTGGCACGGTTGACCGCCAGGGCGGTTTCACTCGGAATCTCGAAGACCTCACTGTGCATGACGTGATCTTCGATGCTCGAGTTGACGGGTTTGAAGGTTCCAGCCCCGACATGAAGCGTCACGGGCATGATTTCGACGCCCATATTGTGCAGTTTCTCGAGCAATTCCTGGGTGAAATGCAAACCTGCGGTTGGCGCGGCGACGCTGCCAGGTTCGCTGCCGTACACGGTTTGATAGCGCTCGCCAATGTCAGGGTTTTGAATGTAGGGCGGAATTGGCAGTGCGCCCAAAGTCGGCAGGTAAAGCCGAATGTCGGCACTAAATTTTAAAACCCGAGCGCCGTCGTCAAGAACCTCGAGCACCTGGGCTTGAATCGGTCCAAAATCGAGCATCCCGCCGACCTGAACGCGCTTGGCTGGTTTGAGGTAGGCACTCCAAACCAGGTACTCGAGTTCGCGCAGCAGCAAGACCTCAAGCTTGCCGCCAGAAGGTTTTTTCGCCTCCAATCGAGCCGGAATCACACGGGTTCGATTTAGAATCAGCACATCGCCAGCCACCAAATAATCGGTGATGTCCCTAAAAATCTTGTGCTCAAACTCGAGCTGGTGTTTTTGTCCAACCAACAATTTGCTCGTGTCACGTGGTTCCAGCCCGAACTGCGCTATCCGCGATTCGGGCAGAAAAAAATCGTAATCGATCAGCTCAAAACCGTTCATTGGCGCAAAACTTTAACTCACCAACGACTCGAGCGGCGTTCCCTCAGCCACAGTCTCGAGCGGTTCGCCATTGCTGCGTTCGCGCAAGGGCATGAACGCGCCCTCGATGTCGGGCAGGTGGGTGAATTTGTCCACACCGTCGATCAATTTTTGAGCGGTGGTTTCTTTAAAACCGATCACCTCGACGCGTTTGCCGCGTTCCATCATGACCTCGAGAATGTCCAGGAAGTCACCGTCACCGCTGCCGAGCACGATCACGTCCAAATGATCGACAAGTCGCACGATGTCGGCGCACATGCCCATGTCCCAGTTGCCCTCCCAGATCGTTTTGCCGCTTTCGGTGGTGTGGTGCACGTGAAGCGTCATGCGTTTGACTTTGTAACCGAGCGTGGAAAGTTTGTAAATGAATGGCCAGGCGCTGGTGTCGCCCTCACGTTCGACCACATACGAGATGGCGCGGAGCAACTCGCGGTTTTCACCGACGCCGTAACGCAGCAAACTCTCAAAATTGACCGTGCGCTGATAGTAATCCCGTGCCGAGTGGTACAAATTTTGCGTGTCAATAAACACGCCCACGTTCGGGCGGATGCGCATGAGTTGTGACATTGTTCCTCCAAATTTATAAATCTAAAAACGAGAATGCGAAAATTGAACGGCGCCAGAAAACGAGTTGCCAAAAAACTGCGAGACAAAAAAATACTCGAGCTGCCCCGAGTCTATCAGGTTTTGATACCAAAAAACTAAAACGCGCTTTTGGTACTGCGCAAGGCATACGCGCCAAGTGCGGCAAAAATCAGCAACCAAATGCCGTACTGAATGATTGGCGTGCTGGCTCGAGAGGCTTCCTGGTCGAAGCGAAACTCGTAAGTGTTGCTTTGCAAATCGCTGATGTTGGCGACGTTGGCGTAATTCTTACCGTTTTTCGAATAACGCACGGTCACATGCACCACATCGCTCAAGGGTATCACTTTCGCCTCGAGTTTGGCATCGCCAATTTTACCCAGGTCTATTTGTTGCGCCTGTGCGTCTTGCGCACCGTCCAAAATCACACTGACCAGGGTGCCTTCAAGCCCTTCGGCTTGGGTCACGTTGGCGGTGATGGTCGTTTGCTGTCCAATTTTGAGTGGACCCGAGGTGGTCAGGGTGATTTGGGCAGCCAAAGCTGGGACAAGGTTGAGAGCCAGGACGGTTAAGAGAATGTAAATAGCCTTCATGCTTACATTCTAACCCTCAAACGCGCCAAAACTCGAGGGCTAAAACCGACATTCGAGAAAACCCAGAAAAACGCTTATTCTAAAGAATGCTTTGCTCGTTTCAAGAAGCCATCAACATGCCCATTCAATTGGTCGGCACAGAAGCCAAAAGACTCGCCGCCGGCAACGCGCTGGGATTCGTTTTTATGTCTCGAGCCGAGGAGCAGTTTTACTTGACCAACAACCTGCCCGAACAACTCGGCGCTCTTTTTGCCGGCATCAACCCGCGCCGGCTCGACGAGGATTTGCTTGAGTTGCAATCCAAAAAGGCAGTCAAGTTGCTGCTCGATTCGTATTTGCTCGAGGATTTTATTGCCCAGTCTTACCTCGCCATCAAAAATTCTAAACTCGAGGGTGGGCAGATGGTCTTGCGCCGACCCGATTCCAAAATGCTCGAGCCTGCAAACGACAAACGCGGTGCGTTGATCGCCTTAAAGCATGTTTGGTCGCACGATTGGGCTTTTGAAGCGCTGGTCAAGCGTTTTGATTCAAAAGGCAAAATTGGGATTGATGCTCGAGCGACCTACATTTTTGCCAAGGTTTGACACGAAACGGTTAAACTAACCTGTGATTCGACTGATCTTGATTGACATTGACGGGACCCTGATTGGCGAGGATGCCACCATTCACCCCAGCACCTACCCCGCGCTCGAGCGTGCCAGAGAGGCTGGAATCCATTTGGGCATTGCCACAGGACGCCCTGGCTTCGGCGTGGCGCTCGAGTTTGCGCGGGTGGTGTCCGAACATGATTTGCATATTTTCAATTCTGGCGCGACCATCTCCAAGCCTGGGCAGAAAGCCGTGTTCACCGCCGATTTACCGCGCAGCGCTTATCTGGAGCTTGTGGCAATCTCGAGGCGCGAAGCCGTGCCGCTCGAGGTTTACACCGAAGACGAGTTTTACCTCGAGCGTGAGGATGCGCTGGTCAGGCATCACGCCGAGCATTTGCATTGGCAACCCAAACACACCGATTTGCTGGCGCTCGAGGGGCATATTGTGCGGGTGCAGTGGGTGGTGCATGAACGTGTTTGGGATAAATTCCATGCGCTCAGCAAAGTTCTGCCCAACCTCGAGATCAGCCCCGCCACCGCGCCGTGGTCGCCAGGCACGGTCTTTGCCAGCATCACCAAAGCTGGCTCGAGCAAGCTGGGCGCGGCAAAATGGTTGGCAGCACATTACGGCTGCGACCTCGAGAGCGTGATGATGGTCGGCGACGCGGACAACGATGTGGAATTGATCAAAAACGCGGGTTACGGCGTGGCAATGGGCAACGGTTCAGAAAATGCCAAAGCGGTGGCGAAAAAAATTGTGGCGAACGTCGATGAAGGCGGTCTGGCACAGGCGATTGATCTGGCATTGCAAACCCTGTAACTCGAGCGCCCCGTTTTTGGGTGGTCTTGGTGCAAACCCAACAGCAATCCCGACATGGTTGGGGGTTTTGGGCTGGGTGTTTTGGGCTGGGTGTTTTGGGCAATGGCGGCAAGCACTGTGCCCGAGAATATCAAAGCGGCAACAAGCTGGCGTTTGTTCACGTGGCACAGTCCATAACAGCATGTTCATTGTCACTGCCAATCTGACTTTTTGACTTGGGCGCAATGTCAATTTCTAACTATCGATTTTGCTTTTGTCAGCAAGCGACATTCGGAACTGTTGACAAAATTCAAGTGCAAGTTCTATTCTGCAAGCGTTTGGACAAGCGCTTGCAGAAGGAGGTTGATTTTGGAAAAACCAACCATTTACGACGTCGCTCGAGTGGCGGGTGTTGACGTGGCAACGGTGTCCAGGGCGCTCTCGAACAAACCTTACGTGGCAACCGAAACCAAAGCTCGGATTGTGCAAGCCGTCGAAAGCTTGGGGTATCGTCCATCGGCGGCAGCCCGAGCGATGGTCTCCAAACGCACGCGCACCATTGCGATGCTGGTACCGCATTTTACGGACATGGCGTTTGACTGGATCACCAAGGGCGCAGAACGTGAAGCCCGAGAGGCTGGCTACACGCTGTTGATCGCGGGCATCGAAGCGGTCGAGGGTGATTTTTTCAGCGAAGATCGCGTGGATGGTGTGCTGGTGATCGACCCTCGACGTTTTAAGGCGCAACTCGAGCGTTTGGCAGGCATTCCAAGCGTGACGCTCGAGGATGTCCCGATGGACAACCTCGGTGGTGCGCGCTTGCTGGCGCAGCACTTGCAGATCGCTGGCGA
>CAXTTL010000276.1:0-5811 GCA_964247135.1 uncultured Deinococcales bacterium | reverse complement strand
CAATACGCCCCAAGTCAGTGCGCCCGCCGTCGGCAGTGGTGGTATTAAAAGCGCCCGTCTCGTGCCACGCGATTACGGCGCAAGCACCACCGAAACCTTTCCGCTGGTTGGCGACCGCGTCAGCGTTGGACGTTTTGACAGCTCCACCGGACCGGTGGACATTGACCTGTCCGGCATGAAGGGCGAGGCGCACATTTCGCGCCGCCACGCCGAATTCGC
The DNA here is from genome assembly GCA_964247135.1 of uncultured Deinococcales bacterium. Taxonomy (GTDB): domain Bacteria; phylum Deinococcota; class Deinococci; order Deinococcales; family JAAFIG01; genus JANXTZ01. Next base: position 5,592 of record CAXTTL010000276.1, on the reverse strand, counting down.
GCTCGAGAATGGCAAATGGGTGATCCGCGATTTGGGATCGACCAATGGCGTGTACCTCAAACGCGTGGGTCAAAGCGCTTACGGTCCAAGAATTGCGCAACCAGAAATTTTAAACGACGGTGACGAGGTCGCATTTGGCAACACCAAATTCTTGTACACCGAATCCGCCGAGGCGTGAACAACCGAAACAAGAAGCAACGCGATCAAGAACCCGAGCCGCAAGCGCCCAAAGACTCGGGTCTAACCATAGCCACAGACAACCTCGAGACAGACAACTCGAGCCTTGCGCCACAAGGAACAGCCGTGGACAACGGTGAAGCAAAAACAGAACTGACACCCGTCGAGGATCAAGCTTCGGCGGAAGTGGTCACGCCACCAGAACCTCAAATCGAAAAGGTTCAAACGCCAGGGCAATCCAGTGCCGATTCAAGCATTGAAACGCAGGAACACCCAAGTCCTGAGTCAAGCTCGAGCCTTCCGACAACAGAAACCCCAAATAACATTCCCGAAGTCATGACGGGCGCGTTGATCGAACCGCATTTCGAGGACATTCCAGACCCGCTGGCAAAAACCGAGTTGGAAGTCCGCGACACGCCGCACAACTTGGAAACCGAAGATGGGGTCTTTATCCCCGAGGATGACAGTCCGGCGCCCTCCAGGTTAACCAGCAAAGAGACCAGCCCCGACGCGGGTTATCTCGAGGATGAGGTGCTGCTGACTGAAGATTCTGTGCCAGTCGCGCCAGGAAACCAAACCTTAAGCGACGCCTCGAGCATTCACCTCGAGCGCGGCGAGTACAAAATTATCAGCCACGACGCTTTTGGTCGCACCTTCGCCACCGCGCCCGACGGCTCTGAGGTCATGATTGTCTCGTACAAAAGCGGCGCGGAATTGACCCGCACCCTGTATCCGCACCCGATGTTGCCAGGTCTGATCGACACCGTGCAACAAGACGGCACGACCCTGATCGCCCATCCAAAACCCGAAGGTCGAACGCTGGAATCGGCAATCCTCGAGGCGGACAAACGTGCGGCGGTCAGTGCGATTGTCGATTTGGCACGCTTTAACCGTTATGTTTTTGCCAGGGGTTTCAGTTTGACCGGGCTTGACCCTAGGGATATTTTATTGTCTCCTACGCGTTTGCTGCGCCTACCAAAAGTTCAGCGCATTGGTGACACGCCTCCCGCCGAAGCGCCGCGCTACGGCGCACCCGAACGCGCCGCAGGTTTAAGCGTCAACGGCACCGAGGGCGTGTTCAGCCTGGGTGCGCTGCTCTATCACACCCTGATGGGTCGCGCCCTGACCGAGGGCGAACTGGTTCAAGACTTCCCAACCACCCCAGGCGCACCGCAAGTTTTCACCAACATGCTCTCAAACTCGGACACTCGAGTTTCGGCGGGGGAAGCGCTCGATCTGGTGACGCGTTTAAACCAGAACTTTGAAGCCCGAGCCTCCTGGCAAATCGGACTCGCCAGCAGTGTCGGTCTAAACCCAGACCGCAGCGTGAATGAGGACGCCGCCGGTTACCGAAACGTCTTGCAGCTCGGCGACGCCGGACGCGGCGGCTTGCTGCTCGCCTGCGTCAGTGATGGCATGGGCGGCATGGCGAAAGGCGAGGCGGCATCCCAAGCTGCCGTTCACGCCTTTCTCGAGTTTGACATGCTCGAGGCGAGCATCCCAATCGCCAAAAATGCCACCATCGAAGCCAACCGCAAGGTGCTCGAGGCGCTCGAGGGCAAATCTGGCGGCTGCACTTTTACGGGCGTGATCGCCGATGGCAACCGCGTGGTGCTCTCGCACGTCGGTGACACCAGAGCCTATCTGGTTCGCGCCAGCCGCGCCGAACCCGTGCAACAAATTTCGGACGACCATTCGATGGTCGCCATGCTGGTCAAAATGGGCGTCATCACCGCCGAAGCCGCGCACAACCACCCCGACTCGAACAAGGTCATGCGGGCGCTCGGTTCGTCGCGCGATATGGGACCAGAATACGTCGATGCCCACGAGGTCAACATGCAACCCCTCGACCGTTTGATTCTGGTGACCGACGGCGTGTGGGGCGCGTACCTGCCAGCCGAATTTGAACAATCTGTTCAAGCCGATCAAAGTCCTCAAGACCTTGCCGACCATCTGGTGCGTCAAGCTTTAGAGAACGGCTCGAGCGACAATGCCACCGCGATGGTGCTCGAGTATCAGGAACGCCAACCGTTGTAATTCAAACCGAGCAATGCCAGATTTCAGGAGTGAGTGAATGATTGTTTGCCCGTACTGCGCCACCCAAAACGACGATAACGCAACAACCTGCAAAACCTGCGGTGCGAATCTGAGCGGTGCAAAATTTCCATCGGCGCTCCCAGCTGGAACCATGCTGCAAAACGGCAAGTACAAACTCGAGAAAGCGCTTGGTCAAGGCGGTTTTGGTATCACCTACAAGGCGTTCAGCGTGGCGCTGGGCATTCCGCTGGTGGTCAAAGAATACTTTCCGCAGGGCGCATCACGGTCTGGCACGAGCCTCAAGGCGCCGCCGACCATGCAGCTCCAGGAATTCAGCGACACCCGAGCCAGTTTTGCCGATGAAGCGCGTTTGGTGGCGCAACTCACGGTCACCAACCCCAACCCCAACATCGTGCGGGTGTACGATGTCTTCGCCGAGAACGAAACCTCGTATTACGCGATGGAATTTCTCGAGGGCAAGGTGCTCTCCAAGGTGGTCGAAGACCGTGGCACGCTGCCCGAATCTGAAGTCATCGAAATTGCGCGGCAGGTCATCACCGCACTCGATGATGTTCACAAAGCCGGTCTTTTGCACCGCGACATCAAACCAGACAACATCATGATGGTCGCCAGGGGTGCGGTCTTGATTGATTTTGGCTCGGCGCGATCCATGAAAACCCCAGGCAAGCAAGATGTGCTGGTGACCCCAGGTTACGCCCCGCTCGAGCAGTACGCCAGTGAAGCCAAACGCGGACCGTACACCGACATTTACGCGCTGGCTGGAACGCTGTATAACGCCCTGACGGGTCAAGTTCCGGTGGCGGCGACAGACCGTGCCGCAGGCACCAAACAACCCTCGGCTCGAGAGGCGAACCCCAAAGTCTCCAAAGGCATGTCGGACGTTCTGGCTCGAGCGATGGCGATGAAAATTGACGAACGTCCGCAAAGTGCCGATCAATTCCTTTCTGAACTCGAGAAAGCCGTGGGCGGCAAAGCGGGCAACGCGCCGAGCTATCAAAAAACCCAGCAGATCAGCAACAACCGAACCCAAACCATGCCTCAGACCCCGCCTAATACTTGGTTGCCCAACAATGCCGCGCCACCCGTCAACAACCCAAACACGCCCGTCTTTCAGGGTAACCCACCCGCCAATTACAAACCTGTGCCCGTCCAATCTGCCAGTACCTCGAGCGTTTGGGATTGGGCGTGGATTCCATACGCGATTTTGGGCGCATTGTTTATTGCAGGGTATTTCAGGGTGCTCGGTGGGTTTTCGCAATACGCCATTTTGGCTGGACTTTACGGCACGGTTTTGCTGACCGCCTACATTTTCTTGCAATGGTTGATCGGCACTTGGATAGGACGCATCGTGTTATTGATCGCAGCAGGTCTGGCGTTCGCCTACTTCAATGGTTATATCAAGTTCAATTAACACTCGAGTTTAACAGGAGCATTGCATGGACAAGTACATGGTCAAACCTGGTCAGAAATTCAAACTCTCGAGCATCAAACCCGACGACACTGGAAAGTTCGATGCCGAGTCTCGAGCCGATTGCGAAGCCAAAACGTTGGAACTCAAAACCAAAATGGCAAAATTGCAAAACCTGTTGTTCGCCTCGCGCAACCACGCCCTGTTGGTGGTCATTCAGGCGATGGACGGCGCGGGCAAAGACAGTGTGATCGGTAATGTCTTTGAAAGCCTCAACCCCAACGGAATGCAGGTCACCTATTACAAAGCCCCAACCAGCCTCGAGCTGAGCCACGATTATTTGTGGCGCATTCACAACGCCTGCCCACCAAAGGGCATTATTGGAATTTTCAATCGCTCGCATTACGAAGATGTGCTCATCACCAGGGTTCACGGCTGGTGTGACGACAAAACCGCCGTAAAACGTTTTGAACAGATTCGCAATTTTGAACAAATGCTAAACGAAAACGGGACGACAATCCTCAAGTTGCACCTGCGCATCAGCCCCGAAGAACAAGCGATACAACTTCAAGAACGTATCGACGACCCAACAAAACGTTGGAAGTTTAACCCAGGTGATCTTGTGGAGCGCAAATCTTGGGACGATTACATGCGCATGTACGAACAAGCCATCACTGCCACCAGCACCAATGAAGTGCCTTGGCATGTCATTCCAGGCAACAAACGCTGGTACCGCAATTACGTGATCGCCAGCATCATTGTGGACGCGCTCGAAGCCATGAAGCTCGAGTATCCAGCGGGTGACAAGACTGTGGATTTGGCAACCTTAAAAGTGGTCCAACTTTTCTGTTCACATTGAAGCTCGAGTTTAAATGCTCTAGCTTTTTGATTTTATACCTGTTCCAGTTTCTAACAGGTATGATTGTCTGACACAGACTTTTGGAGGCAACATGCAGGATTTTGAGAAACTGGGCGCGTTTTACTTGGGTAAAAACTTTGACACCGTCAGCGGGAAATTGTCCGACGACGTGATTTTGTACGATTCCAAAGACTTGACCACCCATGCCGTGATTATCGGCATGACGGGTTCGGGCAAAACGGGTTTGGGCATTGGGCTGCTCGAGGAAGCGCTGGTGGACAACATTCCAGTGATTGCCATAGACCCAAAAGGCGACCTTTCAAATTTACTGCTGAGTTTCCCAAACCTGTCCAAAGACGAATTTCGACCTTGGGTCAACCTCGAGGAGGCAAACCGTCAAAACCTTGACCCCGACGCGTTCGCGGCGCAACAAGCCGAAATGTGGAAAAAAGGTTTGTCCGACTGGGGACAAGACGCCAGCCGCATCAAAAAAATGCGTGACAGCATCGATTTCTCGATTTACACGCCAGGCTCGAGCGCTGGATTGCAAGTTTCGGTCTTGCGCTCTTTTGACGTGCCAGAACCCGCCGTCATGGGCGATTCAGATGCGCTTCGTGAACGCATTCAAACCACCGTCACGGGCTTGCTCGGGCTGCTCGGCATCGATGCCGACCCAATCCGTTCCCGTGAACACATTCTGGTTTCAAACATCATCTCGAGTTCCTGGAATGCAGGCAAAAACCTCGACTTGGGTGGCTTGATCGCCTCGATTCAACAACCACCATTTCAAAAAATTGGCGTCATGGACATCGAAAGTTTTTACCCCAGCAAAGACCGTTTTGAACTCGCCATGAGCCTGAATAACTTGCTCGCCAGCCCAGGTTTCTCGAGTTGGATGGAGGGTGAACCGTTCGAGATTAAAAACATGCTTTTCACCGCCCAGGGCAAACCGCGTTGCACGGTTTTCAGCATCGCGCATTTAGGCGACGCCGAACGGATGTTTTTCGTTACCCAGCTTTTAAACCAAATGCTTGGCTGGATGCGCTCACAACCAGGAACCTCGAGCCTCAGAGCTGTGCTATACATGGAC
>CAXTTL010000275.1:0-5814 GCA_964247135.1 uncultured Deinococcales bacterium | reverse complement strand
CTCGAACCCAAACCGTATCGTTTTACGGTTGAGGAATTTGAGAAACTCGAGTTTTCTGACCCAGAAGCTCGAGTGGAATTGCTGGACGGAGAAATTTTTGAGATGAGTCCAATCGGTGAAAATCACGCGTTTGAAACCTTCAAACTTCAAGAAATCCTCGATGCTGGCAGTCAAAAACGCTATTTGATCTGGAATCAAAACCCAATCCGACTCTCGAGCCGTTCGCGCCCTCAACCCGATTTGGTGCTGCTCGAGCCGCCTTTAAAACAATACAAAGGCAAGTTGCCTGAACCCGCCCAGATTGGTTTGTTGGTCGAAATCGCAGACTCGAGCCTCTGGTATGACCGTAACAAAAAACTGCCACGGTACGCCAATGCTGGCATTCGTGAGGTTTGGATTTTGAATTTAAAAGCCAGCGAACTCGAGGTTTACCGTGAACCCAGCGAAGACGGGTATGGTATGAAACTGACGTTGAAAGCGGGGCAAACGGTCACGCCATTGTGTTTGGGCGTGGCTGTGAACTGGTGGGATGAGGAATCGTGACGCTCGAGGAAGTCATTAAGCGTTTGGTATTGCTCGAACAACAATTCTCAAAAGACAGTGCGGAGAAGGCTCAAAGCTACTTTGTTCCAGCCAATCCAAATGATATTGCAGCCGTCAAAAAACGATTTGATTTGCCTTCAATGTATCTCGAGTTTCTCACCCGATTCTCGCCAGCAAATATAAGTTTCGGCTTTGGAGAACTTTATACTGCGGCTGAACTGATGAAAGAGAATTCCAGTTGGTTGGCAAGTTTTGCAAATCCAAGTTCAATTGTCGTGATCGGGTCTGCAATGGGTCTTGGCGATCCAATGTTTCTGAGACTTGATTTGTCCGACGGTGTTGATGCACCTGTATTTTCGGTTGGTCATGATTGTTGGGATGAAGACAGCCCTATGGAATGGGCTGACTCGTTTCTCGAGTTGCTTGAGCAACAAGTTCTGGTGCTTGAAGACCTGATTCAAAACCCATGATGTTCTCGTTTCAATCAGGGGTTTTAAACGTCGAGTTTTACCGGCTATAATTCGGCGCTTCTTGCGTAATCGTTACATCATGCGGGTGTGATTCGATCAAGTCCGACATGGTAATGCGCGTAAATTGAGCCTCGAGCTTTAACACTTCATTTTGTTCATGGGTTGAGCTGAAACTCGAGATTGATTTTCGTTTGGGTCCGCCTCGAGTGCTTGTGGAGTAAAAATGGGGTTGAATTAAGCGAAGAATTCGGGTTATAATTTGGCGAATGCCGCAAGCTTATCGGATGATTTTTGCCCGAAATTTCCAAGTTTGTCTCGGTTTTATCCCAGTCAAACATCACCGTATCATTCGAGATGCAATCCTTGACCAATTTCAATATACGCCAACACAATTAACACGAAATCGTAAACCGCTTGATCCAGAAATTTACGGCGCCACTTGGGAACTTCGATGCGGACCTCAGAACTCCTACCGTGTCTTATACGATGTTATTCAACTCGAGCATGACGAAAACGCACAAGGACAGGATAAAGAACCCGATGAAGTGCATTTGTTATTGATCGGTGAAAAAGTTGGCGAGCGTTTGATAATTGCAGGAAAGGTGGTAGATGATGAAACTGATTTCGATTTCTGAAGCAAAAAATAAACTTTCAAGCATCGTAGACGAAGCCGTGCGGACTCCTGTTGTACTGACACGCAATGGCAAAGCGGTTGCCGTAATCATTGCACCAACCGATGAGGATGATCTCGAGCGACTGGTCATTTCACGTTCGCAAGGATTGCATCGTTTGTTACGTGAAAGCCGTGAACAGATTGCTCAAGGCGATGTTTTAACAATTGATGAAGTCTTCGCGCACTTGAAAGCCTAGAAAAACTCGAGTTTTATCGACTGTAATTCGGTGCTTCTTGCGTGATTGTCACATCATGTGGGTGCGATTCAATCAAACCGGACATGGTAATGCGCGTAAATTGCGCCTCGAGCCTTAACACTTCAATGTCACTCGAGCCTGTGTACCCCATCGCGCTGCGCAACCCGCCGAGCATTTGGTAAATCACTTCAGAAACCGCGCCTTTAAACGGCACGATGCCTTCAATGCCTTCGGGGACAAATTTGCGTGACCCAGATTGAAAGTACCTGTCGCTCGAGCCTTGACTCATCGCGCCAGAACTGCCCATGCCTCGGTAGGATTTGTATTGCCTGCCGTCGCGCAAGATCAGTTCGCCTGGGGCTTCTTCCGTGCCAGCGAACATGCTGCCGACCATCACGCTGCTTGCGCCTGCGGCGATGGCTTTGGGAATGTCGCCGGTTTGTTTGATGCCGCCGTCGGCAATGATTGGTACGCCCGATTCTGCGGCTTCGGTGGCACACTCGAGAATCGCGGTGATTTGTGGAACGCCCACGCCGGTCACGACTCGGGTGGTGCAGATCGACCCAGGTCCAATCCCGACCTTAATCGCGTCCACGCCGCGTTCAATCAAGGCTCGAGCACCTTTTGCCGTGGCGACATTCCCCGCAATTATATCCACATTCGGGAAACGGTTTTTCAGGGTTTCGACTCCCTCGAGAATGTTTTTGCTGTGACCGTGTGCCGAGTCCAGCACCAAAACGTCCACGCCAGCGTCCACAAGCGCTTTAGAACGGTCTGCAAAGTCTTTGCTAATGCCTACAGCCGCCGCCACCAGCAAACGCCCGAGCTTGTCTTTGGCGGCGTTCGGAAATTGAATGCGTTTTTGCAAATCCTTGATCGTGATTAAACCCGTCAGTTTGCCGCCAGTGTCCACCACCAGCAATTTTTCGATTTTGTTTTGTTTAAACACTTCACGCGCCTGCTCGAGGGTTGTGCCTGTGGGTACGGTCACCAAATGTTCTCGGGTCATGACTTCGCTGACCACGCGCTGGTAATCTTCTTCAAAGCGCAAATCGCGGTTGGTGATGATGCCAATCAATTTTCCAGCCTCATCGATGATCGGTACGCCCGAAATGCGGTATTCGCGCATCAAATCCTCGGCGTCTTGCAAAACGGCGGTCGGTGGCAGCGTGATCGGGTCAACAATCATGCCCGATTCGCTGCGCTTGACCTTGCGCACCATTTCCGCCTGAGCCTCGAGACTCATGTTTTTGTGCAGTACACCAATGCCGCCCGCCCTCGCCATCGCAATCGCCATTTTGGTTTCGGTCACGGTGTCCATCGCGCTCGAGACGAGTGGGGTCATCAGTCGAATATTGCGGGTCAGTTGCGTCTCGAGGCTGACCAAATCTGGGGTCACTTCGGAGTAAGCGGGCAGCAGCAGCACGTCGTCGAAGGTCAAACCCTCGAGCGCAAATTTATTGGATGGGTTGAAAGCGGTCATCAGTTCAGCATACTGTTTCTCGAGCGCCCAACTGAAATGGACATGGGATTCTTGTGCTTCAAGCCTAAAATTGTTAGCCTCGAGCGGATGTCCAGGCGCAGTCAACAATCCCAGAACCCTCGAGCCATGCGCCGATTCCGAGAATGGGAAGTCGATCAAGTCTTTTTGCGCCGCGTGGGTGGTCGAATTCAAGCCAACGTTTGGACCGTCTCGAGCGAGAACGAGGTGCAGACCGAGCGTTGGTTCACGCCCTCGAGCGACCCTGTGACGGCGCTTCGTTGGTTGGGCGATCAGGTCGCCGCCAAAGGTACGGTGCAAACCGCGCACAATGTTCGGGTGCGTTGGGCGCGGGACGAAACTTTTCTCGAGAATTTAATTGACGATGCCAACCTCGAGGATGAATTTCGGGATGCGTTTGAACTTGGGATTCAGGACACCAGGGATTCACGGCGTTAAACAAAAGGCTCGAGATTGTCTCTCGAGCCTTCATCATTTTGAAAATTACTTGGTTTTGCCAGCCAACAAATCCTCAGCTTGTTTTTGGGCTTTATCGAGCGCGTCTTTGGCGCTCGATTTACCTGCCACAGCCTCTTTGATCGCCGTCTCGAGAATGTTAAATCGCAGCGCCTCCCAGTCCGAAATGCGCGGCTCGAAAGTGGCATAACGGGCTTGCTTCACGACCAGCAAGGCATCTGGGTTTTTGGCGGCGAAGCTTTTGAATTCGGCGGTGTCTTGCGCCAAATCGCTCGAGGGAACATAACCCGTTTGCGTGGCAAAAATCGCGCTGTTGCGGGGCTGCATGGCGAAGTTCAGGAATTTTGCGCCGAGTTTTTGTTGCTCGCCACTGGCGTCTTTGAAGATCACAATGTGCGTGCCCTGGATCAAAGCCGTGCCTGGCGTACCGCGTTTTGCGCCTGGCAGGGTGGTGATGCCGAGGTTGAATTTGGCGGCGCTTTTGTAAAACGGAATGCCCGCGCTGGTGTCAAAGCTCATGCCGTAAGTGTCGGTCAGTTGTCCGTTGATAAAACCACTTGTGATTGGTTTGGCGGCTTTGTCTTTGACCAGATCGAGCAACCAGTCCAGCGCCTTGATTGCGGTTGGTGAGTTCAGCACGATTTTGCCCGTGGCGTCGTAATCGCCGCCCAAGGTAAAGAAGATTGGGGAAAAAGTGCTTGCCGAGGGCGTGAACCAGAATGCGGGTTGCCCTGTTTTGCCCGACAACTCTCGAGCCGCGCTCGCCATTTCAGACAGGGTTTGCGGGATTTTAACGTTGTTCTTGGCGAACAAATCCTTGTTGACGAACAGCAATTGCACGCTCTTGTTGAACGGCGCACCGTAGACCGTGCCGTTGAAGGTGGCGGCTTTGACGAAGACTTTGGTCAAAAAGTTCGAGCGGAAGCCGAGTTTGGTCAGGTCCGCCAGCTTGTCATTCTCGAGGTAGAGCGCCATGTTGTTCTCGAATGCTTGCGCCATCGTTGGGACTTTGCCCGCCGCGAAGGAGGCTTTGAGTTTGGTGGACAGGTCGGTGTAATTGCCCTGCGGAATCGGCATGACGCACTGCCCAGGAACCGTTTTGTTAAATTCGGCTGCCAGGGCGTTGACCACATTTTGCTGGCTGGCGCTGGTAAAACCGTGCCAGAATTCGGCGGTCACTTTGGCAGTCGCGCATTGCTGTTTGACCAATTCGGCTGGCGTTTGTTGCGCGTGAACGGTCACGGCGGCGACGGCAAGTCCTGCGCCCAGTAGAACTAATTTTTTCATAAGCACCCCATTCTTTATTCAACCCTCGAGGCTTCAAAAGCGTTACAACAACGTTCTAGACCCCGCTTTGCTCGAGTTCAGTCTACCAATCGTATTGTCATGGGCTGATGAGTGAACTCGAGCTTAACCCTGTCGCTTCTCGATTGTGTATTCTTGGGAGGTCAGAAATGATACTTTGAATAGGTTCAAGAATTGCCCAAAGGGCTTAAAGGGAGACATTGACATGAGTCTGATTTTTTGGATCGCTATCACAGCATTGGTTATTTGGTGTGTTGAATGGATTTATGACGTTTACCTGTGGCGGCGCAATCAAGCCAACAACGCGCCAATTTTGGCTCGAGCCTCCAACGCGGAATCTCAAGCGTTATCGCTCAAAGCCAATCTCGAGGCGCAACAATCGAAGTTGCAGGCTGCCGATTTGCACAGTGCGGATTTGCACACCAGGCTCAGCGCAGCTCAGGCGTTGGCGTTGGAGCACGAGCAGAAAACTTCTGGGGCAGCCGACGAACTCGAGAAACTCAAACTTAAAATGGCTGGCATGGTCGACAAGAAATCCGCAGATGGCGCTCAGGCTGAAATCGTCAGCTTGAAGGCGCAACTGCAAACCGCCAATCAAACGATTGACGGTTTAAAACCGAGCGCCGAAAAAGCCGCCAACCTCGAGTCACAAATGGCGAAGTTAAAATT
>CAXTTL010000274.1:0-5882 GCA_964247135.1 uncultured Deinococcales bacterium | reverse complement strand
GAGGAGCGAATGAGGGGTTTGACAGGATAACGAAAAGACAGTATCTCCCTTCTCCCGCAGTGCGGGAGAAGGGTTGGGGATGAGGGTGGCAGAAGTGCTTGCTGATTTTGTGTCTGGAAAGTGCGTCCAAAATCATTTTGCCACCAGTTCGATTCTGTTCCCGTCTGGGTCGAACACGAACGCCACCAAACTGCCGCTCGGCGTTCGGTAACTGGGTTTCTCGAGCCTCCCGCCTGCCGCTAAAATTCCCGCAAGGTCGGTTTCAAAGCTCGAGCTATGAAACGCCAGATGGTCTGTCCAGTCCAAACCTGGCGGGGTGACAACGCCCTCGGCTCGCCAGATAAATTGCAGGTACGCATCCGAACCTGGCAGGCTTAACACGGCACGCTCGAGCTTTTGAACCTCGTCTTTGACGTGTTTTTGAAGCGTACAACCGAGTGCAATATAAAACTCGAGGATGCGAGATAGGTCGCTGGTGCTTCTTGAAACGTGATGGTAACGAAGTTCCATGCCCAGAAGCTTATCAGAAACCGATTTCATGCCAGAATGTGCTCATGCCGCTCAACACTGGTTTTATGGTTTCAAAACTCGAGGAACTGCTGAACATTCCATCTCCGACTGGTTTTACGGACGCGGCGCTGGCTTGGGTCGAGAACGAATTGCAGGCTTTGGGTGTCTCGAGCCGGCGCAGCAAAAAAGGCGCGTTGCTCTGGACGATTCTTGGGGGTGCCGGCAATCCCAGGGCGATAGCGGCGCACGTGGACACGCTCGGTGCGATGGTCAAAGAAATCAACACCGAAGGTCGCTTGCACCTCAGTCGGGTGGGCGGGTACGACTGGTCAACGATTGTCGGCGAGTATTGTCTGGTGCACACCCAAGCCGGCTCGAGCGTCTCTGGGACGGTGGTCACGACCAAACAGAGCACCCACGTTTGGGGCGCTGAGGTCGGGAAACAAGAACGGTCTGCCAGCACCATCGAAGTGCGCTTGGACGCCACGGTGGACGGTCATGGACTCTCGAGCGAGGATGACGTGAAAGCGTTGGGCATCGAGGTTGGTGATTTTGTCTCCTGGGATTCGCGCACCCAGGTTTTAAAGAGTGGGTACATCAAATCGCGGCATTTGGACAACAAGGCGGCGGTGACGGTCTTGTTGGCAGTCACCAAATGGCTGCTCGAGGATCAGATTGCCGTTGGTGCGGACACGCATTGTTTTATCTCGAATTTTGAAGAGGTCGGTCACGGCGCGGCGGCGGGCATTCCCAACGACATTCACGAGTTGCTGGTGATTGACATGGCAGCGATGGGCGAGGGGCAAACCTCGAGCGAGCACCATTGCACCCTGTGCGTCAAAGACTCGAGTGGACCTTACGATCACGGCTTCTCGAACAAGATGCGCAACTTGGCGGGCAAGGCTGGGATTGACCTGAAAATTGACATTTACCCGTTTTACGGCTCGGACGGCAGCGCGGCGCTCAATGCGGGTTTGGAGGCTCGGGTGGCGTTGATTGGACCTGGTGTGGACGCCAGTCACGCTTTTGAGCGCACCCATACCGACGCGCTGGTTGACACGGCAAAATTGGTGCTCGAGTATTTGAAGTCTTAAATGTTAAACATTGTCTTGTACCAACCCGAAATCCCGCAAAACACGGGCAACATTGGGCGTTCTTGTGCAGTGCTTGGGGCAAGGCTGCATTTGATTCGTCCGTTTGGGTTTCGGCTTCACGACCCGCAATTTCGTCGGGCTGGCATGGATTACCTCGAGCAAATTGAATTGATTGAGCACTCGAGTTGGAACAATTTTCGCTCGAGCTTGGAGGGTTCGGCGCGGGTTGTTTTGACCTCTGGCGCGGGCAAAACCGTGTACTCGAGTTTTGAATTTCAAAAAGATGATTATGTGGTGTTCGGGCGCGAATCGGACGGTTTGCCAGCCGAGATTCTGACGGCGTTCCCGAGCGTCAAAATCCCAATGCCTGGGGCTGGTCGAAGTTTGAACGTGGCGGTCAGCGCGGGCATCATTGCGTTTGAGGCGGCGCGGCAGATCACCCAGGGCTGGCAGATCAAACCAAGCCAGCCCTGAAATCTCGAGCGGACAATTTAGCGTTGCGCGAAGCGCACAATTATCGCTGTGCGGTGTAAACGCCGACCGAGAGCGCCATCGTGCGTTGAAACTTTTGGGCGGTTTCGGTATCAAGGCGTTGTGAGATGGCTTGCACAAATTTTTGCGCGTAACCAGGTGCGACATTGGAGGCTTGAATCCCCAGGTCGTTGGCGGCGGCTTGAATCAGACCACTGATCGCGTTGGCGGAAACCAAACTTTTCAGGTTTTGCTGAATGCTCTGTCCAAACTCGAAGGCGGGATCGACGGGTTGGGCAGCGGCTTTCCCTCGAGCCAAGGGGTTGGTGAAGGCTGGGAATGATGCCGCGCGGTCTGCCAAACTTGGGGTTTTGCTGGCTTTGGCTTGACCCTCGAGTTCACGAATGGTGGTGTCGAGCAATTGTTGAAACTGATAACCTTGTTCGTTGGTGATTTCACCAATGATCGCGGTCAAGAATTTTTTGGTTTGCGAACTTGGGATTTCGCTGGGGTAAAACCCCAGGTTTTCGGCGGCACGGTCGATGGCAACCTCGGCGTTAAAGACCCGCAGTTGCTCGAGGGTTTGACGAATTTCGCTCATGAAAACGGTCGAGAGCATTGGACCTGGAATCCGTCCGAGTACGGTGGCGGCAACGGTGCGCAAGCCATTGGTCGGTGGGGCGGCAGGGCGGGTTTCTGAAGCGTCGGTGGACTTGGTTGCGTTCTGACGCTGAAGACCTTCGAGGGTCAACATGATGCTTTGCTTGAACAGTTTTGCTTGCCCGGGCGCGATTTCGTTGCCGATATTGTTGATAAAATCCGTGGCTTTGGCGCTCGGAATGCTGGTCAGGTCGTCGCCCAAACCTTCCATCGCTCGAGCCAGAATGACGCCAGGTTGCCCGACGCGCAAATCGTTAAGAAGGGTACGAATTTCGGTAAAAAAGCTGGCTGGCAAGTAAGAAGTGTCCAATGTTGGATTGATGAGCAGTGTGGGCAGTGGCGTGTTTCGGCTGGGCGTGTTTTGGTTTGGTGTGCTCGAGTTTGTTGAGGTCGGGGTTTGGGTGTTGTTTGGTTGATGTTGTGTTGGGGTGGGTGTTTGGGTTTGATGTTTTGCGGCTTGTTGCAGCAATTCTTCAAGGCTGCCGCTCAGGTTTTGGCTGTCTGAGCGTAAACCCGAGACAAAACGGTATTCGCCAGCCTCAAAACCCAGCAGCACCGCCAAGGCTTCCAGTCCCCGCAAGGATTTAAAGTGCGCGTCTGTCAGGTTTGCGTCATGCAAGTACAGCGATCCCATTTGCGTTCCCGAACGGAGCGTCAATCGTCCCGCGCCCGACTCGAGGCAGAGGGCTTCGATTAATTCTTTGATGGTTTTTGGGTTGTAAGAGCCTTGCCAGGGTACGGTCACGGTATTGATTCTCCATTCTGTTTGCGCTTGGGCGAAAACAAATTGCGTTACAGAAAACTCTATAAAGTCAAACGCAGGTTATGGGGATCATCTTAACCACAAAAAATTCAAGCCGGAGTGCTTTTTTCACACCCTGGACAACTAAACGTCAAGCACGACTGATTTCAGATTTCCACTTCTCAAAAATGAAACGAACAGTTGTTTGGAGGTTCAGTTGGCTCGAGTCTAAAACAAGCCAACCCGCCTCTTCAAATTCTTCGGGTTTCATGTTGGCATACAAATCCCGAATCACAGGCTTCAGAATCGAAGTGTCAAAGTCCTTGTTGGTGCGTGAGGCATTGCGAAATAAGGCAATCTCGAGGCTTGGGCGCAACAAGATTTTATGGACCTTGAAACCCGCAAGGAATTCTTGCTCGAGTTGCGCCACGTCAAAAGGGAAGATCACATCGTCAATGGCGACCGCAAAACCCTCGGGCGCGTATATTTTTGCAGTTTGTGTAGCGCAGGCTCGAGCCAAACGAAATTGTCTGATGGTTTCAATCGTGGGTTGTATCGGGTGGGCGATGCCCGAAACCACGAACTCGCGCAAATCGTCTACTGGCAAATGCAAACCAAACTCAAAATGCTCCAGCAATGCCCTCGAGACACTGCTTTTGCCCGAGCCTGGCGTGCCGCTAACGAAAAATATTGGTGCAGGACTCATTTCATTGCCCGCACAATCTTGGCTGCCATCCGCTCGAGTTCTTCTTTGGAGGCTGGGGTCGCTCGAGCATCGTCGAGGTCGTGGACATCGTTCATGGGGATCAAATGCAGGTGAACATGCGGTACGGTAAAGCCTTGAATCACCACGCCAATGCGTTTGGCTTGGCTGACCTCGAGAATGGGTTTGGAGAGTTTTTTGGCGAGTTCAAACAAGCTCGAGTAAAGGTTTGGCTCGAGGTCAAACACGTAAGGTGCATGAATTTTGGGCAGCAAGAGCGTGTGACCTGGCGTGTTCGGGTTGATGTCGAGGATTGCCAGAAACTGTTCGTCCTCCCAGATTTTGTAGGCTGGAAGTTTCCCTTGAACAATCTGACAGAACACGCAATCGCTCATCTCGAGAAGTTTATCAAAACCATCACTCGAGGTAAATCATTTTTTTGGTCATGCCGCCGTCCACCACAATGTTATGCCCCGTCATAAAACCCGCCTGACTCGAGGAAGCCAAAAACGCGACCATGTTGGCAATATCTTCGGGTGTTCCAACGCGTCCGACAAGATGCTGGGCGTTGTCTTGACTCGAATGCTCGAATGTTCCTGCCGCTCGGGTTTCGATCCAACCTGGCGAGACGCAGTTGACGCGCACCTCGGGTTGCAAACTGGCGGCGAGCGCGTGGGTTAGGGCGAGCAAACCACCTTTGGAGGCGGCGTAGGCTTCAGAACCAGGTTCGGACATGATGGCTCGAGTCGAGGCGATGTTGACGATTGCGCCTTTGCTGGTTCGTAAATACGCTGCGGCGGCTCGAGCGCACAACCACGCCCCAGTTAAATTGACGTTTAAAACTTTCTGGAACCCCGCCAGGGTTTGCTGCTCGAGTGGCACGAAGTCACTGATGCCCGCGTTGTTGACCAGAATATCAATGCTGCCGTATCGCTCGAGTACAGATTCGATCAAGCGTTTGACCTCGGATTCGCTGGCAACATCGGTCAGCACGCCGTGAACCTCGAGTTCGGAGGTTGCTCGCTCCAAGCTGGTTGGGTTGGAATCGGCAATGGTGACGTTCGCACCGTCTTGCTTAAACCGTGCCGCGATTGCCCGTCCAATGCCTTGCGCCGCACCTGTCACGATCACCGAGGGTTGGTTCATGCGTCAATTGTACTAAAGCCAGGTGAAATATCACAAGACCGTGGCTCACAACGAAAACATTCCATGCTCGGGTTTCGGTTTTAAACCCAAACCATCAGAGACTAGCGAAACGGACGCGCAACACGTATACTTCCTGCGATTATGCGTTCCATTGTTGTTGGTACGCGAGGCAGCTCGCTTGCACTCGCACAAACCCGTTGGGTGATTGCCCGTCTGAAAGAAGAATGGCCTGAAACCGAGTTCAAACTTCAAACCATTCCAGACGCCACCAAACCCGTAAGCAAACTCAAAGCGCTCGAGGATGCCCTGATCGCCAAACGCATCGACATTGCGGTTCATACGTTAAAAGACGTGCCCTTGCAGCAACCCGAGTCGCTCGAGCTTGCCAGCGTTCCCAAACGTTTAGAGGCTCGGGACGCGCTGGTTGGGCGTGCGGGTTGCAAAACCCTGGCGAGCCTGGAAGCCAGCGCTCGTTTGGGCGTCAACGGGGCGCACCGTTTGGCGTTCCTGCGTTCGTTTCGCCCCGAACTCGAGTTGATCGAACTTTCTGGCGATG
>CAXTTL010000273.1:0-5967 GCA_964247135.1 uncultured Deinococcales bacterium | reverse complement strand
ATATCGCCGCGAACGGCACGGATGACCGTTAAATCGCTGGTGTTGTTCTCGCTCGAGGCGACAAATTCGTAATGCCTGACCACTTGCAAATAGTACAAACGTCCGATGAAGACCAGCAAAATCAAACTCATGAACAATGTCACCCGAATGATCGGGTTGCTGGGGATTCTGATTTTTTCGTTTTCGCGTTGATTCATGGTTAAAACCTGATTCTGGCTCGAGATTCTATGGCTTATGGCGATTTTACTTGGGTTTGAATTGCAAAATTGTTATGAAGCTCGGGTTTTACGGCTCGAGTTTTGGTTACAAGAGTTGCTCTTCGTTGTTCAAGGTTCGCCCAAAAGCCCAATTTGCCAACCAGTACACCAGCGGCGCCACGACCAGCGTGGTGATCATTTCGGGAATCATGACCTTCAAAATCGAATCTCCGGTGATAAAACCCTTGCGCGTCCAGTAATTCAAGACAATAAAAATAAACCATTTGGAAAGCATGGCGGTCAGCACCACCAGGGCTTGGTTAAAACTGGTTTCAACACTCAAAAAGCGCCGAACGGCATAACCAACGATGACCGCCGCCGCAAGCCCCGCCGCGTGAAAACCGAAGGCTCCCGCGCCAATGGCATCTTGCAACAAACCGATGGAATAACCCAAACCCAAGCCCCACATCGGACGAACCCGAGAAGCCAGGGTTAAGGTGGCGAGTAAAAACAAATCTGGTGGGGTGATGGTTGGAACCAGCACGTACAACGCGCCCTGTAAGCCCCAGATTAAAAAAACAAAAACGAATGGTTTCAACGTGCAACCTTTCAAAACCCAGGGCATCAAGCCACCCAACATCATATTTTACGCCCAAATTTGGTTAAGGCAAACTCAGGATATACACTTCTTCCAAAGCGCTCGGGTCAACAAAGGGTTTGACCTCGAGCGTCAAGCCGAGCGTGTCACCCCTGGAGGCGATGCGTTTGACAATCACGCCGATTTGCACGGTTGGGAACGCGCCGCCCGCAAAACCGCCAGACAGGACCTTCTGCCCAAGTTTGACATCTGAACCCTTGTAATCTTCAATTCTTAAAATTCGCCCTGCAATGCCGCGCCCCAGCCCGCGCCCACGCTTATTGGCGCTCGCCACGGTCACACCGACCCGAAATTCTGGATCGGTCACGGTTCGGATTAAGGCGCTACGGGCTGCCACCTCCTGGACAATCCCGACCAAACCTGACGGGGTCGTGACCGCCATGCCAGGTTGCAAACCATCTTGTTCGCCCAGCGCCACCATGAGCTGCGATACCAAGCCGTCGTTCTTGTACGAAATCACATTGGCTATCGCAAACACCCCAGGCGATTGATAACGCCTGATCTTCGCGGCAGCCTCGAGCTTTTTGGCTTCCTGCTCGAGTTGCGCGAGTTTGGTTTGGGTGCTGCCGAGTTGATTTTTTAAGCTTTTGTTTTCAATTCGCAAATCGTTTTCAAAAGCGATGGTATCCACCGCGTTCTTGGCGTTTTGCGCCAGTTGATAAAACATGCCCGTATACGGCGCGATGCTCGCCGAGAGTGCAAACGGCGCCGGCGGCACAAAACGCGTCGAGATCAAGGACACCAGCATCAAAATACCAAACACCAGCCAGAGCCTCGAGTTCATGACGCACCAAGAATTGCGCAAAGTGACTTGAGGGGCATCAAATACTGCCCTCGAGTTCTGGCGTCACCCAGGGCAGCAACTCAAGGTTGAGGCTGTGCGCCAACTCGAGCATTTTGGCGATGGGCAAGCCGACCACGTTAAAAAAGTCGCCCTCAATTTTTTGCACGAGCGCCATGCCCATCTCTTGAATGCCGTAACCGCCCGCCTTGTCCAAACCTTCGCCAGAGTTTGCGTAACCCAGAATTTCGGCGCTCGAGAGGTCACGGAATTTCACGCGGGTGCGTTCAAAACCGAGCGCCTGATGCGTTGGCGTCAGGATGCAAACGCCCGTGAACACCTCGTGCCAATTGCCTGACAGGGTACGGATAAAATCGGCGTTCTCGAGCTTGCTGACGGGTTTTTGCAGGATTTGACCGTCACTTGCCACCACCGTATCGGCTGCCAGAATGATGCGTTCTGGCTCGAGCCATTGAACCGCGCGGGCTTTTTTGTTCGCCAAAAATTGCACCAGGGTTTGCGGGTCGGGTTCGGTGCTGTTTTCGTCAACGTCCGCGCTAAGGACACGAAATTGGACGCCCAAACGGGTTAAAAGTTCTTTGCGGCGCGGACTGCCCGACGCCAGAATGATTTCTGTCATTGCTACCTTTAAAATGGGAATTTCACCCAGGGTTTTCATGCGGGAGATCAACCCAACATCGAACCCAGTCTAACGCGAACAGGTGAATGTTGTCTCATCTTCAAACTTTGTTTCGTCACTCGGGTGTCACAGCTTGCACCTAAAATACCTGAGTGCCTTGGCTCGAGTTCGGCGATGCGCTGGCGGTGATCGCTTGCGGAATCGCAGCAGCCCAAACCCTGGGTTTGCAGCCCATCGCCTGGGTGGCGTGCGTGTTGTTTGGTTTGGCGTCCTGGCAGTTCAAACGCACCCGTTGGTACGGTTTGACGCTGTTGTGGTGTCCTGGGATGGTTGGGTTTTTGGCGACCAACAACGATCCGTTGACCAGGGCTTACGGGGCAATTCTGGGAATGCTGGGCTTTTACACGATTTGGTGCGTCTTGCGAGCTGGTGATGAACACTCGAGCACGGGTTGGTGGGCGGCTGTCATGCTGGTGATTTGGCAACCGAGCAGTTTGGCGCTGTTGGGCATCACATTTCTGGCAGGTCAAGCCACAACCCGTTGGCGTTCGCAACTTTCTCCCGCTCGAGGGGCATTGCGCCACAACAGCTTGCAACGTTGGTCGGGCGTGGCGGCGTTGGTGCTGATCGTTTTCGGCTCGAGTTTGTTGCTGCCGCCTCCAGCACCGTGGCGGGTGCAAGATGTCTTGCTGCCCAAGCTCGAGTTGCCAACACCCAAAACCAGTGTTTCATATCCTCAAGCCGATTTCAGCAGATCAGTCACACCGTTTGAGGTCAAAAACTTTGACCCTCGAGCGATTGTGGTTGGTATTTTGCTCTTGGGCACGGTGATGTTGTGGCAATCGCAAACGCGTTCAACCAAGGGACGTGTTCTGGGGTTGGAAGCACAACCCCAGAAAAAACCCAGGGCAAAATTTGATTGGCTGCTGGCGTTCGTGCTCGCCAGCGTTTTGGTGATGGTGCTCATTTTTTGGACGATCAGAACCCTCTCGAGCCATGTGATTCCGATTCAAATTCCACGTCTGCCAAATTGGTTCTCGAGCGTGTTGATTGTTGTTTTTGCGGCTGGCTTGGTGCTCTCTGTGCTGCATTGGATTCGGGTGTTTTTGAGAAAACGCAACCTCAAACCCATCGACATCATTCAGTTTTCGGGCAAGCCACCAAAATTGCTCGAGCTTCCAGAAAACCGTGTCCGAGCCGCCTACGCCCTGTGGTTGCATTTGCTTTCCACCCTCGAGTTGCCGCGAGAAAAAGTGGAAACACCCTTCGAGTTTTCGCGGCGCGTGACGGTACATCACCCAAACTTGCGCGATGCCACAAACGCCTTAACCCAAGCTTACGAGCACGTGCGCTACGGCTCGAGCGTCCTGGAGTCCGATGCCCTGAGTGCCGAGGCAGCGCTTCTTGAATGGCGCTCGAGCATTGTGCAAAACCCAAACGAAACTGCTACAAGTTTGACACTCGAGAAACCGATCTCATTGTTAGACTAACCCAGTGAATGCCGTCACAGAGCAGCTCGAGCCGACTCAACCATTAAGGGATGCTGTCTTGGTGCTGGTTTTTACGGCATTGATCGCTTCGGGTTGGTTGAATTGGTTGCCGCTTGGTGTGGTGGTCGCCGCCGTGATCTTGCCGTTTTTGATTCGTCGCAACGCCAAAACACAACTGTTCGCGCCCTGGGCAAGCGTTTATGCCGGCGCGAGCGCTTTTTTGATGTTGCCGCTGAATTTTTCCAACCTGCTCGAGCGACTCTCTTGGATGGCTTTGGGAATTTTGCTGGCTTTTTTGATCGGTCTGGCATTTGAGGGCATCAAAGACCGCAACCATTTCGCATGGCTGGCGGGGTTGATCTTGCTGATCCTCAACCCAAGCGCGGTGGGCGTGATTGGTGTATTGGGTCTTTGCGTGCTGGGTGCGCTGCACGCTCGAGCCGCCAGAATTCGGGTTGGGGTGCAATTTCAAAACCGTTCCGGCATGATTGCACTGGCAATTTTGGGCTTAACCATCGCAGCATTCAGCGTCTTGCTGTCACGCCCGGCAGGGTTTCAATTTAGCGATGCAACCATGCCAGTTTCAAATCCCAAACCGAACCCAAAGCCAAAAACCACAGACACCAGCCCTGAAACCACCAGTTCGGGTCGCTCGAGGGTACAGAAATCTCAAACACCAGATTCTGGCTTGCAGACTGCTTTGCTGCTGGCAAATTTTGGGCTTTTGCTGGTCATGATGGGATTGCTTTTTGTCCTGTTGCGAAACCGAACGCAAACCGCCAAGGGACGGCGCAAAGCCGAACTTTCCGAATTGATTCCGTTGATTGGTGCGTTCATCGTTGTGCTGGCGTTGTTCGTTTGGGCGAGCACGCCGCCGCCGCGTCTCGAGGGTGCAAAAACAGCTTCCGAAATTCAGAGTGCAACTCAAAATCCATCTCGAGGCAAACCGATAAGTCCACCCGAAACCAAGCTCGAGCAAGCCAATCGTTCAAACCCAATTTTAACGGTCGTGATGTTCTTGATTGTGCTGGCGGCAGCATATTGGGCATACCGAATCACCCGAATGAAACTGGAAAACGCGAGCTTAGAAGAACCTGAACTCGAGGGCAACTCGAGCCAAGACGCAAAAGTTCAAGCCACCAACCGAGTCCGAGAAGCCTACAAGGTCTTCCTCGAGCTTTGCAATATCCAAAATGTCAGGCGCGGTTCTGACCAAACCCCGCTCGAGTTTGCAACCTGGGTTGGCACGATTTCACCAAACTCGAGCGTTAATGTTGTGACATTGACCAAACTCTACGAACCCGTGCGTTACGGACAACTCAGCGACGAAACGGGGGCGCTCGAGGCGGAACGCATTGTCAATACACTCAAACAACATCTCAAACTCGAGCCACAGGGAGAAACGACATGATTCAAGAATTTGGAAACCGCATCAAACAAAACGTGTCCAAAGTAATCGTCGGCAAGGACGACACCCTCGCGTTTCTGCTGGCTGCCGTGCTGGCGGGTGGTCATGTGCTCCTCGAGGATGTCCCTGGCACCGGCAAAACCATGTTGGCTCGAGCGGTGGCGGCATCCTTGGGACTGGATTTTAAGCGCGTACAATTCACGCCAGACTTGTTGCCGAGCGACATCACGGGCGTCAGCGTTTACAAGGGCGCAGGGTTTGAATTTCAGGCGGGTCCGGTGTTCACCAACGTCTTGCTGGCAGACGAAATCAACCGTGCCACGCCCAAAACCCAATCGGCACTGCTCGAGGCGATGAGTGAAGGGCAGGTTTCAGCCGATGGCATCACGCGGATGCTTCCAAACCCATTTATCGTGATTGCCACGCAAAACCCAGTCGAAATGGACGGCACCTACCGACTGCCCGAAGCGCAACTGGATCGTTTTCTGGTGCGTTTAAGTGTGGGATACCCCGACCAAAGCCAGGAACTGACCATGCTCGAGCGGCTGCAAGGCACGCACCCAATCTCGAGTTTGCAAGCGGTCATGGGCGATAGCAACTTGCTCGAGGTCAGAAAACAATCAAGACAGATTCACCTCGAGCCTGAACTGCGCGAGTACATTGTCAAACTGGTTCATGCCACCCGCCATTTGGACGGCACCTACCTCGGCGCGAGTCCTCGAGCTTCACTTGCCTTGCAGGGTGTCTCGCAGGGCTTGGCGGGGCTTGCAGGAAGAAAATTTGTCACGCCAGA
>CAXTTL010000272.1:0-6038 GCA_964247135.1 uncultured Deinococcales bacterium | reverse complement strand
TCAAGCTCGGCAAATACACAAAACCCAGTCGTTACTTCTTCCACCCTCATCCCCGACCCTTCTCCCGCGCGGGAGAAGGGAGTTTAAGTTTTTACATGTGTGGCTCGGGGTTCTTGTTCTTCTTCTGTTTTCCGACCATGCCCTATAGGTACGCTTCATGGTCAAGAAGGTTCATCCTATAAACAGATGTTTTTTCGTAGGGGCGCTGCTTCTTGACCCTTACGGCAGCACCTTACGGGCTTGGGGCGCTTGCTGCGCCCACCAGAATACGGTTACTCTCGTAAAAAGCAACATTCGGACTTTGTGTGCGGTGCCCTCAAACCATCAACGGCACAGTTCTCCACACGTCCACCGAACACGGTACACTCGAGAAGTCCCAACAAGCGTTTTATCGGTGCTCTCAAGTCCCAAGTTTTGCGCTCGAGCAAATTTTCAAGGGAGAACTGCATGGCGTTTCTCGAGTTTGTGGATGTGATCAAAGAATACGGCGCGGTGCGGGTGTTGCACGGCGTGAATTTGGCGATTGAACGCGGTGAAGTCCATGCACTTATTGGCGAGAACGGCGCGGGCAAGAGTACCCTGATGAAAATTCTGGCGGGATTTGTCGCACCAACCTCCGGCGAGGTCAAACTCGAGTCAAAGCGTTTGCAATTCTCGAGCAACCGCGATGCCGAACGTGCGGGCATTGTACTGATTCATCAAGAATTCAATTTGATTGAAGATTTGAGCATCGCACAAAATATTTTTCTGGGGCGCGAACTCAAGCGCGGTTTGCTGCTCGACACGGGGCGCATGAATCTCGAGACGGCGGCAGCTTTGGCGCGGGTGGGCTTGAAGCTTGATCCGCGAACGCTGGTCAAAGATTTGATTGTGCCGCACAAGCAGATGCTCGAGATTGCCAAGGCGCTCTCGAGGGATGCCAAAATTTTGGTGATGGACGAACCGACCGCCACCTTGACGCCGGTCGAGACCGATGTGCTGTTTAAAATCATTGCGGGTTTGAAAGCGCTGGGTGTGACGGTGGTCTACATTTCGCACAAACTCGAGGAGGTCAAACGCATCTCTGATCGGGTCAGCGTGCTGCGCGACGGTCATTTTATTGCCACCCGAGCAACCGCCGACACCAGTCAACACGAAATGGCAAGTTTGATGGTCGGGCGCGACCTCGAGGACATGTACCCGCCCAAATCTGTCCTGCCGCACAACCCCTCAGATGTCGTGCTTGAGTTGCAACATTTCAGCGTTCCAGGTTGGGCGCAGGACATCGGTTTTGAATTGTATCGCGGCGAAATTTTGGGCTTTGGTGGTCTGGTCGGGGCTGGGCGAACCGAGTTGTTTGAAGCCCTTTTGGGTTTGCGTCCACGCTCGAGCGGCACAGTGTTGCGCAATGGTAAACCGATTCAGATTCGCAGCCCTCGAGATGCCACCAAAGCGGGGCTGGCGTACCTCAGCGAAGACCGCAAGGGCAAGGGTTTGCTGGTCGATTTTTTGCTGTCTCAGAACCTGACGCTCTCCAATTTGCCAAATTATGCCAAACCTTTTCTGAATCAAAGCGCCGAACAACGCGCCCTCGAGAAGGCGCAAGACCGCTACGGCATTCGCACGGGCAACCTGACGGTGGCTGCCAAAATGCTCTCGGGCGGCAACCAGCAAAAACTGTCCTTAGCCAAAATCATGCAACTCGAACCAGAGATTGTGATCCTGGACGAACCGACCAGGGGCGTGGATGTCGGGGCGAAACGCGAGATTTATTTTTTGATGAATGATCTCGCCGCTGCTGGCAAAAGCGTGATCGTGATCTCGAGCGAGCTGCCGGAACTGCTGGGCGTGTCGCACCGTCTGATCGTCATGCGCCAAGGGCAGATTGCGGGCGTGCTCGAGGGGGAGCATTTAAACGAACAAGAGGTGATTCAGTACGCCACGGGTTTAAAATCAAACTCGAGCCAGCACAATCCAGTCAACGCCTGAACCTCGAGTTGGGAGTCCAAGATGTCACAACCCAAAACCACGCCCAGCACCAATTTGACCAAACCCAAACTTGACCTCTCGAGTTACGGTCCGTTTGTTGGGCTTATTTTGCTGTGCGTCATTGGCGCGATTCTCAACCGCGATTTTGCCAGTTGGGGCAACATTTCAAACGTTTTAACCCGCACCTCTTTGGTGGGCATTATTGCCATCGGCGCGACCTTTATCATCATTTCTGGCGGCATTGACCTCAGCGTCGGCTCGTTAATTGCCTTGCAGGCTGGCGTGATGATTCTGGTTTTGAACGCCGTGTTTGGCAGCTTGGGCGCAAGTTTTATTACGGTTTTGATTGGGATTGTCACCGCCTTGGCGGTTGGTTTTGTGGCTGGCTTGCTGCACGGATTTTTGATCACCAAAGGTCGAATCGAAGCCTTCATCGTCACCCTCGGCACCGCCGCAATTTACCGCGCCGTGCTGACCCAACTCGCGCAGGGCGGCACGATCACCTTCACCGATCCCAAACTCTCGAGTTTGTTCGAACCGCTCTATTACGGCACGCCGCTCGGCATTCCCGTACCCATTCTGGTGTTTTTGGCGATGGCATTGATCGCGGGTTTGCTCCTAAACCACACCACCTTCGGGCGTTACGTCCAAGCCATCGGCAGCAACGAACAAGTCTCGAGGTACGCCGCGATCAACGTGGACGCCGTTAAAATCTGGGCGTTCGTGTTCCAGGCGCTGTGCGTTTCGATTGCCACGATTTTGTACGTGCCGCGCCTGGGCAGCGCCAGCAACGGCACGGGTTTGGGTTGGGAACTCGAGGCGATAGCGGCGGTGATCATCGGCGGCACGGCGTTAAAGGGCGGTTCGGGCAAAATTTTTGGCACGGTGGTCGGCTCCATTCTGCTCGCCACGATTGGCAATGTCCTGAACATCACCAGCCTGATCAGCGAGTACCTCAATCCTGCGGTGCAGGGCGTGGTCGTGATCGTGGTCGCATTTTTGCAACGCAACCGAAAATAAATTCTGGCTTATACTCGAGGTCCACACTCAATCCAAAGGAGGTTTCTCGAGGGCATTAAATCGGCAATCGGTTTTTAAGTTTGAGGAGGAAAGAACATGAAAAAAATTCTTTTGGCATTCGGCGCGGTTGCGGTGATAGGCGCTCTGGCACTCGGTCAAGACGCGATGAAAAAACCAATCATCGGCGTGGCGATCCCCAGCGCAGATCACGGTTGGACGGGCGGCGTGGTGTACTTTGCCAACAAAACCAAAGCCGACATCGAAAAAATGTACCCAGGCACAACAGTCATTGTCAAAACCGCCAAGGACGCCGCCGAGCAAGCCAACCAGGTGCAAGATTTGTTCACGGTCAATAAAATTGATACGCTGGTGATCTTGCCCTACGAATCCGCGCCGCTGACCACGCCGATCAAAAATATTCATGACAAGGGCGTGTTTGTGACCGTTGTGGATCGCGGTTTGACTGACGAGAGCGCCCAAGATGCCTACGTGGCGGGCGACAACCCAGGCTTGGGCACGGTCAGCGCCGAATACATGGGCAAGAAAATGAACGGACGCGGCGACATTGTGGTCTTGCGTGGCATTGCCACTGTGATTGACAACCAACGCGTCGATTCCTTTGAAGCCGTGATGAAATCCAAGTACCCCAAGATCAAGATTCTCGACAAGAAATACGCCAACTGGAACCGCGACGACGGCTTCAAAGTCATGCAAGATTTCCTGACGCGATTTAAGAAAATTGATGCGGTCTGGGCGCAAGACGACGACATTGCCGTGGGCGTTCTGAAGGCGATGGATCAAGCCAAACGCAAAGACATCAAATTTGTGCTTGGCGGGGCGGGCAGCAAAGAATTCATTAAAAAAGTCATGGACGGCGATAAACTTATCACCGCCGACGTGACCTACTCGCCGAGCATGATCCGTGACGCCATGAACTTGACCGCCAAAGCTCGAGTTGAGGGCAGCAAAATGCCTGCACGTACCATCATTCCATCGGTGCTGGTGACCAAAGCGAACGCCAAAGATTATTACTTCCCAGACAGCCCGTTTTAAACTCGAGGTGGGCTTTTGAGTTGATGTTTGAAATTTATTTCAAAGAGGGACGCGGCATTTCTCGTCCCTCTTTGAATTCTGAAGCAAACACCCAATCTCGAGCGTAAGATCACAGTATGCGAACCATAAAAGTGGAACCACTCGAGCACGCCACCTTCTTGCCGTTCGGGTTGATTGCCAACCAGATCAACCCGACCAGCGAAAAAATCGGGGCTGACCCCATCGAGTTTTACCGCGACATGGCGCAACTCGATTTGGGCACAGCCAGCAAAGCCTCGTTCTCGACCTGCCGCGTCGAACAACGCGAATTTATCATCGACGTGACCGAATACCACTCGAGTACCGGTGAAGCCGTTCTGCCCCTGGATGCTGACGTGCTGATTCACGTCGCCCCCGCCAGCCCAAACGGAATGGTGCCGCTCGAGAAATTCCGCGTTTTTCGGGTGCCAAAAGGGACGCTGGTGATCTTGCGACCTGGCGTTTGGCATCACGCGCCGTTCTCGGTGCACGGCGTGGCGAACGTCTTGATTGTGCTGCCCGAACGCACGTATGCCAACGATTGCACGGTCATTGAATTGCCAGTTTCAGATCAGATTCGGATTGAGGTTTAAAGCTCGAGATTAGCTTCAATCCGCATCTGGGCAAGTTCATGTTCTGACGAAATGTTGTTCAATGGCAGAAATCCGCTCGAGCAAGACCTGTTTTTTCACTTCATCTCGAGATTTGTTTTTGGCACGTCGCACAAACTCGAGGGCTTTGGGAAGGTTGCCAATTTTTTCGTATAAATCCGAGAGTTGCAGCAACTCTGGAATCGTTCCCGCGAACGAACCCAGCACCTCGCCAAGCTCGAGGTGCGCCTGTTTGACCGCACGGCGTTTCTTGCGGCACGAAACGCACTGGTTGGGAATGGCGAAAATTGGAATCTCGAGCGTCTCGTACCAATATGCTTGCTCGGTTGCCGCAAAAATAAATTCTGTGCCGCAATCCGAACACGTTTTGAGTTCATCGACATACGCAAACTTTGGCGCATTGTAACCGTAACTTTGCAACCAGGGTTTTGCCTCGAGCGCCCGACCTGCGTTTAAACACGCATCGCAAGCCCAACTCAACCAACGGTGTCGCGCCGCGTTCACGCTCCAACCCACCTCGAGATTGACCAAAACAGCACTGTGCGCCTGCGTTAAAAGTTCAATCCGAAGAGGCGCAACTTTTTCACTGACCGCTCGAGCTTCACCACAACACGGGCAGATCAAATCAGGCACACGGAGCACTTTGCTTTTGCGCAATTTGCTCGAGGCTGCTCGAGATGTGGTTTTGAGTTGTGCTTTGCGTTTGCCGCCCATGAGAGGAGTTTACTGATTTTGAGCATTCAAGTTGATCTCGAGGTTCTAAGGATTGCATTTAAATGCTGCTCATGATTTCACTTCGACGCTTGTCGTATTCAGCAGTATTGATAAGCCCTTTGTCTTTTAGGTCATCAAGTGTACGAAGGCGTGATTCGACTGAATTAAGTGAAGTTGGATTTAATGTGGGAGTGACGTTTGCGGCAGCACAAGCAGCATTTATATCGTTCATGAGAGCAACTTCATCAAACAATGTGTTTCCCTTGTTATCTCGAGTTAGATTTGAATAATAGCGACCTAGCGCGAGTGTGTGCTGTTTTAGGTCTGCATTTGTGGGTGACTTTTTCAATTTAGATAAAGACTCGAGATAGGTTTGCCGTGCTTTTTCTTTAGCCTGAGCATTTAGATTCCCAACGTAAATAAAAACTCCCACGATGACTACCACAATGATTACTAGAATTTCCACTTAAATTCCTCCAAATATTTGACAGCAACAGCTTTTAACGTTAAGGACCAATATTTAAACCCAAACCTACTATTGTTGAATAATTTTTAGGAAAAGCTTTAAAAATCTCATACTATAGAGGGTGTTTGAATTTGTTTAGGACGCACTTTCAGCCAATCGAACCAACATCAACCTCATCATCGCCGCAT
>CAXTTL010000271.1:0-6111 GCA_964247135.1 uncultured Deinococcales bacterium | reverse complement strand
ATTCTGGTGGCAGGATTGTTCGGTTATGTGGTTGCGCAAGATGTCGCACTGTTTGGCGTGTTCTGGCTGGATGCGATCTCTTATATGCTCATCTGCATCGCCGCCGTCAACGCCGTGAATTTTACCGACGGTATTGATGGTCAATGCGCTGGCGTGGTCGCCATCATGCTCGTGCCGTTAATTTCCTCGAGTCCGCTGGCTGGCATCACCGTCGGCGCACTTGGTGGGTACTTGTGGTTTAACGCCAAACCCGCACAGATTTTTATGGGCGATGCCGGCTCTCACGCGCTGGGCGGCATTGTGGCTGGGGTCTTCATCACCCAAGGTTGGACTTGGATGCTGCCGCTCGCCGCGATCATTCCGGTGCTCGAGGTTTTAAGTGTTTTTATTCAAGTTAGTTATTTTCAGTACACCAAACGCCGCACTGGCGAGGGCAAACGCGTGTTTTTGATGACGCCGATACACCATCACTTTGAAAAGCTGGGTTGGGCTGAAACCCGCGTGGCGGCACGTTTTTGGATGGTCACGATGATCGGCACGGCGCTGGCGTGGGCGATCAAAACGGGGACACGATGACAACTGATCCTCAAAAAGTGCTTGTTTACGGGCTTGGACGCTCTGGCATGGGCGTGATTCGGCATCTTAAAAAACTGGGCTGGTCTGGCGCGTGGTTTGACGCCAAACCAAACCCTGACGGCGAACTCGAGGCTGTCGGTCACGGCTTCCCTCGAGTCCCCACCCTCGAGCCGAGTCAGTTTGATTTGGTCGTTGCCGCCCCTGGCGTGATGGTCCAAAATCCTGACCTCGAGATGCTGCGTTCGGCTGGTTTGCCCGTGATTGGCGAGGTCGAACTGGCGTACCTCACAACCTCAACCCCAACCATCGGCGTGACCGGCACGGCTGGCAAGGGTTCGACCACCGCCTTGATCGCCCATTTGTTGCGAATGCAGGGCATCATCGCGCTCGAGGGTGGAAATTTCGACCCGCCGTTGCTCGAAATTGTGGAATCTTGCGAGGTCGCGGTCACCGAACTCTCGAGTTTTCAACTTGAACGCATTGACACGTACCGCCCGAGCGTTGCCGTCATCACCAATTTGGGCGTGGATCACATCACCGATCACGGTTCGCTCGAGCGTTACCACGCGGCGAAATGGCGGATCGTGCAAAACCTGACGCCCGAGGATTCGCTGGTTATTCCTGCCAGCATTCAACTCGGTCGTGAAACCCGAGGTCGTGTCGTGCTCGTGCTCGAGTCAGGCGATATTCTGGATTTGGCTGGAAAAACCCTGCTCGAGATTTCCAAACTGCCCGTCAACATTCACCCCATGAACGCGCGTTTGGCGGTCGCCGCCACGCTGTTGTACCTCGAGCAACGGCAACAAACCGTCAACGTTGAGCAACTGAAAACCGCGCTGCTCGAGTTTAAAGGCGTCAGTGGTCGTTTTGAAACCATCGCGGTAATTGACGAAACGCGGTTTATCGAAGATTCCATCGCCACCCGAACCCTCGCGGTGCAAGCCGCGCTCGAGAATGCGCCCGCACCCATCGCCTGGATTTTGGGTGGACGCGACAAACTCGGGCTGACTGAAAAAGAATCTGAACTTCCCAAAATGCTCGAGCTTGTCAAACACAAAGTTGCGGTCATTCTGGCATTTGGCGAATCGGGCATGATTTACGCCGAATATTTTGCCATCACAGGCGTCAAAATCGTTGACCTCAGCCTCGAGAAAGACGGCGAAAAAGCGCTCGAGAAAGCCGTCAATATTGGTTTTGATCTGGCGCAGGGCGGCTCGGTGTTGCTCGCGCCGCTCGGCACCAGTTTTGATTTGTTCCCAAATTACAAAGCCAGGGGTGCCGCCTTTAAAGCCGCCGTCCAAAAACTCGAGTTCAGAACCCCGCAAGCCAACAGAGGAGCGCCATGAAATTCAAACCCCTCAACCCAGTGCTGCTCCTGACCCAACTGACCTTGCTGGCTTTGGGTTGGTTGGGCGTCGCCACCGCCTCACCGTCAGAACTCACGCGGCACGTCATGTTGGGCGTGGTTTCACTCGGGATTACCTGGGTTGTGACTCAATTTCACTCGAGAATCTCGGTGCGTTTCGGTTGGGGTTTTTGGTTGTTGACGATTCTTGGTTTGGCGGGCACGTTCTTTTTTGGTGATCGCATCGCTGGCGTCAAGCGCTGGATTGATCTGGGCTTTTTTCAATTGCAATCTTCAGAATTTGCCAAACTCGCCCTGATCGCCTACCTCGCCTCGTTTTTTATTCGCCGTGGCACGGGTTATAAACTTTGGGGTCCAGTTGCCGTGATTGGCATTACGGCATTGCTGGTCTTGATTGCGCCGAGCACCTCCGCCGCCGTCTTCATTTTCCTGCTGGCGCTCAGCGTGATGTTTACGGCTGGCGTTGGCGGTTTTCGGATTGCCAGCATCGTGATTCTTGCCGCCGCGATTACCGTTCCGGCAGGTTCGTTTTACCTCTCCAAAAACCATTACGTCGCAGATCGAGTCCAAGGTTTTCAGAACACCATCAACGGCACGCAAGACAAAACCGGTATGAACTTTCAAAACCGCCAAGCCACCCGAGTTTTATCCAAAGCCGGCTTCTGGGGGCACGGACCCGACAAGCCGCTCCCACACCGCGTTCCTGCCAACACCACCGATTTTATTATTGTCCCCGTCGCCTGGGCTTCGGGTTTGCTCGGCGTCAGCGTTGTGATTGCCGCCTTCGGCGCGATTCTGGTGCTCGGTCTGCGCGGCGCAAGCCTCGTCTCGAGCGGCTATTGGGGGCAAGCCTACATCCCCAGTGAACGCCACGGCAGTGCGATTCTCGCCTCCGGCGCGACCATCATGTTGGTTGGACAAGCCATCGTGAACCTTGGCGTGGTGCTCGACAAATTGCCCAACACCGGCATGGCGCTGCCCATGATGAGCATTGGCGGCTCGAGCCTGATCGCCTGCGCCATCGCCTTCGGTTGGATTCACAACGCCTACAACGAAGCCAAAATCCCAGTACCCAAAAATGTTGCCGCTCGAGAGGAAGCCCTGATGCTCGAGGAACAAGAAAAGCAATTGGCAATGAGCAGTTAGCAAAAAATCTCGAGCCACACGAGTTAGCGCTGGATTCCCTTCTCCTAGGTGGGAGAAGCGCCCAAAGCCCGAAGCGGCTTCGCCCGTCAGGGGCGTCTTGAAACCAAGAAGGTGCTGTTTTAGGGGCAAGAAGGGTTGGGGATGAGGGAAGCAAAACAGCAAACTTTTCGTTCAATCTCGAGAATCTGCCGTCCTCAAGGGCGCAGCAAGCAGCGCCCCTACGGGTGCTAAACCAAAACAGTCTCTTTTCTCGAACTTCCAAACCTGAATCCAGTTTTCATTTCCCCGCCTCTCGCTAATTGCCATTCGCTTTCACGGAGTTCGCAATGACCAATCCCCCTCAAATTCTTCTTGCCACCGGCGGCACCGCAGGGCATATTTTCCCCGCCGTGGCGCTGGCTCGGGCGCTCGAGCCTCATGGGTTGGGCAGCGCGATCATTGGGGGGTTGGGTGGCATGGAGGAGGGCATCGCCGCTCGAGAGAATCTGGGTTTTTACGGCGTCAGAACCGGCAAGATTGACCGTTCGCATCCCGACCCTCGAGCTTTATTTCGAGCTGTGGCAGGGTTCTGGGATGCCGCAGCGATTGTTGGGAAATTGCGCCCAAAAGTCGTGGTGGGTTTTGGTGGTTTTGCCTCCTTTCCTGGCGTGGCTGGTGCGTGGTTGCGCGGCGTGCCGATTGTTTTGCATGAGGGCAACGCGCGTCCTGGTTTGGTGACAAAGGTTTTTGCCAAACGCGCCAAAATGATTGGGCTGGTCGATGATGCCGCAAAGCTCGAGCTTGTTGGCGCGAACACGCGTTTGGTGGGAATGCCAGTCCGTGAGCAACGCATGACCAGACCTGAGGCACTCGAGAAACTGGGTTTAGAACCGAACAAACCAACGATTTTAATCATGGGCGGTTCGCAAGGTTCGGTCAGGCTGAATAAATTGCTGCCACCGATTCTCGAGCGGGTGCTGGCTGGTAAAAACGTTCAGGTGCTTCATCAAACGGGGCGTGGGCGACTCGAGGAAGTCAAAACCTCTTCCTGGTATCACACCATCGAATTTGTTGACGCGATAGCGGCTTTCAGCGCCGCCGATTTTGCGATCACCCGAGCGGGCTTCAGCACGATTGCCGATGCCGCCTTTCACGGCGTGCCGTTGCTGCTCGTGCCGCTGCCAAGTGCTTCCGAAGACCATCAAACCAAAAATGCCCAGGGTGTCGAAGCTCGAGGGGCAGGGTTTGTGATTCCTGAGTCTGCGCTGGAACTCGAATCATTAAGCTTGAGCGGTTCACCAGGCTCGCTCGAAAAGGGTATTCTGGCGTGTTTGGAAGCAAGCAGGCTCGAGGAATTGCGCCGAAACGCGTTTGCAGCTTCGAGCGCGGGCGCGGCGGAACGGCTTGCGGCGCTGGTCTTGGAAGTGTTATGGGAGAAGACATGAAAAAGCATTATCACCTGATGGGCATTGGTGGGATTGGCGTCAGCGGTTTGGCGCATATTCTGCTCGAGGACGGTCAGGTTGTTTCAGGTTGCGATCACAAAAAAAATGCTTTAAGCGCCAAACTCGAGGCGCGAGGCGTTGAGATTTTTGAGGGTCACAGTGCGGATCACATCACGCACGAGGTCGATGTCCTGGTGACCAGCACCGCCGTGGATGCCAGCGAACCAGAAGTGATTGCGGCTCGAGGTAAGGGTTTGCGCGTGATTCGGCGCATTGAACTTTTGGGCGAATTGATGAACGCCAAAGACAGCATCGGCGTGGTTGGCACGCACGGCAAGACCAGCACCTCGAGCATGATTGCATCGGTTTTTGAACAGTGCGGACTTGACCCAACCTGCGTTGTTGGCGGCGAGGTTGCCGCGATTGGTGGTAACGCCAAGTACGGCAAGGGCAAACATTTTATTGCCGAGATCGACGAATCCGACACCTACTTTCAGCACGTCAAACCGCGCACGGCGGTCATCACCAACGTCGAAGACGACCATGTGGGCATCGAGGGCGATGTTCGCAACAATTATCATGTCAACCTCGAGGCGTTGCACCGTGCGTTCAGGCAATTTGCCCAGAATGCGGATGTGGTCGTCTACTGTCGCGATTGGGCTGGTTTGGAAAAGATG
Organism: uncultured Deinococcales bacterium; assembly: GCA_964247135.1. Classification (GTDB taxonomy): domain Bacteria; phylum Deinococcota; class Deinococci; order Deinococcales; family JAAFIG01; genus JANXTZ01. Next base: position 922 of record CAXTTL010000271.1, on the reverse strand, counting down.
CTCGAGGCACTGCCATTGGTGTCTTATGGCACGTCCGAGGGCTGCGATTACCGTGCTTTGGACATCAAACTCGAGCGTGGCGGCGCAGTATACACCCTCGAGATTCGTGGCAACCTGATTGGACAAATCACGTTAAACGTTCCAGGACAACACAATGTACTCAATTCGCTGGCGGCGGTGGCAGTCGCAGACCGTGCGGGAATCGCGTTTGAAAAGTATTCTGTGGCGCTCGAGCAATTCAAGAACGCCCGTCGTCGTTGGGATGTGCTTGGCGAGTACCACGGCGCGTTGGTGGTCGATGATTACGCGCACAACCCCACCAAAGTCGAGAACGCCATTTTGGGCGCAAAAACCACGGGGCGCAAAGTTCGCGTGGTCTTCCAGCCACATCGGTATTTGCGGGTCGCTCGAGAGTGGCAGCGTTTTGCCCAGGCTTTGATGCACGCCGATGAGGTCATGCTGCTCGACATTTACGGCGCTGGCGAAAAGCCGATTGAGGGCATTCATTCGGGTTTGATCGAACAAAAAATGATTTTGGATGGTCACCTTGCCGTCAAGTATTTTTCGCGTCGTGAAGACGTGCTCGAGCTTTTACTCATCAATGCCAGCGACAATGATGTGATTGTGACGATGGGTGCGGGTGACATTACCAATTTCGGTCGTGAATTATTGATCCGTGGCAAACTCGAGGTGGTGCGGTGATGAAGGAGGCGTGTATGGTCATGACCAAACCGAGTTCCGCCAAAGCACCGCGAATGGTGCGCCTCTCGAGCTTCACGACGCTTGGGGTCGGTGGCGAGGCTGAATTGTGGGTCGCCCACGATCTTGCGCAACTGCGGGAAGCGACCGCTGCGCCGTACCGAATTCTGGGTGGCGGTTCAAACCTGATTGTCTCCGATGCTGGCGTTAATGAGCGCGTGAT
>CAXTTL010000270.1:4265-6166 GCA_964247135.1 uncultured Deinococcales bacterium | reverse complement strand
CCATCGCCAGCCTCGCCGACCCATTTTTTACGGTATACGCGCTTCGTGTTATTGGTCTGCCCAAAGCCAGTATCGGTAATTTTTTGATTGTGGTGGGCATCGTCGCTCCGCTCTCGAATTGGGTCTGGTCGGTGGTGGCAAGTCATTTTGGCTCGAGGCGAATCATTCGTTATGCGCTCGGGTTTTCAATTGCAGCGCTTGTCACCGCGCTGTTGATTCCGGTCGGTGCAGGCAACTGGTATGCGCTGGTGTTTGTGTTGTCTGGGGTGGCGCAGGCGGGTTTGAACCTGGGCAACGCCAACCATATTTTGGGGGTCGCCAAAGCCGAAGCCAGAGGGCGTTACATTGGTACAGTCAACACTTTGGTCGGTATTGCGGTCTTTATGCCCGTGCTCGGAGGCAAGCTGGCGGATGCTTTCAATTACCAGGTCGTGTTTGTCATTGGTGCGCTGGCGTATCTTGGAACATGGTTTTTGGCGGGCAAGTTACGTCGTGATGTTTAAGCTCGAGCAAGCTTAAACGTTGTGGCTAAAATAATACTTCTGACATCCAAGCCCAAATTGGAAAATGTCGTGCTAGACTCTAGAATGTGAATCACATGAGCCGAATTTTGCTTGTCCTGTTCAGTTCAACGACCGTCCTGGTGGCTTGCAACACCACCCCCGCGCCGCTTGAGCCAGCCAAGATTCTCGGTACGCTCGAGGTCAATTTTGGCGCTGATTTATCGCGCAACACTGCACGGTTTTTTCCGGCAGCCAGAATCTTAACGCCAAAACCCGACTCGAGCATTATTGCCACGCCCAAAAGTTTTGTGGTGCTCGATGACCTGAGTGTGACGCCCACACAACGCACCTTGACTGCGGTCTACAGCATCACCAACAACTCTGGCGCCAGTCTGACCAACCTCAGTCTGGTGGCGTATGCCAAAACGGGCAACGTTAACGCCAGCGCTTTAAAGAGCATCAACACCTTCGGCGGCACTCCGAGCAACAGCGACGTCAACGGTGTCAAACCCGCCCAAGGAACAAACGGCAGCGATCTGGTCAGCGAATTTCACTCTGATTTACAAATCTACACGCCCGCCGAGAGTGCCGCTTTGACCGGCAGCGCCTTAATGGCAAACACCATCAACGCCGGCGAGTACACCCTCGAGTACGGTTTTGTCGCCAGGGCAAACGCGACCAGTCACAGCCGCACCATTGCGAGCGGCGCAACGGGTCAGGTGGCACTCAGTATGCGCCTGCCAGCCTCCGCCGACGTGAGTTCGGGCACTCGCTTTGTCATGACGTTCCTCGTGGCACAAAACGACGACACGCATGTCGTGCAAAGCCTTGAAGAACCTGTTAGCGGCACTGCTGCCCTGGCTCGAGCCACCGCGATAGGCACTGCCAACGTCCGCGTATTCCCCAATTCGACCTTGGTCAGTGCCAACCGCACCACCCTGGTCGGCGCTCGGGTGACCGGCAACAGTGCAGCCCCGCTTTCGTACCTGACCAGCATCCCAAGCGGCATTCCCAGCGTGCTGGGATCAATCAGCCTCGAGTGGAACACGGGTAAAACCGCAACGACCAACGACTCGAGCAACACGTTTGCCTTCAAGCCCTTGTCGTATTCGGACATTGATGACACCGGCGGCGGTTTTCGTTACTTGACCATGACGTTTGAAGTCAGTAATTTAAGTGCCACAAGCAATTTTTCAAACCTTACCCTTCGTGCCGTCAACCAACAAGCCAACGCCAGCGGCATGGGCGTGAACAGCGTGTTTGATTTTAACAGCCTGGCAATCACCAACACCAGCGTTTTGCAAAACCTGCTGCCCATCCACGGCACAAAATTGACCACTTCGCCACAACCAGACCCGGTCAGCAGCGATTTCCAAGCCTACTCGGGTTTGTATGACG
>CAXTTL010000270.1:0-4165 GCA_964247135.1 uncultured Deinococcales bacterium | reverse complement strand
CCACAACCAGACCCGGTCAGCAGCGATTTCCAAGCCTACTCGGGTTTGTATGACGCCACCCTGGAACAAAACGCCAGAACGGCAGGCGTGCTTGGCGCGAGCGACAGTGTGCTCGATTACGGTTTTGTCGCCAAAACTGCTACGGGTGCTCGAGCTTTGCCCGCCTCTGGTAAAACCTATATCACCATTGGCACAAAACTTCCGCGCACGTTTCCCTTTGCGACCAACCCAAGCTGCCCCAATCCTGCCGGTTGCCCAAAACCGTACCGTTTCAGCCTGAATTTTCTGGTCACCCAAGACCCAACCCTGCAATTTGCTCGAGGACTCGGTGAAACCACCACAGCGGCTCTCACTCGAGCCACCAGCCTTGGCACTGCCCTTCAACCTGCGCAACTCGTGCTGATTGGTTCGGACAGCGACGTGCCCAGCGATCCAAAAATTGTGTTGCAACGCCTTCCCAGTGTCCGTATTGGAATCGCGCCCACCGTGTTGCCTGTACCGTAATGTGTTCGGCTCGAGCTGAGGGCTTTGGGCAAAAGGGGCTAACTTTCCTTTTCTGGGGCGTTTGCATCGTAAACTGAACCAATGTTTTCCATTTTTATTCAAGAACTGTTCACCAGTCCACTGAACTATCTGATGGCGCTTGCCGCGATGGCATTTGGTTTGGTGCTTCACAACGTCGTGCAAGCCCTGGTCGCCGCCAGCTTGGGTGACAACACCGCCAAGAGTCAGGGCTTTACCAGCACCGAACCCAGAGCGCACATCAACCCAATTTATTTGATTTGGCTGGCGATTTTCGGTTTTGCGATTCCAAACACCATTCCCTTGAAGTCTTACAACCTGCGCGGTCGCTCGAGTTCGGAAGTGCTTATTTGGTTGCTCGGTCCGATCAGTTTGGTGGTCTGGGCTTTTGTGCTGATTCTGATCGGGGCTTTGCTGACCAAGTTTGTGGGTGAAAGCAGCCAAGCGATTGTTTCGGGTTTCTTTTCTGGGGCGGGCAACGTCATCAGTTTGGCAGCACTTTTTATCTTTCCAGTGCCGCCCTTGGACGGCGCTCGAGCGGTGCGGGCTTTTGGAAACCGTGGAATCAACCGTGTGATGGATCAAATCGAACAGTTTACCAACAGCACGCCCTTTGGTTTTATGATTATTTTCCTGGTGCTCTCGTACTTGGGCATTACCCGAGCCATTTCGGGTGTGATCATTTCGCTGATCGTGGCGGTGCTGCAAGCCATTGGTTTGATGTAATGGGCTTGCAAGGCTTGGCACCACTCGAGGCGTTCACCTATTTTCTGGTCTTGCTGGTTTCAGTCACCGTTCACGAGTACGGTCATGCCCTCGCCGCCATTTTTGAGGGTGATTTGACCCCAACCAAAAACGGCAAATTCATTTGGAACCCGCTGTATTACCTCAACTGGATCGGTTTTATCATGTTCTTGCTGATCGGTTTTGGCTTTCTGGGGCAGGTGCGAACCCGTCCAGAGTTGTACCGTCACGGTTTGGCTGGCGAAGCCCTCGTCTCGAGCGCCGGCATTTTGATGAATCTGACCTTGGTGCTGGTCGCCACTTTGGCATTGCGTCTTTTGGATGTCCATGTGGTCGGCAACAGTCTGATTGGCGGTACGGCGCCAGCTTGGATTGTTGATGCCCTGCTGACCTTGTTTCGCTTGAACGTGATTCTGGCGGTTTTTAACCTCTTGCCGATTCCGCCGCTCGACGGGGCGCACTTCCTGGCGGCGATCATTCCTGGGTCGATGGGCGCAAGTTTGCGGCATTTCTTGCCTCAAAGCGGCTATCTGGCATTTTTTGTGCTGATCTTGTTGCAGCAACCCGTGGGGCAATTCTTGGGTCTGGTGCTCGATTTTGCGTATACAAACCTCTTGAAGTAATCCCTCGAGTTATCCCAATTGCCAACTTCTGCTTATTGTGAGTTTTCCTGGGAACTGAGAGAACCCAGACCGCGTATACTGGGGTATGGGAAACTTTCGCTGGATTTTAATTGGTCTTGTGGTTCTGGTTGCGGTCGTGCTGGTGCTCTCGCAGAGTACGGCGGTGGTTTCGTTTTTCAATTACCCGTCGTTCGTCATGAATTTTGGTATTTTGATCGGCATTCCGTTGCTGGTGGGTCTGATTCTCGGATTTTTCCTGGGAATGCGTCAGGCACGTCCGAGAATCGTTAAAGAGGTCATCACCAAGTAACATGACTCGAGCCTCGAGTTTGGTTGTTGGGCAAAATCTTCAACCCACCAAGGTCGGTGTTTTGTTTTCAGGCTCGAGCGTTGGTTCAAATGGTTTTTTGATCGGCACGCGAAATTGCAATTGGGTTTGAATGCCCTGTTGACTGCTGGCGGTCATTTCGCCGCCGTGGGCGTTGATGATGGCTTTGCTGACATACAGTGAGAGTCCGATGCCCTCGAGGTTGTGACCATCGTCCACGGTTTGCAAACCCGAACTGGTGCGTTCAAACAGGTGCGTCAGTTGATAGCCGCTCATGCCAATACCGCTGTCGGTCACGGTCACGTGAAGGTTCGCAGATTCAACGCTGCTGCTCACCACAATTCGACCGTTTTTGGCGGTGAATCGCAGGGCGTTCGAGAGTAAATTTGCCAGCACCAACTCGAGGCGCATGGCGTCCACGTTCATGATGGGCAGGCTTGCCAGATGAACGTCCATCATGATGCCCTGCTCGTCGGCGCGTTGCACGAAACGCTCGAGCATGGCTTCAAAATTGGGGCGGGTGGGTTTGCAGTTGATCTCGAATAATCCAGCCTCGAGTTTGGAGGCGTCCATCAGGTTTTGCACGGTTTGCTCGAGGTTTTTTGAGGCGTTGTAGGTTGTGGTCAAAAACTCGTATTGATCGTCGGTCAGTTCGCCAGCGCCGCCTGAAATCAAGAGGCTGGTGAAGCCCTGAATGCTGGTCAGCGGGGTTTTGAGTTCGTGCGAAACTCGGCTGAGCAACTCCGCTTTGGTGCGTTCAATCGCGCCGAAGCGTTCCAGGTCGCGCAAAACCAAAACGGTGCGGTTTTCTTGACGGCTGATAATGACTTGCAAGTGCGTGTTGTTGATGACCAAATCCGAATGCCCGGGCGCGAGGGTGGCGCGAAGTTGGGTCGGTAAATCCTGCACCCTGAAATCTTTGGGCAAACCAAGCCAGGCTCGAGCCACGGCGTTGGCTTGGGCTTGGTCGGCTTCCAGGAGCACAATGCCCTCAGACAAATGTTCGATGGTTGCGTCCAGTCTGGCGCGTTCACCCTCGAGCGATTCGAGCAGTTGCGTGTTTTCAAACTTGAGTTGCAATTCGCGCTCGAGGCGTTGTTCGGCAAGTTGACGGGCTTGTTGTTCGCTTTGGTACATGCGGGTGTTTGAAACCGCCAGCGAGCTGGCGCGGACGTAATCGGTCAGGCTGGCAATGTCGTGGCGGCGTCCTTGATACTCGAGTTCGAGTACCCCAAACGCGGCAAAATGTTCGCAAGAGAGGCAAGTGTTGAAGCGTTCGGATTTGTTGATTTTTGGCGTCAGTTTGCATTTGCTCTCTGGATCGAGCCAGCAGCGTGCGTTTGAGCCTGCTTTGGTGGCGGCAAGAATTGGCAGCACAATCACGCCTGGGACTTCCATGCCCTCAAACGGGGCAAACAATGCCTCACGCATCAACGCGATACGCTCTGGGCTGCTCGAGGTTTCTCCAGATTGTGCCCGCATTTCGCGCGACACGCCGTCAAGCAGGTGCATTCTGGCTTTGCTGTATCCCAGGTTTTGGGTCAAGGCGTTGGTGATTCGCTCCAGCACCACTGGCAGACTGGTTTCGTGGATTAAGGCGCGGTTAAAGTCCGAGAGCGCCTTGGCGGCTTGGGTGGCTTCGACGACTTGTTTATGGGTTGATGCCCTGGACTGTGCCAGCAAGGTTGCCAGCAACAATGCCAAAATCAAGGCGATCACACCAAAAAGCAATGTGTTTTCAAGCATTGGCGTGTCCGCTTTCGCGTTCAGATTGAAGCAATTCAGTCACGGTTGAGTCCTTGCTTGGGGTGAAATCACCCCGAATTGCTTTAGTTTAGGACAGCAACTCTGACAGAATTCTGACGCGGCTCATGAGGATTGTGAAACTCGAGTTTTGATGTGACTAACGCCATTTGTTGCTTGCGCCAAAACTTCCACGCTCTTTACC
>CAXTTL010000269.1:0-6201 GCA_964247135.1 uncultured Deinococcales bacterium | reverse complement strand
TGCGTTTTGCGATTCGTGAGGGTGGTCGTACTGTGGGTGCAGGCGTCGTAACCGAAGTCTTAGAATAATTTTCAAACCCGATTGTGGGCAGGGTGAACCTGCTCATAATCGAATTTGAGTTAGAATGCTAAAGTTGGAAACTCGAGTTTTAACCCTCGAGCATCAAAACACCCGTTAGTTGTGCACAGCGCAACACACCCCTTTCGAGAACTTTTCGAGCGGGGGAGGGAAGGAGAAATTTTATGGCAAAAGACGGTCCACGCATTATTATCAAGTTGGTTTCGACGGCAGGTACGGGGTACTTCTACGCATCTGAGAAGAACCGCCGCAACACCACCGCCAAACTCGAGATCAAAAAATACGATCCTGTTGTGCGCAAGCACGTGGTTTTTAAAGAACAGAAGATTTAAGCCCTTCATCAACCTCGAGTTTCAGGAGTCAAAATGAACGGCATAATCTCGTACTTCCGCGAATCCTATGAAGAACTCCGCAAGGTCAACTGGCCCACGCGGGATGAAGTCATTCAAGGCACGCAAACTGTTTTAATCTTTGTGGTCGGCTTTACCATTTTGCTGGCACTGCTCGACGTGGTTTTCGGGGCGTTCGTCAGGACGGTTCTGTAATGGCGATTGAATGGTACTCGGTTCACACCTACGTTGGTTATGAAGACAAGGTTGCGCTCAACATCGAAAGTCGCTCGAGGGCGCTTGGCATGTACGGCACCAAAATCTTTCAGGTGTTGATCCCAACCGAGGACGCCATCGAACAAAAAGACGGTAAAAAAGAAACCGTCAAGAAAAAAACCTACCAGGGTTACATCTTTGTGCAAATGGATGTCGATGATGAACTCGAGCCTGACAAGCTCAACGAAGCCTGGGAGGTCGTTCGCGGCACCCAGGGCGTGACGGGTTTTGTCGGCACGAAAAACCCGCGCAGTCCAAGCGACTTGTTCCCACTTTCACCCGAGGAGATCAACCGAATTCTCGAGGGCATGGGCGTGATGGGCAAAACCAAAGAAAAAGTCAAGGTCAAAGCCACCTTCAAAGAGGGCGACACCGTGCGCGTCACGGCAGGACCGTTCAGCGATTTCACAGGCATTGTGAGTGAAGTCAACCTCGAGCGCAGCAAACTGAAAGTGCTGGTCAGCATTTTCGGACGTGAAACACCAGTCGAACTCGAGTTTTCCCAAGTCTCCAAGACTTAATCAACACGACTTTTACGCTCAGACGAGCGCAAAGTAAAACTTAGCGTCAAAACCCCAACCTCGAGTTTCTTGAGAACGGGGGAGCTAAGGAGGCAAATATGGCAAAGAAACAAGTTGGTTTCGTGAAGCTTCAGCTTCCCGCCGGTAAAGCAACTCCAGCCCCACCAGTCGGTCCAGCCCTTGGTCAACACGGTGCGAACATCATGGAGTTCTGCAAGCAATTCAACGCCGCCACCGCCAGCGCTGGCGACGCGATCATTCCTGTCGAAATCATTATTTTCGCGGATCGCAGCTTTACGTTCATCACCAAAACCCCACCGATGAGCTACCTGATTCGCAAAGCCAGCGGCATTGCCAAAGGCAGCGGCACGCCAAACAAGAATAAAGTGGGCAAACTGAGCTGGGAACAAGTGCTCGAGATTGCCAAAACCAAAATGCCAGACCTTTCGGCTGCCAGCATCGAAGCCGCCGCAGGCACGGTCGCAGGCACGGCACGCAGCATGGGCGTCACCATTGAAGGGGGTCCGAAATAATGTCAGGTAAACGTTATAAGGCACTGACCAGCATGGTTGACTCCAAAAAAGTCTACACCGTCGAAGAAGCCACCAACTTGGTGAAATCCATCGCCAGCGCCAAATTTGACGAAACCGTCGAAGTTCACGTGCGTTTGGGTATCGACCCGAAGAAATCCGACCAGAACGTTCGTGGAACGGTTGCGCTTCCAAACGGCACCGGTAAAACCGTGCGCGTTTTGGCACTCACCAAAGGCGAAGGCTTGAATGCCGCAGAATCTGCTGGCGCTGACTTTGTTGGCGGCGACGAATTGGTGCAAAAAATCGCCGACGGCTGGCTCGACTTTGACGCCGTGGTTGCCACGCCAGACATGATGGCAGCCATTGGTTCCAAACTTGGTCGTATCCTCGGACCTCGAGGTTTGTTGCCAAACCCGAAATCTGGCACGGTCGGGCTTAACATTGGCGAGATCGTCAAAAGCCTGAAAGCCGGTCAGATCGAATTCCGCAATGACAAAACTGGTGTGATTCACGCACCAATTGGCAAAGCCAGCTTTGAACCAGCCAAGCTTGCCGAGAACTTCGCCGCGCTTTACCATGCGCTCGAGGGTGCAAAACCAGCCACGGCAAAAGGTCAATTTGTGAAAACCGTGTTCATCACGACCACGATGGGACCAAGCGTGAAGGTTTCGGTCAGTTCTTAAAGCTCGGGAATCCAGAATTTGAAAACCGAGGCTCGAGCCTCGGTTTTATTTTGCCATAAAACTTGCAATACTCGAGCTTCCATTCCCCAAACTCATCTTCATTGAATACTTGAATACCCACGCGAAAATCATTAGCTTAGGCATGGGATATGCTTGTTGACAAGGTGGTGAATTCTAAATATTTCTACCATTCGCAACATCTTAACTAGTTGTGCAGCAGTTATTCGCACCTGACAAACTCCAGGAGATCAACGCGTGAGCCTTATCCTCGAGGGAAGACTATTGGATGCGCCTTTTGTCGAAACACTTACTCTAGGTCAAACTATGGGTGACGGTTCGACAATTCGCCCTGCCGAAAGTAACTGGCATCTTGTTTTGGTAAACTATCAAGGACAAGCAAAAGCCATTGTGACTGGTCCACAAACAACGCCTGGTGTTGCTTCGTGGCAAGAAGGTGCTGAGATCATTTGGATCAAGATGAAGCCTGGAACTTATATCCCACATCTACCCTTTAAAAACTTGATTGATCAAGAAACAACCCTTCCAGAAGCCTCGAGTCAATCATTCTGGATTAAAGGGTCGGCTTGGCAAGTGCCTGATATTGAACATGTTGATGTTTTTTTGGACAGGCTCATGCGCCAAGAACTGCTCGTTCGTGATCCAATTGTCAGCGCTGTTTTACAAAAGCAAGAACAGGCGCTAGGACTAGCTTCACGCACCTTGCGGCTACGTTTCTTGCAGGCAACTGGCATGAGCAAAAATGCTTTTCAACAAATTGAACGCGCCCAAAGCGCTGCAATGCTCTTACAACAGGGTCATTCCATTTCTGACACGATTCATGAACTTGGTTATTTTGATCAGCCGCATTTGACCAGATTGCTCAAGCGTTGGGTTGGACATACACCTGCCGAACTTATCCGTTTGGGCTTGACTTAAGCTTGCCATTTCATACAAGACACTTTCCCTTTGAAAACATATTCTAGGCACAGTTCAAGCGTTTCAAAGGAGAAAATCATGGGAAAAGTTGTGTTGGTCATGTCAATGTCACTCGACGGGTTTATCACGGCATCAAATCCTCGCATGGAAGCGCCAATGGGTGATGGCGGTTAGGTTTTGCACGAATGGGCAATGGGCAATCAGGATGAAATCAACCGTCAATTCCTTGCGGATTCCATCGGCAATTTGGGCACGGTGATCTGCGGCAGAACCACTTACGACACTTCCTTGCCAAGCTGGGGCGCGAATGGTCCTTCGGGAGCAGCGCGGCGACCAGTGTTCGTGGTGACGCATCACGCGCCCAAAGAGAGTCCCAAGAACGGTATTTACACTTTCGTGACGGCTGGGCTTGAGGCTGCCCTCGAGCAGGCAAAAACCACTGCTGGTGACAAGGATGTTGCGGTGATGGGTGGCGCGAACATTGGTCAGCAGTATCTTAAAATCGGTCTTCTCGACGATATTCAAATTCAGCTTGTACCCGTGCTCCTTGGCGGCGGCACGCGATTGTTTGATCACCTTGGGAGTGACCATCGAAAACTCGAGCCTATCAGCGTACTCGAGACTCCAATTGTTACGCATCTTCGCTTCCGCGTCGTGAAATAGACAAAAGATAAAATCACCTTCGAGATATTCGGTTTACCCCCTCGAAGGTTTGGTAAAGCTTTGACGGGCTAGCTCGAGCAAATCGGACGTGTTTTAGAGGTTGGTAAAGGCAGAATGTCGCAAATCGAAAAAGAAGGCGCAAACCTCGAGTTGCAAACGCTGGCTCGAGTTGCGAAAGCCTTGAATTACGATGTCAAAGTCACTTTTGTTTCACGGCATTCGGATCAAAGTTCGATAGAGGGTCACGTGTTTTAGTCTGCAACGCTCGAGTCGCAGCAAAAATCAAGCCTCGAGAATTTCCAGACTCAATTTTGGAAAACTTGTTTTGTACACTCGAGCATCCAAAGTCAGCAGGGTAAATCCACGATCAAAAGCATGAGCACCAATCAAAAAATCGGCAAGAATACGACGTGGTTCGGGTAATTTCTGTTTTTTTCGCATCGTCGCGTAAATTTGAAAACCCAAACCCGCAAGCTGCCAGATTCGCACCTCGAGATTCCAATCCACTTCAATTCGGGTTGCGCTCAGAAAGCTGTCCACGGTGGCAACCGTGCGTTTTGGTTTGGCAATCAGTTCGCTATACACGGCTGGACAAATCAGCAATTTGCCACGTGCGAGGGCTGCCAGCAAAGCATGTTCTGCAAGTTGGGCATGAACATCATCCGCCTCGAGAAGCGCGAAAATAACATTCGTATCGATGCTGGTCATTTCTCAGACCAGCCGCGTGAAACCGCAGATTCGTCTTTGATTTGCTTCAGGCTTTTACCCCTGCCAACGCGTTCCAAACCACGAAATTGACGAAATGGATTGTCTCTGGGTTGAGGTTTAATTTCAATCGTTAAACCGTTTGTTTGAAACTCGAGCGAGTCACCAGCATCCACGCCTAAAAAGCGCCGAATCTCGAGTGGAATGGTGATTTGACCTTTGCTGGTGATTTTTGCAATGGCTTTCATATTCTTACCTTAGTTGGTTCTTTCCTTACTTTCAAGTCTCGAGTTGAAGCTCGGGTGACTCAGGAGTTATTCTTCGTCAAAGATGGATTCGATGTCCTGATGACCATGCAAGATGCGACGCACCAAAATCTCTTCTGGTGTTGGAATGTAAAAAATCAGGTGCTTTCCAGCGTTAAAAACCCGTAAACCAGGCTGCAAATCGTTTCTCGAGCGTCCAAGTTCGGGGAAAACCGTTAAATCTTCAACTTGCCTTAAAATCATCCGAATTTGCTTGTCTGCCAGTGTTTTTCCATTGCGAGCATGAAATTCCCAGATGTTTGCAAGGTCTTCAAGTGCCGATTCGGACAGAACGTACCAAAAACTCACTTACGAGGCTGCCTGTCATTGACACGACGTTTGACCTCATCAAAAATTTGGTCGGTGTTCTCGAAGCGTTTGAAATTCCCCGCTTCCATGTGCTTATCCGCCTCGAACAGCAACGTTTTGAGTTTACCAAAAGCGCTTTCGCGTTCAGCAAGCAATCGCAAACCAGCCCTAACGACCTCGCTCGAGGAAGCAAAAGCGCCGCTTTTAACGCGATCTTCAATGAAACGCTCGAGTTCTGAGGTGAGGGAAACATTCATAACGCAATTTTAGACAGGAAAAACAGCAATGTCAATTTTTGTTATTGAATTTTAATCTGGTATTCAAAATTCGCTTGTTGATCTGAAGTCTCCCCTATTCAATGCCCAAACTAAACTTTAGCGCGTCTATATTCTCGAGCCAGACGCGACGTTTCTCGAGCCGAATAAAACTTTGACGGTAAAATTCGCCGAGTTTGCGGCTGACCAATTCTGGAACAGTGCCGAGTTGACTGGCAAGTTCAGAATTGGTGGGGAGTTGAAAACCTTCACTCGAGGCGTGCTCGAGCAAGTAAACCGCGAGTCTTTGGTTGAGTTCGCTGAAAAAAAGTTGTTCGGTGCGACGAATCAGTTTGTTGTGACGACTTGCCAGGAATTGTAAACAAGCTTTGGTCAGGCTTGGTGAACGCTCGAGTGTTCGCTGAAAAACATCATTTGGAATGCACAAGAGCACTCCAGTTTCGAGGGCGACACAACTGGCAGCGTGAACGCTAGGCTCGAGGAAGGCGGCAACCAAACCCAAAATTTGCCGCAAACCTTCAACGCTTAAAGTCAGTTCTCGAGCACCGTCGGGGCTGCTCGAGAAGGTCTTAAAATACCCGCTCGAGA
>CAXTTL010000268.1:0-6221 GCA_964247135.1 uncultured Deinococcales bacterium | reverse complement strand
CCTTTTTAATTTTAATAAACTTACTATCATATATTTTTAATAATATTTGAAGTTAGTCAACGGATATGCAAGGCGCTGTACATGACACAGGTTATCCATTTGCACTCCATGTTTAAAGCGCAAAATTATCTGAAGAAATTTGACCATCTCGAACCACAGCAATTGTGCAAATTCAGTCGAAATGGCAAAGAACCAAGGTGCAAAAATGCAAAACGTTGAACTTGAACGACAAATTTTGAAAACACAAATAACTTATTCTCGTCAGGTCTTGTTTGGGCATTCGGTACGAAATCAACACCCCAAACGTCTCGTTGGCTATCTTGAATCACTGCCCGTTCAGGCATTTCATGATGATCTCGAGCCTGCCATGCCAAGGTTTAAACCCTATGCTCCCAGATCAAAAAGAAATGCGCTTGCAATTGGAGCTGGCGAATACGGTGTGTTGTATTATTTGAACGCCTTACCCTTACACGATGGGGCAAGAATCTCTGTTCTTAAAGCTCGAGTATGGCTCGAAGGGATATACACTTGGAGTGGAGATTTAAACGACCCTCCCAAACTGGTGTTTTATGACCTGCGAGAACCCGTGATTCTCAATCCAACAGATAAGCTGTGTTGGACCAATCCACTCGAGCTGAAACCGTAATTGAAAGGGTGCAAGCATCGATTGACTTCATGGTTTTTTTCTCAAAGCTTGAATTGACCCCATCTCGAGGATTGACAGCTCGAGGTTCAACTTTTAGGGTTGAACCTTCAAGTACCGATCAAAAAACGCCACACTGCGCCGCATCGCCACGCCAAAACTTTGCGATAAATTATGATCCGTGCCAGGATAGGTGAACAACTCGACGGGACTGCCCACGCTTTTCAATTCTTTTGCCAGAATTCTCGAGAAATTGACTGGCACAACCGTATCGCTTAAACCATGATGCAATTGAATCGGCGCAATTGGTTTGGTGATAAACGTGTTGGCGCTTAAAGCATTCCAAAACGCAGGATTTTCTGTTGGGTTACCAAAAGTGGCATACAATTTTTGACGCTCGAGCGCGTAACGCTTGTAACTCGAATTGACGGCAGGACTTCTCGAGGCAAAGAACTTAAGAATATCCAAATGCGGCGCGACCACGCCGCCCCAAATCACGGCTGCCTTCGCGCCAGAACCCAAAATCAAAGCCCGCAGCGTCAAGTAACCGCCCATGCTGTGACCCCATAAACCAATTTTGTTCGGGTTGGCTTGAGGTAGGGTTTTGATGGTCGAGACGGCGTTCATGACATCGATGGTGTACCCAGGCGAAGTGTAGGCGCTCGAGGGTTGACCTTCGGAAAACCCGTGACCGCGATAATCGGGTTTGAAAACAATGTAACCATTTTTGGCAAAACCAGCCTGATACGCCAAGTATTTTTCGGTGGTGCGGTATTGTTCTGGTGGGATATAACCATGATTGAATACAATCACGGGGAAGCCATCTTTGGGCGCTTTGGCATTGGGAATGGTCAAGAGCGCCAGAATTTTTAGTCCGTCCGATTGATAACTTGCCACCCATTGACGGTAATTGACCCCGTTTTTCAGTTGTCGCTCGAGCTTGATTTGACTTCCTGGATAAGCTCGAGCCTTTAAAGCCACGATGCTGTTTTCGTTTGTGCTCGGGTCAGGAAAAACCCGAGCCGCCAATGTTACCGCGCCCAAACACAACATCGCCAGCAGGATTCGTCTCATGCTTTATGGTGCAAGGTTTTTTAAGCCAACACAAGCTCGAGCATCACACTTAAACCTCGAGCCAGGGATTCACCAATTGAACAGGCAATGATCTGAAGTCGGGTGTGTTACGCGTCGCCACAACCAGACCGTTGACATAAGCAATCGAGGCAATTTGGCTGTCAGTGACCGTCAACGGCGTTCCACTTTTTCGGTTCTCGCCAGCCCAACGTCCATAAACTCGAGCGGCGGTGATATCAAAAGATAATATTCGATTTGTAAATTTCACCAGAACCACAGTTTCAAGCCAAATTTGCAACTTCT
Source organism: uncultured Deinococcales bacterium (assembly GCA_964247135.1). GTDB lineage: Bacteria > Deinococcota > Deinococci > Deinococcales > JAAFIG01 > JANXTZ01. Next base: position 4,201 of record CAXTTL010000268.1, on the reverse strand, counting down.
GGGCTTTCTCGAGGTCACGCTGATGATGAATACCAGCTTCAATTTCGGCAATGGTGAAACTCGAGAGGTACAGTTGGCTGATTGGTTGTGAATAAAACCAATTTTCGAGGTTTGAATTAGGAATTTTTTTCTGCAATTCGCTGATGGTGTTGGTGTCCAGTAAATGGCTAATCATCAAAGTCAATCTCTCGAGGAACGGCTTGGAGTCGCTCGAATGGGTCTGGGTCATCATCTTCAAGGACGGGGTCGGATGGTCGTAGGGCATCCCAAGCATTTTGCTGAGGTAATAAATTTTGATAAGTCTCAAACGACATCACCACAGCCGTTTTTTTCCCGTGCTTGGTGACCACTTGCGGTTCGCTTTGAGCCAGTTCGATCACTTCGCTGAACTGGGTTTTTGCGTCGTTTAACGCCCAAATTTTTTGCATCAAAACCTCCTATTCTGGTTGAATCAACCAGAATCAAGGTTACAACCTCGAGTTCAAATCTGCAAACCTTAAGGTTTCATTCGCGTCAACATGCGCGGGAATGGAATGGCTTCACGCAAATGCCCAATCCCGCAAATCCAAGCAATCGTGCGCTCGAGTCCCAAACCAAAACCCGAATGCGGCACAGAACCGTACTTGCGTAAATCCAAATACCAATCGAACGCCTCGAGCGGCAAACCATGCTCGAGAATTCTGGATTTCAGAAGGTCGTAATCGTGGATGCGTTCTGACCCGCCAATGATCTCGCCATAACCTTCGGGCGCAATCATGTCATTGCAGGCGGCAAGCCGAGCATCGTGGGCTTGTGGCTGCATGTAAAACGCTTTGATCGCCGCAGGATAGCTGTGAATCATGACCGGACGGTCAAAGTTAGAACCAACCGTGGTTTCGTGCGGCGCACCAAAGTCTTTGCCCCAAGGCACAGGCTCGAGGGTGTCCACACCTTCTGGCAGCGTGTTGCTCGAGATTTTTTCGGCAATCAATTTGATGGCATCGTCATACGAAATTCTCGGGAAATTTCCGCTCGCCGTCGGCTCGAGCTTGGAAATATCACGCTCGAGCATCTCGAGTTCGGTTCTGCAATTCTCGAGCGCACGACCCACCAAGTAACTGACGAAATCCTCTTGCAGCCGCATGTTGTCTTGCCAATCGTTAAACGCAACCTCTGGTTCGATCATCCAAAACTCGAGCAAATGCCGCCGAGTTTTGCTTTTCTCGGCGCGAAAGGTTGGACCAAAAGTGTAAACCTTGCCATACGCCATCGCGCCAGCCTCGGCGTACAACTGACCCGATTGCGAAAGGTAGGCTTTTTCCTCGTCGAACAAGCTGATCTCAAACAAATTCGTTGTACCTTCAACCGCCGTCGGCATGAAAAACGGCGCGTCAAACCGCAAGAAACCTCGAGCATGAAAAAAATCATGGATCGCTCGTTGAATTTCATCCCGAATTCTCGAGATTGCCCACGGCTTACGATGACGTAAATGCAAATGCCTGTAATCGAGCAAAAATTCCACGCCGTGCTCTTTGGGCGTAATCGGGTATTCCTCGACAGGCGCGGCAAAAACCCGCAAAGACTTCACCCCAAGTTCAAACCCACCTGGCGCTCGAGCATCTACACGAACCGTCCCCGTGACCGCCAAACTGGTTTCTTGGGTGAGGTGCTTGGCAAGCTCGAAATCTTCCTCAGAGACATCATTCTTGAACACGGTTGCCTGAATAAAACCCGTGCCATCACGAAGTTTTAAAAAATGCAGTTTGCCTTTGGAACTTTTGTCCGTCAACCAACCGCGCACGGTCACTTCTTGATCCGTGTACTTCGCCACATCCTCGAGGTAAATTTGCATAAAAAAGATCATACGATTCTCGAGGGATTTGGGCAAAGGGCAGTTAAGGCAGGGCGCAGCAAGCGACCATGCCCGTCAGCGCGAGTAGCCCGCAAGGTGCTGTTTTACGAGCAAGAAGGTGCACGATTATGGTCAAGAAGCAGCGCCCCTACAGGTTTAACGTTGTAAAAGTTCGGATTTGTCGGTGCTCTCCCACGGAAATTCGGAACGTCCGAAATGCCCATAACTCGTGGTTGGCGCGTAAATTGGACGTTCGAGGTTTAATTCTTCGATGATGTTTAACGGGCGCGGGTCAAAATGCTCGAGCAACAATGCCGCGAGTTTATCGTCGCTCATTTTGCCCGTGCCAAAGCTTTCCACGCGCAACGAGACAGGGTTGGCTTTGCCTATCGCGTAAGCCACCTCGATCATGGCTCGAGATGCCAAACCTGCCGCGACCAGATTTTTTGCCATGTACCGCGCGTAATATGCCGCGCTGCGATCCACTTTGGTTGGGTCTTTACCCGAGAACGCGCCGCCACCGTGCGGAATCGCGCCGCCGTAGGTGTCCACAATGATCTTGCGCCCCGTCAAACCAGAATCGGCACTCGGACCACCAAAAATAAAACTGCCGCTCGGGTTGATGTAAAAATTTGTGGCATCACTCGAGATTTGTGAAGGAATAATCGGACGAATGACCTGTTCAATCACGTCTTTTTTGATTTGCTCCTGTGACACCTTTTCGTTGTGTTGCGTGCTGACCACCACCGTCTCGAGCCTCACGGGTTTATCGCCCAAATACTCGAGCGTCACCTGAGATTTTCCGTCTGGGCGCAAGTACGGCAGTGTGCCGTCTTTGCGAAGTTTGGCGAGTCTTGCCGCAATTGCGTGAGCAAGCGCGAGCGGCATCGGCATGAGTTCAGGCGTTTCATCGGTGGCATACCCAAACAGCAAACCCTGATCGCCCGCGCCGCGCAAATTTTTCGGGTCACGGTCGCCGTTGCGCCACTCCCAAGATTCGTTCACGCCGCTGGCAATTTCTGGACTCTGCCCGTTGATGGTGTTCAAAATCGCCACGTTATGCCCGTCAAAACCAAAATTGGCTTGCGTGTACCCAATGCTCGTGATCGCGTTACGTACCACTTTTTGCACATCTACAAAATCGGCGCTCGAGGTGATTTCACCCGCCACCAACACCAAGCCAGTCGTGCAAAGCGTTTCGCACGCCACCCGAGATTTCGGGTCTTGCTCGAGGAACGCATCCAGCACGGAGTCGCTTATGCGATCTGCGAGTTTATCAGGATGACCTTCGGTGACGGATTCGGATGTGACGAGGCGTTTGATGGTTGACATGGTTGCTCCTGTGTTGGGGTTGGCTGGGTTTTCCCCTCTCATCCCCGACCCGTCTTGCACCTTACGGCAGCACCTGACGGGCTTGGTGCGCTTCTCTCCTAGGAGAGAAGGGGGTTTTAGCTCTTTGTTGTGGGGCTGAAATGGATGCTCGAGACTGCATAAACCCAATAAAATTTGCGATTGAGAACCCTCTTCCGCTCGCGGGAGAGGGTGGCGAGCCTCAGCGAGCCGGGTGAGAGTGGCAGTTTAATCCGCCGCAATCGAATCTCGAGTTTCTGGCGTGTAAGCCAAAATAGGGGAGAGCCAGCGTTCAATTTCCTCGAGTTTCATGCCTTTTCTGGTGGCGTAATCCCTGGCTTGATCTTCGCCGATGCGTCCAACGGCGAAGTATTTGCTTTTCGGGTGCGCGAAGTAAAAACCGCTGACGCTCGAGGCTGGGGTCATGGCGTTGGATTCGGTGAGTTCCATGCCGATTTCTCGAGCATTCAGAACTTTGAAGAGTTCGGGTTTTTCGGTATGGTCGGGTTGGGCTGGGTAGCCTGGTGCGGGTCGAATGCCGATGTATCGTTCTTTGATGAGGTCTTTGTTTGACAGCGCTTCATCTCGAGCATAACCCCAATATTCGCGGCGCACATCTTGATGGAGTTTTTCGGCTAAGGCTTCTGCCAATCGGTCTGCCAGTGATTTCACCAGGATGGCGTTGTAATCATCATGCTCGAGTTCAAATTGTTGGGCGAGAGCTTCCGCGCCGTGAATGCTGACCGCGAACATGCCGCAGTAATCGATGATGCCCGAATCTCGAGGGGCGATAAAGTCGGACAGCGCGTAATTTTCGCCTGGTTGTTCGCGTTGTTGGCGCAGCGTGTGGAATCTCGAGAGGGTCTTTCCGTGCTCGAGGATTTCGATGTCATCACCGACTGCGTTCGCTTCAAACAATCCAATCACCGCTGAGGCTTTGAGCGTCTTCTCGAGCATGATTTTACTGAGCATTCTTTGCGCGTCATCCCATAAGATTTTGGCTTGCTTTCCCAATGCCGC
>CAXTTL010000267.1:0-6239 GCA_964247135.1 uncultured Deinococcales bacterium | reverse complement strand
CACGGTCAACGAGGGTTACGTCATTCGCAACGGCGAGATTTGCGAACCCGTGCGCGGGGCGGCGCTGGTCGGTAACGGCGCAGAGGATTTGATGAACATCACAGGCGTTGCAGGTGACTTGGCTCGAGGTCAGGGCAATTGCGGCAGCGTTTCGGGCAGCATTCCGACCGATGTCGGTCAACCGCATATTTTGATCTCGGAAATCACGGTGGGAGGTCGCTCATGAATTTTGACCAAGCCAGAACGTTCGTGCTCGAACTCGCCAAGTCCAAAAGCGCGAGCATCGAAGTCTACGCCATGTCTCGAGCCAGCACGGGCATCAAAGCCTTCGAGGGCGAGGTCAGCGAGTTCAAACTCTCCAAGCAAATGGGCTTGAGCGTGCGGGCGCTGGTCAATCAAGCGTGGGGGTACAGCTTCACCGAAAATTTTTCCGAGGCTGCGCTGACCCGTTGCCTCGAGATGGCACTGAGCAATGCCGCCTTGGTCGAACCGGTCGGGCACGCCGTGATTGGCGCTTGGGCAGAACCGCCGCACGTTGGGGATTTGTACGGCGAAGGGTTGTCTGGCGTCAGTGTCGAACGCAAGGTGCAACTGGCAATCGACATGGAAAAAATCACCCGAGAAGCCGATGCTCGCGTCAAAAGCATTCCATATGCGGGTTACATGGACGGTGAAGCACAAACCGCAGTGGCAAATACAACTGGACTCGAACGGTCTTACAAACAAAATTTTGCTTACCAGTACGTTGCGCCCCTGGTCAGTGAACATGGTCAAAACAAGTCCAGTTCTGACTTTCAGTTCTCTCGAGAATTTGAACAGCTCGACCCGACCCAAACCGCGCTCGAGGCGGTGCGCAAATCTCTGGCAATGCTGGGCGGTTTGCCCGCACCGAGCGGCAGTTACCCAGTGGTGATCGACCGCGACTGCATGGCAACATTCTTGGGCACCTTTGCGGGCATGTTCAGCGCCAAACAAGTTCAGGACGGTAAAAGTCCGTTGGTGGGCAAACTCGAGCAAGCCATAGGCTCGAGCGTGGTCAGTATTCTGGATGATGCCACGCGAACGGGCGGCATCGATTCCCGACCCTTTGATGCGGAGGGTTTCCCGAGCCAAAAACTGGTGCTTCTCGAGCGCGGGGTTTTAAAGAACTTCATGCACAACACCGAAACCGCTGCCAAAGTTGGTCTGCAAAGCACCGGTCACGGCGCTCGGTACGGTTATCGCGGCACGCTCGGCGTTGCTCCGAGCAATTTTTACATCGAACCGGGCAAAGGCAACAAACAAGATTTAATCTCGAGCATCGAACAAGGTGTGCTTTTGACCGCCATACACGGACAACACGCCGGCGCGAACCAGATCAACGGCGATTTTTCCTTGCAAGCCGACGGCTTCTGGATTGAAAACGGCGTGGTCGCGCACCCGCTCGAGGTGTTCACGGTCGCAGGTAATTTTCTCGAGCTGTTGCAAAACATTGAAGCTGTCGCCGACGACCTCGAGTTTAAAATGGGTGGCGTTGGCGGCTCGAGCGTGCGGGTGAAAAGCTTGAACATCGGTGGTCAGTGATTGTTCACAAGAACCCAATTTTTGGTTAAACTTTCACCATGCGTTTCAAATTGTTGTTCGGCTTTTTACTGCTCTGGCTTGGGGCGTCTCGAGCGTTTGCCAGTCCAGCTTCGGATTTGGCAGCTCAGTTTTTGGGTTATGTTGAGGATTATTACGTTGAACCAGAAAAAATTGACCTCAAATCGATAAAATCTGGGCTTGATATTGCCCTGGCAAACCTTTGTGGGGAAGACGCAAATTGTCCGACCAGCAAAATTCATGAAGAGTTAAGCAAAATCACCAAAGCGCTGCCGGACAAAACTTCAAGGTTTTTAAATCCAGAACAAGCTGCACAGAAACGGTCTGAAGCTCGAGGCGACACCTTAAACGATGCACGGTTTGGGCTTGGCATCGAACTGCGCCAAAATTTGGTCTACCGCGTGCTCAACAACAGTCCAGCCGACAAAGCCAGGGTCATGGTCGGCGATGTGATTCAGAACATTAGCCGAGACAACCAAAGCTGGACCAAAAAACTCGAGTTTTCCGACAACACGCCCGTGACGATTTCGCTCGAGCGGCGCGGGGTGAAATTCGTCAAAAGCATGTCGCCAGAATTGGGGTGGTTGACCAATTTGGGGTTTCCAGAATCGGGTTTGCCAAAACCCAAAATTGGTTATCTGCGCATTCCGTCGTTTCGATTGTCCGGCACTGCCGCAAGGGTTCACGAACAAATTGCCAAACTCGTCATGAGCGGTGCGAGTTCGTTGATTCTGGACTTGCGGTTCAACACGGGCGGCTTGCTCGAGGAAATGCTGTTGACCTTGAGCGCCTTTCACGACGGGGCTGCCTTAAGTTTGCGCTCGAGGGGCGCAACACAAACGTACAGCCTGAAAAATGGCGGTATCGAAGCGATTGTCGGCAATAAAACCTCGAGATACGCGCTGCCTAAGCCAACATTCTTCAAAGGCAATTTGATCGTGCTGACCAACTCGAGCACCGCCAGCGCCGCCGAATTGATGGCACTCTTCTTGCAGCGCGAACAACTGGCACGTTTTGTTGGCGAAGCAAGTTACGGCTTGTGCCAAACCGCGCTGGCACCGTTGCAACTGCTTGACCAAAGTGAATTGCGTCTGGCAGCCGTCAAAAACCTGTTTGCCGACGGCGAATCGATGCCCGAGAAACTCGAGCCTGATTACACCATGACCGACGACTTGACCGCCCTCGAGCAGGGGCACGATCTGGTGCTCGAGACGGCGTTGAAGTGGCTGCAACCCGTCAACTTGAATATCAAGGCAATGCTCGAGCAAGCCCCGTTTTAGGACTTTTCGAGCAGCGTCCAGGTTCCATCAGGCTCGAGATGGGCTTGGTGTTTTGCCTCGAGCGATTTGAGGGCGGAAAGCGCCGAAGTCTCGTCCAACATTGTGCCGTCAAGAATCTCCTTGAAGCTGAGTTTCCAACCTTTGCGGTAGGCGAGCCGCCAGATGGCTCGCTCTCCCCTGTCGGCTCGAGGATTGATGTTTTGACGTTTTTCGACTCGGGCAAACACTTGCAAGCCCAACCACACAAAAACTGCGGCGATCAAAAGCTCGAGCCACCAGAGTTGATAACCCAGTTTCGCGCCAGCCAAAACGCTGATCGTGCCGAACGCGGCATAAAAGCAGCCGACGGCAAACAAAACGGCTAAGGCAAGCGCTGGAATTCGGCTCGAGTTCATGTCATGGTTGCGCTGGAAATTACGGGCGAACTGTACAGCGCCGGCGTGATGTGTGATGTTTGAATGGTCTGGGTGACTTTACCAAAAACCATGTGCGGCGTGGCGTGCTCAACCCTGGCGCGGTACAAACCAGGAAATGGGGCTTCGATGGCTGGCAGCAAAATTGGGTGGTGCGCCTGCGTGTGACCTTCCATAAACGTCGGTTCGTAGGCGGGACCGCGCAGTAAAACCTCAACCTCTTTGCCAACCAGGCTCGAGTTTTTCACTTGCGCCCAGTGGCGTTGACGTTCGATCAGGCGCGTTAGACGTTCCGACTTGACTTCTTTTGGCTGGTCGTCGAAATGCTTGTAACTCGGGGTGCCAGCCCGAGCACTGTAAATAAACGTGTAGGCGCTGTCAAACCCAACTTCTTCGTACAAAGAGAGCGTCTCGAGAAAATCGGCTTCGGTTTCGGACGGAAAGCCCACAATCAAATCGGTGGTCAGGAAAATATCGGGCATGAGTGAACGAATTTTGGCGATCCGCTCGAGGTAAAACTCGCGGGTGTACTCGCGTCCCATGCGTTTGAGCACCGCATTGCTGCCCGATTGCACGGGCAGGTGAATGTACTTGCAAACATTTGGCGTTTCGGCAATGGCATGAATGATGTCGTCCGAAAAATCCATCGGGTGAGAGGTTGTAAATTTCACCCTCGGGATGCCGCTTTTCCCGACCATGCGCAGCAACTCGCCAAATCCTGGCATTCCAGGTTGATCCAAACCGTAAGAATTCACGTTCTGCCCCAGCAGCGTCACCTCGAGAACACCCGCCTCAACCATCGCCTCAAGTTCGGTCATGATGTTTTGCGGGGTCCTCGAGACTTGAGGTCCCCTTGTGGTCGGCACGATGCAGTAGGTGCAGTGGTGGTCGCAACCGCGCTGAATGGTCAGCATGGCGCTCAGTTTGCCTTTGGGTGGCGGCGGAATGAATTCGTGGATGTCGTCTTTGAACGCCAAACTCCAGAATTTTTTGTTACCCTCGAGCGCCGCACCGATGTCGGTGAGCGCCCCAGGTCCCAAGAGCACGTCCACCTCGTACTTTTTGGCAATCTCTTGCCCTTCCTCGAGTTGTGCCAGACAACCCATCATGCCCAGCATCAAACCCCGAGAATGTTTGAGTTTGCGCAAATCGCCCAAGACCGCCTTGACTTTATCGACTGGCTTGCCGCGCACCGCGCAGGTGTTGACCAGCGCAAAATCGGCATGATCGACCGTAGAAACCAGTTCTGCACCCAATGCCACAAGTTGCGACTCGACCATGTGCGAGTCGTACTCGTTCATTTGGCAACCAAAAGTTATCATGTGAAATTTAATATGAATCAACTCCCAAACCAAGGGGTGCTTTATTACTGCTATTCAACTTTGGCATATTCAAAATTTGGATCTTCATCTAAAGCAACCCTATTAAAAAAACTTGCCACAGTTTGAGCGAAATGTTCGCGGTATGGTGAACAAAGGCGTACATGAGTTGTTACATGACTTTTCAATTCTTTCAAGGCACTTAAGGGCATTGTCATAAAGTTACGAAAGTCAACAAGGTAGTGTTCTGTTGGTAGTTCCGTTTCGGAACGTCGGGGTATAGCGTATAAACCTGCTATCTTACCTTTGCTCGCATCAGTAAGCTGATTTTTAGCCTCGGTCGAATTTCCTTTTTGAAAATAATCTGAAGTAGCAAGCGGTGCAACTAATACTTGATTTGCACGAATAGTTTTTAATTTCCCTTGTGGAATCATGTCACAAGTGAAAGACATCACCATAATATGTTTTTTGGCAGGAAGTAGACCAAATAGCTTTGACTCTTCATCCCATGTAACAATGGGAACTATACAATCAAAAAGAACATCGCCTTGTTCTATTTCTGGTGTTATAGCCTCAGAATACCACGTTAAATGATCGTGGGAAGGCACTAATCTCATTGTTGCTATTCCTCATCATTCTCAAGTGAGATAACATCAACAATAGTTGGTCTTGAGAAATCCAATTTTGATATGGATTTCTTTCCAGACACTGAAAGTGAATAAAACTGACGATCTAATTCGATGAATAATTCAGCCTCATCAACTTCAGCATTTCGAGTAAAAAGTCCATTTTGAGACATTACCTCTGCAAGCTGCTTCTCAAGTGCTTTAATTTTGCTTGCCATATTCCTAGTAGTTCCATAAGGATTAATTTCCCAATCCCCAGTGACGATTGCACCATTAACAATTATAACGTTGGGTGTATTTTGGGCGTTGCTAGTTTTGGGATATTCAACCTGGACTGGTGAGGTTGGTGGTATGGAACTACTAGAGCTAAAATTAAAAACATTACTCATTTGATTCTCCAGTTTGCGGTGGGAAAGATGGGTTTTTTTCAAGTAAATTCAAAGCATTTCTCATGAATTGCTCAGCCTCATTTCTCCCCATAACGACTCGAGAAACTCCAGGTGCTGTGATCTTGATGGCTTCTTCAGAAGGCGGTTTGTTACTCAATTCAACAAGATCAGAGGGCTTCATAAATCCAAAATCAAAAACAACTATTCCGGTTGGTAGTAAAGTCAAAAAACCGACATTTGCAGCCGTAGGAACCAAATGATCCGCCGAAACCTCAACATCCACTTTGAATCGCTCGATTTGATTTTCGTTTGCCATACTCACCTTCAGAATTTATATATCACTAAGTATTATCCTACTTTAACTGATTTACTATCATCAGAAAGTTCAGACGCACTAAAACATGTGTATAAGCAATTAAATGCGCCTTCATCACGTCTCCAAGCGCGGGTCAAACCGCAACGCGAGATTGTAGCATTTTCGGGCGGGAAACTTGGGTATCTCGAGTGACTTTTACCTAAGGTTTAGTTTGCACCATTCCAGCACCGTCAGAAACGGAATTTGCTCGAGTTTTCCAAACAAGGCGTGCTTAGAAAGTTTTGCTTTTGTGAATTTCGGGCTGGTCAAGCCGCA
>CAXTTL010000266.1:0-6254 GCA_964247135.1 uncultured Deinococcales bacterium | reverse complement strand
GGCGGGCACGTCGCGCAGGGCGAGGTGGGTGGTGGCGAGTGCGACGCGCAGGCGGCCTGCGAGCAGCATCATCACCGGCTCGCCGCTCTGGCAGCGCGCGGCCAGAAACGCGGTGTGGCCGCTGAAGGCAACGCCGCTGTCGGCAATCACGGTTTTTTCAAACTCGAGGCGAATCTTGTCGGGGTTTAACAGGTCCAGGGTTTTGCGAAAACGCAATTGATCGTCCAAAAAAAGCACGCCGCGTTTTTTCACGCCGTCCAAAATCGCGTCCAAGCCTTTGGTTTGCGTGTCCAAATCGGCACTCAAATCTTCTTGATGGGCTTTGAGTTGTCGCTCGAGGTCGTTCAGCGTTTTGGTGTCATCGCCCAAAACCTCCAGACTGACCCGCGTGCGTTCCCTGGCACGCTCGAGCAAGCGTGACGCGACCCCGAGCGGTGAGAGCAGTTTGAGCCTCGAGCGGTCACGTTCGCCCAAAACCTCGCGCAAGGTGTTTTGGAGTTGCGTGAAACCCTCATCGCCGCCCTGCTCAAAACGTTTGACGCTGACCATAAAAACTTGCGGCGCGATGCCCAAGACCTCTTTGGCGTTGCGGGTCACAAAAACTTTAACCTCATCGAAATCGGCTTGATTCTCGAGCAAATCGACCTTGTTGACCACCACCAAAACCTTGCGCGACCAGGCGCGGGAAAGCTCGAGGAACTGACGTTCGGATTCGGTAAACGGTCGGTCGGCGCTGGTCAAGAACAAGACCAGATCGGCACGCGGCAAAAACCCCTCAGTGAGCGCCTGATGCCGCCGAATCACCGCGTTCGTGCCAGGGGTGTCCACCAATGCCACACCTTCAAGAAACTGGTATGGCAACTCGCGGCGCGTCACGTATTCGTCAATGTTCAAACCAGGCGTTCCCTCGAGCACGTTGCTGTACGGCGCAGACTTGTCGTGTTCGCCGTGCACCAAAATGCTGATGCGATCCGTGGTCGGGGTCACGCCCTCCTCGAGCACATCCGCGCCCAAAAGCGCGTTGAGCAGGCTCGACTTGCCCGCGTTGAACTCGCCGACCACCACCAGCAAGAAACTTTCCTCGAGTCCACGCAGTGCCGCACGGGTTTCTCGGGCGTCTTCCGAGGGTGCGCCGTCACGGGCGAGCAGTTCGGTGATGTCATTTAACAGCAAGCGCTCGGTCGCCAGGGTTTGGAGCACTTGGGGTTGGACGAAATTCATGATGGCATAGCGTACCACACGGAAGAAACCAAACTTGAGGTATTTCAGTATCAGGGTTTCTCATTGCCTTCTGCATCAAAACCTGACAAAACTTCGGCATGATCTTGTTTATGGAAGTCTTGCAAACCAAACTAAACGTTCGTGAAACCATGCGCATCGTTTCTCGAGCCGAAATGTCATGCGGGATGCGTGGCTTGCAAGTGCAAATCAGCGTGGTGCTGGTGACTCGCAACAATCCCGAGGGCGCAGCGAAGGCGGTGCAAGGCATTCGGGCGCAACACTTTCAGGACTGGGAATTGTTGGTCGTGGACGATGGCAACGGCTCTGGTGTCGAAGCCAGCCTGAAATTTTCTGACCCGCGCATCAAAGCGTTTCTTAGCCCAGAACGCGGGCTGCTCAAAGCCAGAAATGCGGGACTCGAGATGGCACTTTCAAACCGCGTGTTGTACCTCAACGACGATGAAATCTGGGATGAACAATACCTCGAGCGTTGTTTTGCCGCCCAGCAGTTCATGCCCTCATGGTTGATCTCGAGCGCGGCGCGTTCTCAGGTTGGCAATTGATCCTCGAGGTAAAGGGTTTGATTGTTTTGAAGGGCGTGAAATGCCTGCTCGAGTCTGCGGGTCTTTTTGAGCGTTACAAACTGCTCGAGTTCTTTAAGATCAAAAAAACGAAACGATTTTAATTCTGCGTCTGGCAATTTGATGCTCGAGATTTGGGTGTCACTCAAAATCCCGCCATCAAAAACCCACATCAACGCCTCGGTGTACTCCTCGTTCTCACTGGTGTAATCCACCAACAACAAACGCCCAACAACACCCTCGAGACCCAGTTCTTCCAGCACCTCTCGAGCGGCACAATCTCGCGGGCTTTCGTTCTCTTCGGTCACTCCACCAGGAGTTTCCCAATCGGGTTTGTAGGTGGGTTGCACAATCAAAATTTGATGGTTCGAGTTGCGAAACAAGCACCCTGCCGCCATGCGTTTTTTCGGTAAGGTTGCCTGGTGTGATTTTTGATTCATGCCTCGAGAATTTCATGTCAGTGTGAGACTTAATGAGATTGCTGATTGTTGTCTTTACCCAATTTTTGCCAAATCCTTTTAGTCTTGAATTCACGAGATGCAACCTGAATCTCGAGGAGGATTTATGCGAAAAAAATATGAACTTGTCTTGTCTGGTTTGCTTTGCGCTGGCGCGTTGACGCTGCTGGCTTCTTCGCAAATTCAGGCATCCGCCCAAACGCCCACCGTCAAAACCGCAAGCGATGCCACCACGCAAAAGGTGGTCGCGGCGGCGAACGCTTTTTTGAAAACGTTGAGCGCCAGTCAACTGGGCAAAGTGCAATTCGCTTGGGGTGACAGCCAACAAAAAACCAAATGGTCGAATTTTCCCACGGGTATTTTTCAACGCAACGGCGTCAAACTGGGTGACCTGAGCGGCGCCCAGCAGACGGCATTGTTTGCACTTTTGCAGGCGGTGCTCAGCAAAAAAGGCTACGCGGAGATTTCTCAAGTGATCGACGGCGATGAGGTACTCAAAACCACCAGCGGCGGCGGCAATTTGACCTTTGGCAAAGCCCAGTATTATGTCTCGTTCATTGGCACGCCCAGCACCACCAGCCCGTGGATACTGCAATTCGGCGGGCATCACATGGCAATCAACGCGACCGTAGCGGGTGCGGACATCGTGCTGACCCCAAGCCTGACGGGTGGGCAACCGACCAAGTACACCTTGAACGGCAAGACCGTGCAACCGATCATTGCCGAACCGACCGCCGCCTACAAGCTGTTAACCAGCCTGGATGCCGCGCAACAAAAGCAAGCCATCATCGGCTCGAAATACATTGACTTGGTGCTCGGACCTGGGCAGGACGGCAAAACCTTGCAACCGGAGGGCGTCAAAGGCTCGAGCCTGAGCGCGGCGCAACAAGACTTGCTGATCGCCTTAATCGAAACTCGAGTTGGGTTGATTAACGACGAGGACGCAAGCGTCAAAATGAAAGAAATCAAAGCCAATCTTGCCAACACCTACTTCGCCTGGCGCGGCGCGGTGGCGGCAGATGGCGGCGCGTACTTTCGCGTGACCGCGCCGACCTTGGTGCTCGAGTTTTCGCCGCAAAGCATGGGTGGTGATGCCAGCAACCACATCCATTCGATGTACCGTGACCCAACCAACGATTACGGCGTCAACTTGTACAAATGAAACACGTCTTGCTGCTCGGTTTGGTCTTGCTGGGGTGGCTGCCGCAATTGGCGGCGGCGCACCCCGCCGACAGTTTGGTGCAGGCGGCTTACCTCACGCTCGCGCCGCAAAAAGTCAAACTCGAGTTGGATTTCACGCCTGGGGAATTGGTGGCGCAAGGCTTTCTGGGTCAACTCGATCTCAACCGCGATGACTTAATCAGTCAAGAGGAAGTGAAGCAGTTCTCGAACGCCATGCTCGGGAAAGTGACGCTCGAAGTCAATGGAAAAGCCGTAAGGTTGCAACTCGAGTCGAGTCAAATTCCTGAGGTGAAAACGGTGAAACTCGGTGGCGGTCAGTTGCAATTGAATTTAACGGGCACAATTGACGGCTTGCTCGAGTCCAATCAATTTGTGTTCAAGAATGACTTTCAACCCGTGAAAAGTGCGTACCTCGCCAATGTTTTCGTGCAATCGGCTGATGTCAAAATTCTTTCGCAACAACGCGACGCGACGCAGCAAGAATTTCGGGTGAATTTTGGATTGGCAGGCAGCGCCCTGCCAGCCAAAGGCTTTTCGTGGTGGTGGCTGGGCTTGGGTCTTCTGGTCTTGCTCGGTTTTTTCTGGTTGCCTCGAGTTGCCAAGCTTCAAAAGACGGTCAATACATGAAACTGAAAATGCTCTTGCCGATCTTGCTGATTCTCTCGAGCAACGCCTTCGCGCATACGATTTCGTTCAGCCATCTCAGGCTCGAGATCGACCCAAACCAAACGCTGGTGCAACTCGAGTTGCCCGTCGGTGATCTTGTGCGGCAACTGCCAGCAAGTGCGCAATTGCTCGAGGCTAAAAACCTGAACGAATTCAAACCTCAGATGCTCGAGATGCTGCAACAACGATTTTCGATCAACAACCAAAAGCTTGCAGTTACAGGTTTTCAACTCGAGCCGCTGCCCGCCCAAAAAGAAATTCGAGCCACCTGGACGATGCCTGCTTTGCAGCCAAACGCAACCTTTCAAATCAAGATTTTACTGTTTCCCGACAACAACTTGCACAAAACTTTTTTGGACATTTACAACAATCAAACCCTCGAGCAACAAGTTATTTTCGACGCCCAAAAGACCGAATACGCCTATTTGCCCGCCCAAACCCAGAACATCCTGGCGGTCATTTACAGCTTCATACTCGAGGGCATTCACCATATTTTTATTGGACCCGACCACATTCTGTTTATCGTGGGTTTGTTGCTGCTGGGCGGAAGTTTGTGGCAACTGCTGAAAATTGTTTCGCTGTTTACCCTGGCGCACAGCATCACGCTCGCCCTGGCGACGCTGCATATTCTGAATCCGCCAGCCAGTGTGATTGAACCCGCGATTGCCGCCAGCATCGTTTTTGTTGGGCTGCACAGTTTGCGCGGCAGCAAACACGATCTGCGCCAGGTGTTTGCCTTTGCTTTCGGTTTCATTCACGGTTTTGGTTTCGCCAACGCGCTGTCCGAGATGGCGCTGCCGCAAAATGCGCTCGCCTGGTCATTGTTTGCCTTCAATTTGGGGGTGGAAATCGGGCAGATGGGCATTGTGCTCTTGGTTGCGCCTGGGCTGATGTTGTTGCGCAAATACAATCCAAAAAATGCCGTGCCCGTCGTCCGTGTCGCATCGCTCGCCGTGATCGCCGCCGGCGCGTACTGGTTTGTTGAACGGGTTACAGGGGTTTAAGATCACGGGGGCTTAAGATTTTGTATGCGCGTGTTGCTGATCGAAGACGACCAAGAGCTGGCTGCCCTGATTCTCGAGGGACTTGCCAAGGACGGCTTTGAACCCGAACTGGCAGCCAACGCCAAGGAGGGTTTTGCCCTTGCTGGTTTAAAGAATTACGCGGCGCTGATCGTGGACGTGATGCTGCCCGAGGGACAGGACGCGGGTTTTCAACTGGCGGGGAAATTGCGCCAAGCCGAGGTTCACACGCCCATTTTGTTTTTGACGGCTCGAGCCGACATGAACTCAAAACTTCAAGGTTTGGAGATCGGCGGCGACGATTACCTGCCCAAACCCTTTGATTTCAGGGAATTACGCGCCCGTCTGCGGTCTTTGGTGCGCCGCTCGAGCGGTCACTCGAGCAACATTTTGCGTTTACCTGGCGGCTTTGAGGTGCAGTTGGAATCTGGACAGGTTTTTTTTCAAGCCAAAGAGCTGCACCTGACCCCCCGCGAGTATGCGCTCTTGGAGGTTTTTGCCCTCAACCCGGGTCGGATTTTTAGCCGCGAGGACCTGATCGAACGCATCTGGGCTGGCGACTCGAGCGTGACGCCCAAAATTGTTGATGTCTACATCTCGAGTTTGCGCCGAAAACTGTCCGAAACTTTGCTCGAGACGATGCGCGGACGCGGTTACAGGTTGGGTTCGTGAGCCTGCGCTGGCGTTTGACACTGCTCTATGCAAGTTTGCTGGTGGTCATTGGCGCAGTCATCGGCACAGCCGTTTTTTTCACGGTACGGGCTGGCTTGTATCAGGTGCTTGACCACTGGTTGTGGCAAGCCGCCCAGGACTTTGCGCGACCATATTCGGAGCATCCAGACCAAAAATTGCCAGGCTTGCACGACACGACCAACAAACCACCCGATGCCGCTTTTTTTACTGTTTTCAGTCAACCCCTCGAGCAAGACCAGCACCTCGACCCAAGCCCAGTTGCGCCCGTTTTTAGCCAGGGCATTCGCAGTTTGTCCGGTTACCGCGTGGCGATGCTGCAAGCCGACAATGGTTACTGGGTGCAGACCGCCAGGCTCGAGACGCCAACCCAAGCCACCCTCGATGCGGTCTTAAAATTGCTGCTGGTCGGTATTCCGGTGCTGTCGGTGATC
>CAXTTL010000265.1:0-6273 GCA_964247135.1 uncultured Deinococcales bacterium | reverse complement strand
ATAAACGCATGGCAGGTTTCTTAGGCATTGAATCAGGTATCGAAGTTAAGATTAAACCCATAGGTGGTTATGCGCCATCGGCACGGTAGTTGTGACTCGAGTGCCTTGTTAAGGGGTGATCAAAATGAACCATATTCAGGAATATAAGAAACACAATGGTCTTATCCAAGATGGATACTTGAGGGTTTCTTATCAGCAGCGCTTTGTACAAGGATTTACCCTTCTGGAAGTTATAGTTGTTGTTGCGGTTCTTGGAGTGCTGTTTGCGATTGGTGGATTTTATTCGGTTCGTTATCGTGATATTTCTGCACTGCGCGAAACTCAGTCACAGTTGGTAAAAGACTTTGAACGAGCAAGAGCTTACTCCAAACGTTACAGTTACGATTACAAAATTACGATTGATGTAGCAAACAACAAGTATGATATTGCGCCAAAAAGTGGAGTAACTGGATATCCAGAAATACACAGTAAACCAATTAATAATACTAAATTTACTTCCTTACTGTTGGGTGGAACTTCATCTACGGCAGATATAATTTATTCGGCTCCTCTTGGACGCTTAGACAGTAAAAACGTTTCAATCGAGATTGGTTTTATTTCTGGTAATACCATTAAAACAAAAATAGATTTCGTTGGTGTGACGGGACTGGTGATCGCACGTGGTATTCAGTAAAACATCTTTTCGGAGCAATATAGTAAAAAATGCTGGGTTTACGCTTATTGAAATGTTAGTTTCATTGAGTTTGTTTGGTCTTTTAATTATTATTGCATCTGGCTTTTTAGTTCCGTTGAAATTGACAAGACAATCTGGAACTGAATCCCAAGGGACAAACTTAGCTCGAGCTTATATTGAAATTGTAAAAGCCCGTTGGCAAACACAGGCAGCTTATACTCAAACAGGTTACTCACTACCAATAGCCAGCGGAACTGATCCGAAGGCGGATATTAAACTTCCCACAGGGTGGACACTTGAGGTAAATAGTACATCATGGGCTGTCACAGATACTATTCGCACAGTAACAGTTACAGTAAAACCGGTAGCATCAACCGCAAAAGAGTATATTGTCCTTTCTGCCCGAATAAATAAACCATCGTAGGAGTGTGTATGAACAATTTTCGCGCTGGTTTTACTTTAATTGAAGTGATGATTTCAATGGCAATTTTGGGTATTTTAACTGTTGCAGTTATTAATTTTGAGCGTAATTCTCAAGATGTGACAACAATGGTAACTACACAAAGTGCAGTTCAGCAAGATTTACGTGATGCGGCAGCAATTATTTCTGACGAGGTACAACGTGCGTATTACGTGTTTCCACCATGTGGTGCATATTCGAGCAATGGCAATCCAGTGCCAATATTGTATTCATGTGGTGGTGTGTTTGATGCTGCCAAATATGTTTCTGGGCGTATGAATGTAAATTTTTCAAAATTCACTTTGGCTGCGTCAGGTCCAACTACTGAACGACCTGATGTTTCTGGATCAAGGACTTGGGAAGTTGGTGAAACTAAAAATGCGCCAATTCTGGCGATGATTTCCGCTCCTCGAGATCCAACAAAAGCTTGTTCGGATACCAATACCGCAAATCAAGCTAAAGGTTGCTATTATTTTGTAGCTTATTATCCTGTATTAAGATCAAAGGTGACAGGCACGACTTCTGATAAATTGGAACCATCTTCTGCCAATGACAATCAGTGGGTTTTGATGGAATACCGTGAACAGATCGATGACCACATTACTACTTCGGGCAACGGTTTATCAAACATGAATGTTCCTGGGTATGGAAGCTTGTCAGCACCGGGAGTTTTTTGGGATTATGTTGGTTGTTCAAATATAAACAATTGTGATCCAACAACATTGCCAGATGGATCACCACTTCAAGACCCTAAAAACATTGTGCAACTTAAAGATGGAAATATACCAGCAATCTACCGTGGCACTTCAGATCGAGCAAATCTTGCACGCTTTACGGCACGAATGGATGCTACTGTTCAAAAATTTGGTGGTGGTCAGGCGAATATTCTGATGCCAAATATTGAACCATTCAATGGCTTTCAAGTTGATTTTGTAAGCTCATCTTTAATTACAACAGGTGCGTGTGCAACAACACCTACAGACCCTGCCTGCATTTCTGGCTCTAACTCTGTGGATGAACGCGGTGCGACAGAAGTTCGTGTGCGCCTACAAGCTTCCCTTTTTCAAGGGGGTAAAAAAACAATTTATCCTACGCAACCTATAGAGATTTTTGCTGCTCCGCGTAATCTTCCCGCAGGATACACAGGACAGTAAACTGTTTTCATACTACACTTCATTTTGAAATAAAAAATTCACTTGACTCGACAACAACTTTTGTGCCACACTAACCTCAGTGAAACTGACCGCGCGAGCTAGATAGCCCAGAGCTGACCCTTTCGGGGTTGGTTCTGGCTGCCCTGCTGTGCGCGGTTGGTTTTTTTGCTGCCCACCCGCAGCCAAATCCCACCATCAGCGTGACTCGAGGAAACTCATGAAGATGATTGAACAATTGCTCTTAACCCCTGGTCCTACGCCCATCGAACCCCATGCGGCTCGAGCGTTGTCGTTTCCAATGCGGGGTCACATGGACCCCGACGTATTTGCGATCAATGCCCGAATTCAAAAGAATTTGCTCGAGCTGTACGGTGCGGGTACGGATGCGTTCACGTGCTTGCTGGCTGGGACGGGTTCGCTCGGCATGGAGGCTGGGTTTTACAATTTGCTCGAGCCTGGGGACGCGGTGCTGGTGTGTGCGAACGGCGAGTTTGGGTTTCGCATGGCGGAAATGTGCAAGCGCATTGGCGCGGTGGTGACTTTGGTCACGGCTTCAATCGGGCGTGCGATCAAACTCGAGGATGTGAAGGCGGCACTCGAGAAGCAAGAATTCAAGTTGGTGGCGGTGGTACACGGTGAAACGAGCACTGGGGTTTTGAACCCTGCCATCGAGATTGCGAAACTGGCTAAAGGGTACGGTGCGTTGGTCACCGTCGATGCGGTTACGACTGCGGGCATGATGCCGTACAAGATGCTCGAGTGGGGCATTGATTATGCTTACACGGGTTCGCAAAAATGTCTGAGCGCCCCTCCCGGGGTTGCGCCCGTGGCGTTTAGCGCGGCAGCCATTAGATGCGTCGAAACCCGTAAAACTCGAGTGCCACTCTGGTATGCCGATCTCGAGGGTTTGCGGGCGTACTGGGATCGCCGCGAGTACCATCACACGGTGGCGGTGCAACTGCATTACGCGCTCGATGCGGCGTTGCAGGCGGCGCTCGATGAGGGCTTAGAGGCTCGAGCCAAGCGTGTCGAGTTGGTTGGCGCTGCGACCTTGAAAGCCTTGGCGGTGGCGGGTTTCGAGGCGTTCGTTCCAGAAGGCGAGCGTTTGCCAACGGTCTTGGCGGTCAAACTGCCAGATCACCTTTCCGATGTCAAGGTCCGCGCCGGTTTGCGCGAGCAAAACGTGATCATCACGGGTGGACTTGGCGAGACGGCGGGTAAAATTTGGCGACTGGGTTTGATGGGCGAGGCGGCGCGACCAGCCTATTACTCGCGTTTCCTTGAGACGCTCGAGAGGGTTATTGGCGTTCCTGGGATGGCTGAGGTTTTCGAGCAATCGTGTGCCATCGCTTAAAGTGACGCGTCCTTGGGTTTTCACGGTAAAGTGTGCTTGATGCGTTCGAGTTTTGCTTCGTGGTTTTCGGGTTTGATGCTTGCCGCTTTGGGTGCGGCGGCGATGTTTGTGGTCACGCCGTTCCCTCAACGTTTTTTGGTGGCGTGTTTGATGGTGTTTCTGGTCGATGCCTTTGGGGGGCGTTGGTTCAGTTACGCCGCAGGTTTACTCTTGGTGGTCGGTTTGTTCAATGACCCGACTGGGCACTGGGTTCAGTTGTTTCCCTTGGTGGTGGGCAGCCTGT
This sequence comes from uncultured Deinococcales bacterium, assembly GCA_964247135.1. Taxonomy (GTDB): domain Bacteria; phylum Deinococcota; class Deinococci; order Deinococcales; family JAAFIG01; genus JANXTZ01. The sequence goes on along the minus strand of CAXTTL010000265.1, from coordinate 2,349 downwards.
GGGCGGCGTTGTTGCTGCGCCATACCGAACCAGGCTTTCTCGGAATAGGTTTGAGTTTTATCGGTTTTGCCTTGCCTGTGGTGGCGTTGGTCACCTTGCGCAGCAAACTCGATGCCAATTTGACCCTGCCGCTCGGCTCGAGGTTTCTAATGTATTACCTCTTCAGCGGCGCGATTGCGATTGTGATCTCGAGTCTGATCGGGTATTTCCTGAAGCGCTCGAGTCAACCCAGAGCCGCCAAAACCAGCAAAACCTCAACGCCTCGAGTTCGGGTGCAACGCTGAAATGATCTTGAAGCGATTCTCGGGTTTGAAAGTGCTTGTGACGGCATTTATTTCAAAAGTGATCGAGGCGCAAGTGCCGATCTTGGCGGCGGCGCTGGCGTATTACGCGACGTTCAGTTTGTTTCCATTGTTGCTGCTGGCGGTGGCGGGTTTTGGTTTTGCGCTCGAGGCTCGTCCAGAGTTGCAAACCCAGGTGCTCGAGTTTATGCAGAACAGCATTCGCACGGCGTTTCCGAGCGCGGCAGATTTGCTGAATGACACGTTAAAAGACTTGAAAGTTTCGGTCTTGTTGCGCTTTCAAGCCAATGCTGGCGCGACGGGGGCGATTGGTTTGCTGGCGTTGTTTTGGGCGGCGAGCGGTTTTTTTACCGTTTTGCAGGGAGCGTTGACCAAAGCCATTCCAGGTCAGCGCAACCGCAATCTGGTGATGCAGCGCGTGGTGGCGTTCGTCAGTGTCTTTACCCTGGGTCCGTTGCTGTTGGTTTTGATGTTGGTCGGCACGGTGCTCTCGAGCTTGGGGAGTATTCCAGCGCTGGGCATTCTGAGAAGCGCCTCGAGCATCCTGCTGCCGCTTTTGGGGGCACTGATCCTGTTTGCCCTCTCGTACCGCTTCTTGCCCGCCCACACGCCAGGCTGGAGGGCATCGTTGATTGGGGCGGTGCCAACGGCTTTGGTCTGGCAATTGGCGCGGCAAAGTTTGGGTTGGTTGACCCCAGTTGCCAATTTTCAGGCAACCTACGGTCTGCTGGCAGGTTTTTTGTTGTTGCTGGCGTGGTTGTACCTGTCAATGTATATTTTCTTGCTTGGCGGCGTCCTGACTGGGCTGCTCGAGCACCGAGAACCCGAACCAGATGCCCTCTTAGGCAACGCCTAAAGCCTTAAAAACCTCGCGCCAAGCCTCGAGCGGCAGTGCGCCAGAGAAAAAATAACCGCCGACCACAAAGGCGGGTGTACCGCCAAGCTCGAGGTCAGCCCCGAGTTGATTGTCGATTTGGACTTGACTGAGGTACTTTTTGGCATTCAGGCAGCTTTTGACGCTGGCGGCATCGGCGCCGACGCCGCCAGCAACCTCAATCAGCTTGTTATCGAGGTTTAAGCCAGTCAAACTCGCCCAGGAGTCGTGCGCCGCGCCATAGAGCAAATTGTGAAAATCCCAGTATTTGGCTGCCCCAGACTCATTGACGCAGGCGGCGGCGTTGGCTGCCCTGACCGCCTCGTTGCCGCCCACGGTAATCATGTCGCGGTAAACAAATTTCACCTTGCCAGGGTCGATAAATTCCTTTTTGATTTGTCCTAAAATTTGCGTGGCGAACAGACGGCAATACCCGCATTTAAAATCGGCAAATTCGGTCATGGTGATCTTGGCGTTTTGATTGCCGATGCTGTACCTCGAGTTACCGGAGACATCGCCCATCGGTTTGCCGACCACCCGAATGCGCTGCCCGTTTACCGTCGTCTCAATCACGATGGGTTTGAGCATGGTCGGTGATCCCGCCGTGATTTGGCTTTTGCTCGAGCTGGCAATGCCCGCCACCAAGCCCAAAATCAAGCCTGCCACCACGCCCAGCAAGCCTGTCAGGGTTGGGCTGATACCGCCACGTTTGGGCGTTAAAATTTCGGGTTCTAAAGGTTCGCGCATCATTCAATCCTAGCAGGAATTTGTTATTTCATCGAGGGTTGCAAATTGGCGGTACACTCGAGTCATGAAACAAGACACAAATTGGCGAGAGCTTGAAGAGCGCATTGGCATTGAAGCCTTGCCCACATTTCACAGGCGCTTTCTGGCGGCTCGGGGCGAACAAAACCCTGATGCCTTGCCACTGCGGCGCGTTCAACAAAACGTTGAACGGGAACTGAACAAGCTGGTGCTCGAGGGCAAGGCGAGCAAAACGGAGGAGACTTGGTTGGTGGATGCTGACGTGCTGGACGGTTTGGGCGTTTAATTCTCGAGTTCGTCAAAATCGTGGTACTCCGCGCCGTCATCCTCGGGTTCATCGTCAAAACGAGTCCGAGATTTAAAGTCCTGGTAGCGCGTCAGAAATCCTGTCAGCACTCGGTTGAATTC
>CAXTTL010000264.1:0-6301 GCA_964247135.1 uncultured Deinococcales bacterium | reverse complement strand
ACTCGGGCGGCGGTAAAAACGTGCGGTCGTTGCGGTGCGCCGCGAAAGTGATCCACTCGCCGCGCAGAGGATGCCAGCGCAAATGGGGATTGGCGGCAATCGGTTCAACCGATGGGCTGGGGGCGACAATGCCTTCCGGAATCGGGTTTCTCGAGTACAAATGCAAGGCGCGTCCGTCGGGTTTGGTCAGCGTTTTTCTGTGCATGAATCACACTGTACCGTGTTTTTGGCACTGAGAAGCGCTGTGATCTCGAGCAAAGACCGTGTGATCTCGAGCAAAGACCGTGTGATCTCGAGCAGGACTTTCTCAGGTTTGGCTTGTATAATCGCGCTTGTGAAATTGCCGTTCAGACCCAATTGGTTGCTGCGCCTGCTGGCGCTGTTAGCCATTACGGTGTCTGGCGGGGCGCTCGCCAACCAATACTTTTTGAGGCTCGAGCAAGCCCCGAAACAGGCAAAGCAGCACGACAACCAACAACTTCCTGCCAAGCTTACAATGGCGCTGTTCGAGCAAAAGAAACTCGAGCCGCCAGTGTTTGCCGATTTTGCCTCGAGCAAGACTTCAGTTTTTATTGTAAAACCAAAACTCGAGCCTTACACATTTTTTGCAGCGCAACCAATTCAAATTGCTACTGTTTCATTCAATTCCGAGCGTTCTCGAGCGCCACCCGCCGCCTGAATTCGGTTTTTGGAATCTCGAGGATTTCTCGAGATCAGAATTCACGCATTGAAACGCAGATTGATTGCGTTCGAGAAATTTGGAGTTTTTCATGTCAGAAGAAAACAATTCGATTCCAACGCCGCCAAACCTGAGCGCCGATGTCCAAAAAGCGATGCCTGCGATTGCCAAAAAACAACCAGCCAAAGGTTTTGGCAGCTACTTCTGGAAAGAATGGGTTCGTCCAATTGGCGAAGCCGTCATTATAGCGCTGGTGATTACCACGTTCTTGTTTACCACCGTTGCGATTCAGGGCATGAGCGACATGCCGACCGTCAAAGACGGCGAACGGGTTTTTGTGCCCAAATACGAAACTTGGCTGAGCAAGTTGGGCATCATGAGCTTTAAACGCGGCGATTTGGTTGTGCTCAAACCACCAACCGACGCGCCTCAAAGCACCCGTCCGCTTCCAGGTCTTGATAAAATCCTCGAGCTGCTGCGTTCGACACCACTGGTCAAATATGTCCCAAGCACCCCAACGTATCGTCCGTACTTCATTAAACGAATTGTGGCAATCGCGGGCGATGTGATCAAACTCGAGAACGGCAAATTGACCATCAACGGCACCAAAGTGAGCGAAACCCACAACATTCCGTACTGGCAGTCCGAGGACAATTTTGACGACAGTTCGTACCTGGCAAACTCAAAAAGCTGGCCATTTAGAAAAGATGGCGGCAACAAGGTTGAATTCACGATTCCCAAAAACCATTATTTCGTGATGGGCGACAACCGCAGTCCTGGCGGCTCCGAAGACTCGAGGGTCTTTGGTCCTGTGACCGCCGACGAATTCAGCGGTCGCGCCACGTTTGTCTGGTGGCCTCTGGTGTCTCGAGATGAAAAAACGGGTCAGGTGAGTTTGAACATGCGCACCCTGCCACGTCCTGAAGCTTTCGTTGCGCTGAATGCTGGCAAACCGCAACCGGTCATGCCTGTGGTCAAAGCAAAGCCAGCCGTTGTGACGCCTGCAACACTCCCGTCAACCGCTCCGAGTTCAGTTCCAGGTTCCCGTTCCACGGGTTTGCCATTCCAGCATCCATGATTATTGGGCTGTTCGTCCAAAGCCTAAAATGTTAAGCTGATGGCATCAGAGGACACGTTCCTCGAGTCTAAGAATTTTACTGGGGGTTGTGATGTTACTTCGACGTGTTTACACTTTGTTGGGTTGGGCTTTTATTGTGCTTGGCGCTTTTTTCTTGATTTCTGGTTTTGTCAACGGACTGACCAAGGGCAATTTCTCGACCGTTTTCTTGGGCTTGGTGATTGGTGCGTTTCTGGCTATTTCAGGATTTATCATTCGCACCTTCGCGCTTGGACCTGCCGAGGCTGGCATCACCTACTTGGGCGTTGACGAAAAAGCCAACCTCGAGAAAGCCGCGTCGTTGGTACGCAAACCGCAAAAAGTCGCCGCAAAATAAATTTGGTCTTTTAAAATGCGGGCTTTATTCCCGCATTTTTTGCTGGAAGCTCGAGGTGCGTTATGAACGTTTTGCTGATCTTGGCAGGAATTGTGATCTTGTTTTTTGCGGCAGCCATGTACTACGCGCTGCGCTTCCCGAATGGCAAAATTTTCCCCAGCCGCCGCGATAAACTGCTGCGCAAAGTTGGACCGCTGGCGACTGGCAAACTCGAGGATATCACGATTCGGTTCTTAACCCGCGCCGGCAATGAAACCCGCGTGATGCTCGCCGCGATTTACCGTTACGAATACAAAGACGCCAGCTTCACGATTACACTGCCCACAGAGAGCACCAAACTTGGGGCTGAAAAAATCAAGAACGCCACCACCAGCAAAGAGCTGGAACGTGAGATGCCAGACCGCCTCGAACTCGAGAATGGCGTCACGCTCGAGGGACGAGAAACCATCAGACAGCATTATCTTGAATTGCTGCGGCTTCGAACACCAGAGGTCAGCGTGCTCTTTGACCGCAAGAAACCCATGATTTCGACGGTGCGAGATTGGCGTTAAGGCTCGAGACTTATTCTTTGGGACGAAATTCGGACGGGTAATTGACGATCTTGTCCCATTCGTCGGCTGCCGAACGCGCCACGAAAGCGATGACATCATTCTCGCCAATGTTAAAAACCTCGTGTGGAACGCCAGATTTGATGTAAATAAAGTCGCCCGCCTCGTTGATGACTTCTTCTTTTAAACCCTCGCCAAAGATATGCTTGACCCGTCCCTGGGCAATAAACAGCATCACTTCAAAACCGTCGTGAATGTGCGCGTAAGCAATCGCGCCGGGTGGCACGGTAGCCACGTTGACTGATAGCGCTCGAGAACCCACGTTCTTGCCGCTCATGCCCTGTTTGTAATGAATCCCGTTCCAACCCCTGGCGCTGCCTCCACCACGAATGACTGTAATACCATCATGAACTTCAACTTCGTTCTCGAGAATTTCGCCGATGCCTTTGGTTTGGGTTTGCATGTTTGGACTCCTTTAGCTTTGGTAGGGTGCGCCGTGCGCACCAACGCTTGAAACACGGTGCGCAAGGCGCACCCTACATTTAGGTCACTTTACCGCGCTCGAGGTGTGCCGTAAAAGCTCGGGTTTCGATGACGTGGTGCATTTCGGCAATCACTTGCTCAAGTTCAGAATCTTTGGTGTAAAAATGCGGTGCGAGTCGAATGCCAGCGCCAACGCGGTAATCGAGCACGTAATCCCTGGCGTTCATGGTGGCGGCGACCGCATGTCCAACGCTAGAAGCATGTTCTGGCGCGAGTGGTGAGACATCGAGCACCACGCTGCCCCCTCGAGCCTCTGCGGCTTTGGGATTGACAATGCGCATTCCAAGTTTTTCGGCGTGGGTCATGAGGATTTGGGTTTGACGCAACGATTTTTCACGGATGGCAGCCACCCCAATTTTTCCGACCATCTTGTACCCTGGCAGCGCTGCCGCAAGGCTCGGCACTTGCGGCGTTCCGGTCACGAATCGGCGTTGCCCGCTGGCGGGTTTCCAGTTCGGCGTAAACCCGAACGGGTCGGCATGTCCCATCCAACCGCGCAAGACTGGCGCTAGCGTCTCGAGGATGCTGGGTCGGACGTACAAGTAACCAACGCCAGGACCCGCCAGAACCCATTTGACGCTGCCGCCAATCACAAAATCGACATCCAGTGCCTGAACGTCGAGCGGCACCGTGCCAAGGCTTTGGTAAGCGTCTAAGCAAACCAACGCGCCGACCTCTCGAGCACGCTTGACGACCTTGGCGACATCCAGAATGTAGGCGTTGCGAAAATAGACGTGACAGATTGCCACGAGTTTGGTGGTTTCATTGATGGCTGCCAGCACGCCCTCGAGCGGCGGGGTTAAACCATCTTCGGATTTGACTACGGTGACGTTCGCGCCGTATTGACTCCAAGCGGTGGTTTGTTGAAGCACACTTGGGAATTCGACATCGGTGGTCACAATGCCGTTGCGAGTTCCAGAAAAATCGAGGCTCGAGAGTAAACTTGCCATCGCGGCGGTCGCATGTGGCGGTGTGTTAACCGAGTTTTTTGGAGCGTTCATCAAATGCCCGATGGCATCACCAACCACATCGGGCAATGCCATCCAGGAGTCGCCCCACGCCCGAACGCCCCTGGTCGCCCATTGTTCACCATAAAGCCTGAGTGCCTCGAGGCTTTCACGGCAAACCGGTCCGAGCGTGTGCGCCGCAAAGTACGCGCTCGTCTCGAGAATTGGAAATTCGGAACGGTACTCCAGAAGCGGATCGGTCAAAGTTGAGGTCATGGCTTAATTCTACCGACTTCGCACCTCGAGAATTGCAATTGAGGCTCAATCTCGAGTTAACCTGATTCATGACCCAGCCCTCCTCTACCGAAAACATCAATCCAAACACCCAGAATCTTGATTTGCTCGAACCAACCGATTTGGTAGCAACATTTATTGGCGATCAATTCAACGCCGTGCAAGCCGTCAAAAACGCCGCGCCACAAATTGCTCGAGCCGTGGAATTGACGGTGACAAGACTCGAGCTTGGCGGGCGTTTGATTTACGCTGGGGCTGGCACGAGTGGACGGCTGGCATTCTTGGATGCCGCCGAATTGATCCCGACGTTTTCATGGTCCAAATCTCGAGCGCTTGTGGCGATGGCTGGCGGCAATCAAGCCGTCTTTAACGCCGTCGAAGGCGCAGAGGACAATTTTGATCAGGGACGCAACGACGTTCTCGCGTTCAGTCCAAACCAAAACGATGTGGTCATAGCGATAGCCGCCAGCGGCACAACCCCTTACGCCCTTGGCGCACTCGAGGCAGCCAGAAGTGTGGGCGCACTGCGCATCGGCATCAGCAACAACCCAAATGCTCCTATTCTCGAGAACGCCGAAGTTGGAATTTTACTCGAGACTGGCGCGGAAGTGATTTCGGGCAGCACGCGCTTAAAAGCGGGAACGGCGCAAAAAATTGCCCTCAACAGCTTCTCCTCGAGCGTGATGGTGCGGCTGCACAAGGTTTACGGCAACCTGATGGTCGATTTGCAGGCGACCAACATCAAATTGGTCAAACGCGCCGTTCGCCTGACCGTGCTCGCCACCAACAAGAGCGAAATTCAAGCCAGCCAAGCGCTCGAGGCTTCTGGCTATCACATCAAAACCGCGATTGTTATGCTCGAGAAAAACCTGAACGCCGACCAAGCCAAAACACTCCTCGAGCAACACAGTGGCAACATTCGCGCCTGCCTGCAAAACTGATTTCACCAGTCCTTCACCCAACTTCGGTTAGACTCGGGACGTCTCGAGGGAAACTCGAGATTTTTTCAGGGGTTTTCATGGACATTATTAACGCCATTATTTTGGGTATCTTGGAAGGTTTAACCGAATTCTTACCGATTTCCTCGAGCGGACATTTGATTGTCGCCGAAAGCTTGCTGGGCTTCAAAGACGCCGCCGAAACCTTCACCGTGGTCATTCAGGTCGGTTCGATTCTGGCGGTCATCTGGTACTACCGCAACGATTTGGTCAAACGTATTCTGGGACTCTCGAGCGCCACCATGCAGCGTTTCTGGCTGAACATTATTATTGCCTCGATTCCTGCGGGTTTGCTGGGGCTGATTTTTGCCAAAAAGATTGACGCCCTGTTCTATCACCCTGTGCCTGTCGCCATCGCCTTGATTGTCGGCGGTATAATTTTGTGGGTCGTCGAGTCGCGCCCGAGTGCGCACACCCAAACCAGCGAACTTGCCGACGTGGACGCCGTAACACCCATGCAGGCGCTCTGGATTGGTGTCGCCCAAATTTTCTCGGTGGTCTTTCCTGGCACGTCCCGTTCCGGTTCGACCATCGTCGGCGGAATGCTGACCGGTCTAAACCGCGCCACCGCCACCGCCTTCAGCTTCTATCTTGGAATGCCAATTCTTGTTGCAGCGGGTCTGTACAAGCTCTACAAAGCCCGTCATGACCTCTCGAGCATTCCAGGTGGTACGACAGCCCTGATTGTCGGAACAGTCGTGTCGTTCGCCTCGGCATTTTTGGTCGTGGGTTGGTTACTGAATTACGTCTCGAGAAACAATTTCAAACCTTTCGCCATCTACCGCGTTGTGGTGGGCGTGAGTATTCTGATTTTGGGGGCGAGCGGAGTCATGCCGCA
>CAXTTL010000263.1:0-6335 GCA_964247135.1 uncultured Deinococcales bacterium | reverse complement strand
CAAAACTGAACAAGCCACGGCTTTGAATTTGGCTTTGCACGTTCGCCTCGAGCGATTCCAACGTTTCGGTGTTGATGTTGCCCGCATTCCAGTAGCCTTCTAGCTCGAGTGGTCCGAACGAGAACAGTTTGGCAAGATCGCGCAGGTCCGAGAGTGACTCGAGTTCGACTTTGCAGACGCGTCCGAAGGCGGCACTGGGTTCGAGGAAGCCGAGCACGTCTCTTGGGGCGGCAACAGCCAGGTATTTGACGCCCGTGACACGTCCGGCTTTCAGAATGCTGTTCATGGCGTCCATCTCGAGTTTGCCGTCGGTGACTGCCAACGCCACGCGGTGACCGAGGCGTCCAAGTTTGGTCTCGAGCAGCAAACCACTCTCGAGTGCACTGACCACGTAGCCAAGCGCAGTGAAGCTGGTATGCACATTCTCGAGCATGACTTCAAAGGGTGTGGCTTGTTTGGCTGGCGGTGTCTGAGTTTCTCGAGCGGCAGGGATTTCGTCAATGAATGCTTCAGGAAGGGTTTCAGAAAGTTTGTTTTCGCTTTTGGTCGCGCCGTTTTCGCTGGTTTCATTCGAGCCTGGATAGAAAATACCCCTTGGGTACGGCGAGACTTTGACCTCGCGGACTTCGCGGACATAGGCGCTCTCTTCGATGATCTGGCGCTCGAATCTGGCTTTGGGTTGAACTGGCGTGCTTTGGGCTGGGCGCTCGAGGTCGGGTTTGGTATCGCGGTTTTTGGCGATGCTCTCGAGTTGTAATTTGTCGCCGATGACGGTGATAAACAGTTGATCGTTGACGTTCAAACCGCGTTTTGCAAAATAATCGCTCAGACCATAAACACGTTTTTCGGTGGTGCTGGCGGTCAGTTTGATTTCCTCACCAGAATCGGTCACGGCAAGAATAAAACCCTCTGAAGGCAGTGTACCCTCGAGGTATTTTAAAACCGCTATCGAACCCGTGTTCAAGCACAATCGGGTGAGGATGTACCGCACGCGACCTTTCGCTTCACTCATCGGGAATTCCTTTGTGGGCGTTTGTCACGCCAATTTTGAGGTTGGTTTTTGTTGGTTTGGGGTTTGGCTGGGGTGGTTGAAGGCTTGACAAGCCCATGATGTAAATCTGCAATAGTCATGTTACGTCCGTGGGTCAAAGAGTAATACAAGTGTTTGGTAATTTCTAAAGTCACTCGAGCATCGCCGAGTGCGCGGTGGCGTTCCTGTAGTTTGACACGAAAAAGCTTGGAAAGTGCATCAAGCCCGCGTTTACGTCGTCCTGGCAAGGCTGCAAGGGCGAGGTTGATCGTGTCCACCACAGGGTTGCTCAACTTGAAATGTAGCTTACCAAACTCTCGGGTCAAGAGTGCAACATCAAAGCCCGAGTTTTGAACGATTAAGGTCGCGTCGCCCAGGAAGGCTTTGAAGTCGGTCAGGACTTCTTCGACGGATCGGGCGTTCAAGACCATCGTTTGGTTAATCCCTGTGAGTTTGACCACGAAAGGCGGAATGTGCCGTGTGGTGCGCACCAAGCTCGAGAATTCTTCGATGCCACGTTCTGAAATTTTGACCGCGCCGACTTCAATAATGTCTTCGCGGATGGGGTCGCCGTTGGTGGCTTCGAGGTCGAGCACCACAATGGTCTCATTGCGCGGTGGAAATGGCATGGTCCAAGACCAGAGTGCGACCTCGGACTCGAGAAAGCGAAAGCGTCCGTCGAGCAGTTTGGGCAAGAGCAGGTTCGCGCCGTCGATGGTTAATCCCAAACCCAAACACAGTTCCTCAACCTTTAGCGCGGCGTTGTGTTTCTCGAGCAACTCGTGGGCGAGTCTGGAGAGGTGCGGATAAATGATGCGACGGTGTGGCAAGTGAATTCCTTAACTCGAGGTGGCGGTTTTGAGGAACATGGCGTTGGTGGCACGCTCGAGGGCGTGGGTGACGGTGATGAGGCGTTCGTCTTGAAGGGCGGGCGCAATAAATTGCACGCCGACGGGTAAACCCTGGTTTGGGTTATACGCGCCGCTCGAGTCTTCAAAACCGAACGGAACGCTGATGGCGGGCAAGCCCGCCAAGTTGACGGCGACGGTGTCCACATCGGTCAGGTACATCGAAACGGGGTCATCGGATTTTTCGCCAATTTTGAAGGCGGCACTTGGGGCGGTGGGCATCAAGAGCACGTCCACGGTTTCAAAAGCTCGAGCGAATTCTCGGGCGATAAGTGTTCTGGCTTTCAGGGCTTTGGAGTAATACGCATCGTAATAGCCGCTCGAGAGGGCGTAAGTGCCCATCAAAATGCGGCGTTTGACCTCTGCGCCAAAACCTTCGCCTCGAGCCTTCATCATGGTGTCGTTGATGTCCCCAGTAAAATTCCCACGATGCGAGTAAATCATGCCGTCGTAACGTGCCAAATTGCTCGAGGCTTCGGGGCAGGCGATCAGGTAGTAGGTGGCAAGGCAAGTCTCGAGCGAGGGCAAAGAAATCTCAAACAGGATTGCGCCCAGTTGCTCGAGTTGGGTTTTGACGGCTTCCAGAGCGCCAATCACACCGCTCGAGTTGCCAACGCCGACTGCCTCTTGCACAATACCGACCTTCAAGCCTTTGATGTCATGCTCGAGGGCGGCGGTGAACGTATTGGCTTGCTCGAGTGAGGTGGCGTCTTTTGGATCATGGCTGCAAATGATTTGCATGGTGGTGGCAAGATCAGCCGTTGATCGGGCAATCGCGCCGACCTGATCGAGGCTCGAGGCGTAAGACACCACCCCGTAACGGCTGACGCGCCCGTAGGTGGGCTTCATGCCCAGTGTGCCAGTGAAGGCGGCAGGCAAACGCAATGAGCCGCCCGTATCCGTCCCGAGGGCGATTGGCACGATTCCAGCCGCGACGCTCGCCGCCGAACCGCTGCTCGAGCCGCCAGGAACGCGGCTGGTATCCCAAGGGTTTTTGGTCGCGCCAAACGCGCTGTTTTCGCCGCTCGAACCCATACCGAATTCGTCGAGGTTGACTTTGCCGATGCTGATTGCGCCGGCGTTTAAAAGCTGCTGCACAGCAGTTCCGGTGTACGGGGAAACAAAACGCTCGAGTATTTTTGAACCTGCGGTGGTGCGCGTGCCACGAACACACAAATTGTCTTTCAGTGCCACGGGAACGCCCGCCAACGCGCCAACCGTTTCACCTTTGGCGATGCTGGCATCGATGGCTCGAGCTTCGGATATTGCCGTTTCGGAGAGGCTTAAGAAGATATTCAGGTCGCTCGAGCGTTGGGCGTCTTGAATAGCTCCGGTGATGGTTTCTTCGGCGCTCACCTGACGGGTTTTGATGCGGTGAGCCAGTTCGAGCGCAGTCATGAGATGATGTTACCAAGTTTGTTGTGTTTGAGCGAAATATTCTCGGGATTTGATCTGATACCGAAATTCGGTATAGACTCAGTTATTGAGAATCAATTCTCAATAAGGAGCGACGTGAAAATTTTAATCATCACGCTGACGTTGATCTCGGGTAGCGCCATCGCAGCACCAATCAAAGTCGTGACCAGCTTTTCGATGCTCGAGGATTTGGTGCAAAACCTGGGCGGCAAATTGGTGAGCCTGACCAATTTTGTTCCCAGAAACGGCGACGCACACAGCTATCAACCCAGCACCCAAGACGTTCGAGCGCTGGGTGATGCCAAAATCGTCTTCATGAACGGCTTGGGACTCGAGGGTTGGTTTGAGAAACTGGCTCAAAATGCCGCCAGCCAAGCCGAAATCGTGACCCTCTCGAGTGGAATAAAAACCCAGAACATCAGTGTGGGTGAGCAAACGGGTGAAACAGACCCGCATTTGTGGTGGAACTTGCAAAACGCGATTGCCTATACCAAAAAAATTGCGCTGACACTCGAGAATGCCGACCCGAAAAACTTGAGTGCATACCAAAAAAATGCCTCGAGTTACATCAAAACGCTTTCCAAACTGGACGCCTGGGCGAAACTCGAGGTGCAAAAAATTCCAAGCAACAACCGTGTGTTGGTGACAAACCACGATGCCCTGGGATACTTTGCAACACGTTATGGCTTCAAGATTCTGGGCACGGTCATTCCCAGCGGCGGCACAGAGCGCGAACCCAGCGCCAAAGAAATTGCCAAGCTGATTGACGCGATCAAAGCCAACAACATCCGAGCGATCTTTATTGAAAACACCCTCAACCCAAAACTGGCAAACACCATTTCAAGCGACACGGGCGTTAAAATCGCGCCGCCACTTTACACCGACTCGCTCGGCGCGATTGGCTCGAGTGGCGAGAGTTTTATTAAAGCTTTTCGGTACAATGTCAACACGATTGTCAACGCGCTAAAATAACCAACCTCGAGCCTGATGCCGCAAACCATTCCCACGTCAGAACGATTCCCCAAAGACCACAGCCATCAACTGCTGAAGGTCAGCGATTTGGTTGTCTCATACGGCGAAACGCCCGCGTTAACGGGCGTCAATTTTCACCTTTGCCCCAAAGAATTCGTGGCAATCATTGGACCAAACGGCGCAGGCAAAAGCACACTTTTAAAAGCCATTCTGGGTTTGGCAAAATGCACCAGCGGCAGCATTGTATTCTCGAGCGAATTGGGTTTACACCCCACCCAAGCCATCTCTTACGTGCCGCAGCAACAAAGCCTGGACTGGAGTTTTCCGGTGACCGTGCGCGACGTGGTCATGATGGGACGGATTGGGCGAATGGGCTGGCTCAAGTACCCCAATGCCAACGACAAACAAGTGGTCGAACAAGCCTTGGAAGAAACAGGGGTGATGGATTTGTCCAACCGCCCCGTGGCGGCGCTTTCCGGCGGTCAAAAACAACGCGTGCTGCTGGCAAGAATGCTGGCTCGAGAATCAAGACTCTTGTTTTTGGACGAACCCCTGACGGGCGTGGACAGCAAAACCCAGGACAGCATTTTTGAAATCCTCGAGACTGAACGCGCCAGCGGAAAAGCGCTTTTGATGGTCACGCACGATCTCGAGGCGGCACGGACTTGGTGCTCGCATCTGATGCTGATGAACCGCGTGGTGATTGCGGCAGGAAAACCAGATGTGGTTTACACGGCGAAGAATATTGAAGCGACATTCTCGAGCGGGCATTGAGCGGACAGTAAAGAATTTTAGGTGAATCATGACTCGAGCAATCAAAAACGTAAGACGCATTTTCAACGTATTGAAAATTGTTTTTTGTAGGAGTGAACCTTGTGTTCACCCTTTGCAGATCAATCGGAATATTATTCATTCCGAAGTTGTGGTGAATCTTCTTGACCATAAAACGCACCTACGGGCATGGTCGCTTCTTGACCATAAAACGCACCTACGGGCATGGTCGCTTCTTGACCATAAAACGCACCTTCTTGATCCCAAGACGCACCTTCGGGCGGGATCGCTTCGGGCATGGTCGCTTCTTGACCATAAAACGCACCTTCGGGCATGGTCGCTTCTGCTAGCCCAAAACGAGATGACTGATTTGTTACAAAATTTTAGACTCGAGAAACCATATCGCTCCAAGACCAATTTCTCTCGAGGAATCCAAGCATGAATTTCTTACTCGAGCCTCTGCACTACGATTTTTTTATTCGTGCACTTTTGGGTGTCAGTCTGGTCGCGGGGTTGTGCGGCGTGATTGGCGTGTACGTGGTCTTGCGCGGGCTTTCCTACATTGGCGATGCGATGGCGCACGCGGTTTTTCCTGGAATTGTCGGCGCGTTTTTATTAAAAACCAACACGCTGTTTGGCGGTTTGTTGGCGGCAATCCTGACCTCGTTCGGCATTGGTTTTGTCACCCAGCGCAGCGGTTTAAAACAGGACAGCGCGATTGGCATTATTTTTGTCGGCATGTTCGCGTTTGGCGTGGTGCTGCTCTCGAGCGTGAAAACCTACGCGGTGGACCTCTCGAGAATTTTGACGGGCGACCCGCTGGGTATCTCGAGCAATGATATTTGGTTGACGCTGGGCTTGGGTGTGGTTGTTGGGCTGGTATTGCTGGCGTTCAACAAGGAATTGCTGCTGGTGGCGTTTGACCCAACCGAGGCTCGGGTGATTGGGCTGCCAGTCAACCATTTGAACAATTTGTTGCTGGTCTTGATTGCCCTCACGGTGGTCTTGGCGATTCAGATGGTCGGCACAATTCTGGTGGTCAGTTTGCTGGTGACCAGTGCCAGCACCGCCAGGTTATTGACCGCTCGAGTCAGCACGATGATGATGCTCGGCGCGGGAATCGGTATGGTTTCGGGGGTGGTGGGCTTGTACGCCTCGTACCACCTGAGCATTCCGCCAGGCGCGACGGTGGTGCTGGCAAACACGTTTTTCTTCTTGCTGGTGCTGGTCTTGCGCCG
>CAXTTL010000262.1:0-6353 GCA_964247135.1 uncultured Deinococcales bacterium | reverse complement strand
GCCAAAGCCCGCCACCAAACCCACCGCGCCGCCAGCGATGATGTTGCGAAATGCCACCGCCAATTCGCCCAGGTTTAAAAATGTGTCTTTGGGCAGGGTCGCCAAGCCGTAAGCCGCAGCCCACAACAAAGCCAAACCGAGCACCGCCCCTATCGTGACGCGCCGCACGGGAATATCGCCTTTGTAAATGCTTTGAAACAGGGCGCTGCCCAAAATCGAACTGATCGACGTAATAAAAAGCGCCAACCACGGCACGAATAAATGAAAACTGCGAACCCGAGGGGTGTTGAGTAAACCAAACGTCAGCGTTTGGGTTTGGGAAGTCAAGCCTCTAAAAACGAAGCTGCTCGAGGATTTGTCTTTGCCCACGATTACGTTTTCTGGGTTGAGGCTGCCGCCAGGCGATAAACTGGGCGTGATGTCAAGCTCGAGATCGGTTTTGACCGGTACGAGCGCCTTGTTGACCAGTTCGACCTTGATGTTGACCGCCTCGCCCAATTGCGGATGCTCTGGACGAACAATGATACGCAAATCGTCGATTGCCGCACGGTACTCGAGGTGAAGCACATCGGCATTCTCGAGCACCCGCACCAGGTTTTTGGGTTCGACCACGATCAGCTTGTAATCGAATTTTCCTGGTTGTAGATTCGGTGGCGGGACGCGCACCCGAACCTCGCTCTCCTTGCCCGAAAATACCACAGGCACTTCAAAATGTTGATTGGCGAACAAGCCCGCAATCACCTTGCCGTCGGGAACACCGCTGGCATTTTCGGCACTGACCCCAGGGCAAAGTTTGGCATCCGCCAGCACTTGCGCGACACAACCCCAATCGACCAGCCGCACCAAAACCTCGTAAGGCGAGTTGGTGTCAATCGGTTCGCGTTGCTCCCAGGGCAACGAATCGGGTTGAATCACCGCCATCAAAAACGGCTTATCCACTGTGGCTCGAGCGCTTACTTGAACTGGCGTGGGTTTAACGGGCAATTGAACCGCGCTGCCAAAACCGTATTCTGGACTGGCTCTTAAATTAACGCCCGATTGAGCCGTGATCCCGCTCGGTACTTTCAGCAACACCGACCCGCAGCGTTCGTTCTCGAGAATCGTGACCTTGGCAATCTGTTTGTTTCCAAGGTACAAAGGCACGGTGGTTTCTGGCGCACCAACCACAGAATGCCCAGGTTCGGCGCGGCACAGCGTCACCGACTGCGCGGTGTTGGTGGCAAACGGTGTGATCGAAGATTCAAACTTAAATTGTGGCACGCCAGGTTCGTTGGTGGCAGCCGAAACGATGGTTCCCTGAGCAAACGCCAGCGTTGGCAAGTTCAACCAAAAAATAACCAATAGCAGCTTCATGCGCCCCTCCAAAATGAAAATGTGCTGGCATGTGAAGGCTCGAGTATCGGTTCAATTTTAGAACACCCATTGTGGAATTGATGATCTTGCGGCTCGAGATCAATCGTTCATCGACAATGCCATCTTTGGTTCAATCTTGCCGTGAGCGCCCTCGAGTGGTGTGACCGCCGTACCAACCGCCATAAATTCGATCACGTGCGAACCCCAACCAAAGTTTCGTTCCACGACTTGGACGCCCACAATGCCAGTGGCGCTCAATTTTGTGGCTTCGGCTTGCATTCGACCCATCGCCAATTCTCGAGCGCTGTAAAGTGCCTGCGAGAAATTGATCATTTCGGTGTTGCGACCCAGTGTCTTTAGAGATTGCATGATGCCCATGTGCGCCACGTGATAGACGCAAGTTCCCATGACCAGACCGAGTGGACGATAACCAACCTGGCGCAACGTCCACAAATCTTGCCCCGACAAATCGGAAGTGAACGGTTTAGAATTGGCTTCAGGTCCCTGAAAAATACGATGCGGTTCGCCCTCTGGTGCCCGTACCGCCGTGCCAACCGCGACAAATTCGGCAAGGTCTTCGCTCCATTCGGCAAGGCTGACCTCGAGCCTCATGCCAACAACCCCATCGGCTTTGAGGGCGTCGGCTTCGTGTTCCATGCGGGTCATGGCGAGTTCTCGAGCGTTGTACATGGCTTGGCTGATGACCGTCAATTCCTGATTTTGATTCCAGCCGGCGGTTTGCAAACCGATGTGGTAAATCGAACTGCCCATGACCAAACCGATGGGTTGAAAACCCGCATCTTTTAAGAGCGCAAATTCGTTGATGCTCAGGTCGCTGGTGAACATTCCCTGAGCGCTCTGTTGCAAACGAGCGCTGGATTCGGAGGTGAAATCGGCATCGTTTGAAGCGGCGGCTTTCTTAAATCCTGAAAACATAAAAACTCCTTTGACCTGCTGTTTTAAGTTCCAATCAGTTTCTCGAGGCTCGAGCGCAACACCGCGTTTCGTCCAGCTTCGCTTTCGATGGCGGTCATGACGCGCATCATGAACTCGTCAAACTCGAGTTTCTCGGTTTTGATGCCAATACCACCCACGACGTGCGTGCTCGAGGCATGAAGCGAACCGCGCTCGAGTTTGAGATGAAATTGATGATCGCCCAACTCGAGCACCATGTTGCCCACGCCCAAAATTGACCCCATACCCAGCGGTAAACTGGTTTTATGTCGAAGCCGAACATGGTTTGGCAAGACCGCGTAAAGCCGTTCGGCAAGGCTGCTGAACAAATCGGGAATGTCTGCCCGATGTTCGTTTAACGCCACGATCAAGGACTGAAAACCGAAGGTTTTTGCCAAAGACGAACTTGTTGGGCTGGTCACAACTTTAGGATACGCGATTGCTGCAAAAAACGTTCCGTGTGCGACCTGTAGCGTTTGGAGCACGGTAAAGGCTCGAGCATCGGTTTTATGTTGGGACACCAATTCTGGAATTGTTGATCTCGGACAAACTTTGGCTTTGGGGCGTAATTTCATTGGTGATTTTATTTATATTTGTCTCCAGTTTTGCCTTAAAATGCCAGATTTTGTCATTTATAATTGGCACCATTTTAATTTGCCATGACTCTGAGAACGATTTTCTTACTTTGCCATGTCAACAATTTCCAAGATAGAGGGAGATACCAGTAGTGATAAGACTTACGAAGTTGCCCAACAGTGAGCATGAGCGGCGAGTGGGGAGAACTGGCTTACGAAACGGGACAAACTTCTCGCTTGAGTCATGTTTTTTTAGTCGCTGCATACCCATTCGTCCGCTACACGGAGTGTTGGGTGGCGTTCGCATGTGCAGTTCTTTGTGTTATTCATCCAGACAAACCTTGCGTTCTAGTTCGCCAACCGTTTCAGCACCGATAGTTGAATTTCCCTTCGAATACGAAATCCCATTTTTTGATAAAGCTGTAGTGCATGATCATTGTCAGGCGCAACATGCAAGAATGGCGTTTCCTGACGTTCTAAAATGGACTCCGCCACCATCGTCGTCAAAGCAGTTCCGTAACCACACCTACGGTAATCGGGGTGTGTGCAAACAGTACTGACTTCGCAGAACCCAGGCAAATGATACCGTTGACCCGCCATAGCCACCAAGCGACCATCTTGCCGTACGCCCAGATGTTCTCCCAATTCCATCACACGGGGAGGGAAAGCACCATTCAGGGTTAGCTTTTCTAGATCGAGCATTTCTGGCATATCTTCGGCTGTCAACACCACCGCATCGACCTGCCTGGCAAGCTTCAAGTTTTCAGGAATCAATTGCGTGACCTGAGCAATAAATATGACTTCCCAGCCCGACAGGTCTCCAGGCGGTGCTCCAAATACACCGACAATTTCATTCGGTGCAACCAAATCCTTCAAGTTCGTAAACCCTGGGCTACTATGCTCGAGCATGGCTGCTGCGGGAAAAACGTCTGGTGGATACCTTACTGCCTCCTCGCCTCGAATTGCAAAATGAGCGTGATGGCTATTCAAAGCATGCCAGACCGGATTGTCCAATAGGCTTACGTTCATGCGATAACCTCCTGCCTGAATAGAAAGACGAAACAGTAGTGTTAGATCACAAGATTCTACACCACATCGCAGTTCAGCCAACCCGATCTGAGCATGTGCGCCGGCGCTCCGTGGAGGTGGGCAAACGCGCCGGCGTCTGGCTTGGGAGCGCCTGCGCTGGAGCGGCTGCCGGGACTCTCGTGGCGCGTGCGTGATTGTCATCAAGAGAAACAATCACCAAGCGAAGGCACCGTGCGGCTCAACGGGAGATTATACCGCAACTGCGGCATAATCTCCCAATATGAGGTTGCTTTACCGCAACTGGATTTGGTCGTTGAAAACATCATATTTTCAAGATCATGTCCATTTCAATTCTGACCACATTTTATACTGAAATCGACGTTTGAAGCTTCAATCGCGTGACAAATTAAATAGATGTCGCACGAGAACACAAGTTCTGAAAGATTGCCCTTAGAACCTGTTTTCGGTGACATGGCATATTGCATTGACAGCCTTAAATAAAACTGGAGACGAACATAATTAAAATCAACATTCATAAAACAAAAAACACGGCGTTCTCGAGAACGCCGTGCCAATCGTGGTGCCGAGGAAGAGATTTGAACTCTCACACCCTTACGGGCGCTAGTCCCTGAAACTAGTGCGTCTACCAATTCCGCCACCTCGGCGCTCAAGGCTTACAGATGTTACAGGCTCGAGAACAATGCGTCAAGCTGTTTTTTATTTTGACATCTCGAGGGTAAACTGGAGCATGACTCAGAACGCTGAATACACGGTGCTCGGCAAGGGACGCAAGATCATTGATGGTCTGGAGAAAGTTACAGGTCATGCGAAATTCACGGCTGACCTCGAGCTTGCCCAGATGCTTCACGCCCGTCCTGTTTTAAGTTTTTATGCCCATGCGAAAATAAAAAGCATCAACTCCGACGCCGCTCGAGCGATGCCTGGGGTGGTTGCGGTGTTCACCGCCAATGACCTTGTGACCAAAGACCGCGCCATCAATTCCCGCTCGAGTTCGGTGCTGGCAAAAGGTGAGGTTGTGTTTGCGGGCGAGTTTGTGGCGGTGGTGGTGGCAACCACCGAAGCCGCCGCGCAAGACGCTGTGGCATTGGTCGAAGTCGATTATGAACCCTTGCCCGTGGTTTCGGACATGATGGCAGCGCTAAAGCCCGAATCGCCAATCATTTGGACGCACGGCGTCCCGCAGGAAGGCGCAGATTTAACCGAACTTCATGGCAACTCGAGCGAGGGTGAAGACGCGGTGCAAGCCGAATTCAGCAACATGCTCGAGGTCAAAAACTTTGGGCGCGGCGATCTGGCGGCTGGCTTTGCCGCCTCGAGTGTGATCGTCGAACATACTTACGAAACCGCCTGGGTGCATCAAGCGTACCTCGAGCCACATGCGGTGGTTGCCGAGCCTGGGGCGAAACTCGGGCAGATCAATGTCTATACCAGCACCCAAGGGCAGTACGCGGTGCGCAACGAGGTGGCAAGGCTGCTCAGCCTCAAGCAAGCCGATGTCAAAGTGATTCCGATGAACGTCGGTGGTGGCTTTGGTGCGAAATACGGTTTGATCGACCCGCTGGTTGCCGCACTCGCCCTCAAATTGCAAAAACCTGTGAAAATGGTGCTCTCGCGTACTGAAGACATGATGACCACTACCCCAGCCAGTGCCTCCAGGCTCGAGTTGAAAACGGGGGCGAGCAGCGACGGGCAGGTCATGGCGATTGAAGCCAAAGTCTATTTTGACAACGGCATTTATCCGTTTGGTTTTCCTGGCATCATCGGCATGTTGATGGGCGGTTATTACAAGTGTGACAACGTGGCGGTTGAAGTGATTCAAGTCAGCACCCACAAACCCCAAGCGGGGGCATACCGCGCCCCTGGAGCGCCTCAAGTCACTTTTGCGCTCGAGAGCAACATCGACGAAATGGCAGCCGCTTTAAACCTTGACCCGCTCGAGTTCAGGTTGAAAAATGGCGTCGAAACGGGCGATTTGAGCGGCGTTGGACGCCCGTGGACGAAAATTGGTTTACAAGCCTGCCTCGAGAAAATTGGCGCTCACCCAGCTTGGCTCAACCGCCATCAGCCTTCAAGCGACCCCGATTGTCTCGAAGGAGTCGGCATTGCGATTGGCGGCTGGCCTGGAGCGTTCTCGCCTGCCGGTGCGGTCTGCCGCGTGGACACCGACGGCACGGTGCGTTTGCATGTGGGCAGCGTGGACATTTCTGGAGTTCACAGTTCACTGGTCTTGATCGCCGCCGAACAACTCGGCGTCAATCCAGACGTGGTGCAAATCGTGCAAGGCGATACCGAATACGTGGCGGGTATCATTTTAAGCACATTTGGCGAAGATGTTTGTTTCTTCGGCAACTTTTTAAGCTACATACCTGTGCTGGCCTGTTTGTTTATGATGAAACTGAACACTGCTGTTATTGGCAAACC
>CAXTTL010000261.1:0-6392 GCA_964247135.1 uncultured Deinococcales bacterium | reverse complement strand
TTCCGATCATTGCCACGATTCTATTTTTTGTCATCAAGACCATTGGCAAGCGCCATGTTGCGGTGCAAGAACAAGCCTCGACCATCTCAGCGAAAGCCCAAGAGAACTTTTCGGGCATTCGGGTCGTCAAAGGCTATGCCATCGAAGACCGTGAAATCGAGGAATACAAAACCATGAACCTCGAGTATCGCCGTCGTGTCATTCGTCTGGCGATGGTCGAAGGTCCGCTCTGGGCTTTTGTCGGTTTATTGATGAATTTTGTCTTTATTGGGGTGCTCCTGATCGGTGCGCGGCAACTGATTACCAACGATCCCAATGCGCGTTTTGCAGGTCTGACCATCGGGCAGTTTGTGCAATTCACGACCTATTTGTTTAACCTGCAATGGCCCATGCTCGCCGTTGGCGTGATGGCAAGTTTGATTCAACGCGGCGCCTCGAGTTGGCAGCGGTTGCAGCAGATTCTCGAGGTTCAACCCGCCATTCGGGATTCAGAACGCACCGACAACGGCATCAAAACCGTGGCGGGCAACATTCGTTTTGAGAACCTCAGCTTGAGCGCCGACAACCGCACGCTGTTAAACAACATCAACCTCAGCATTCCCAAAGGGCAGACCTTGGGCATTACGGGGCGCACTGGGGCGGGTAAAACCCTATTGGCATCCTTGGTTGGGCGGATGCAAGACCCAAGCGGCGGACGGGTGTTGGTGGACGGTCATGACGTGCGCGACATCCCGATCTCGGTCTTGCGCAGCCACATCGGTTACGTGCCGCAAGAACCGTTTTTGTTCAGCGACACGATTGCCGAAAACATCGCGTTTGGGCTGCTCGAGAGTACCCAAGTCGAACACGCCAACAAACCCGATTTTGAAACCATCAAATGGGCGGCGAACGTGGCGGGGCTGGCAAAAGATGTCGAAGATTTCCCAGCCAAGTACGACACCATGCTCGGTGAGCGCGGCGTGACGCTCTCGGGCGGGCAGCGTCAACGCACGGCGCTGGCTCGAGCGGTGGCGCGAAAACCAGAGATTCTGATTCTGGATGACAGCATGAGCGCGGTGGACACCGAAACCGAATCACGGATTTTAAACGAACTCAAAACCGTGCTCGAGGATCGGACTGTGCTGCTGATCGGACACCGCGTCAGCACATTGCGTTACGCCGATCACATCATCGTGCTCGAGCATGGACGGATTTTCGAGCAGGGCACGCACGACGAACTGATCGCTTTGGGCGGCGTCTACGCCGAAATGGAACGCAAGCAAGGCTTGGAAAACGTGCTCGAGGTCGATGAAGAAACCAACACCGTACAGAAACTCGAGGTAAACTGATGCGCGAAGAGGACGCCTTTAAAAAACAATTCGATTGGGAACTGACCAAACGAATTCTGGTCTATTTAAAACCGTACTTTTGGGTGGCGGTCGGTGGCGTGGGCTTGTCATTTTTGATCGCCGTCGCCAGCCAGACCTTCCCGAGGCTGTTAAAAACCGCGATTGACCAGTACCTCGCGCCAGCCGCAGGCTCGAGCTTTAGCAATCTGTCCGTCGATGCGCGGCTGCAAGGCGTGATGACGATTGCGCTGTTTATTTTGGGCGTGGCGTTGCTCGAGTTTGTGGCGCGTTACGCGTTTCAATTCACGCTCTCCTGGCTCGGACAGAATGTGCTGTTTGACGTTCGCGCAGATCTTTTCAGCAAGTTACAACGCCTGCCGCTGGCGTACTTTGACAAGAACCCAGTCGGCAGGTTAATTACGCGTGTCACCAGCGATGTGGACGCGATCAATCAATTTATCACCAACGGTTTGCTGACCCTCATCACCTCGGTTTTTGTCGTGACCGCCGTGCTTTTTAACATGTTTAGTCTCAATTGGCAATTGGCTTTGATTGCCACCGCCACCGTACCGATTTTGTTCTTCTCGGCGCGGTTCTTTCAAACCAAATTCCGTGACTCGTACCGCGATTTGCGGATCAAACAAGCGATTGTCAACACCAGCCTGAACGAAAACATTACCGGCATGGGCACGGTTCAACTGTTTAACCGCGAGGCACGCAACCGCCGAGACTTTAACAACCTCAACTCGAATTTTTTACGAGCCAACCTGACGACCGTGCACTGGTTTAGTTTTTACTTTCCGGTGGTGGGCATCATCTCGAACATGGCGCTGGCATTGGTGATCTGGTACGGCAGCGGTCAGGTGATTCAAAAGATTTTGACCATTGGAACACTGGTGGCGTTCACGCGTTACGTCGGTAATTTCTGGCAGCCGTTACAAGATTTAAGTGATGTCATCAACAACCTGCAAGCCGCCATGGCGTCATCTGAGCGCATTTTTGGCATTCTCGACGAACCAGAATCCGTGGCGGATAAACCAGACGCGAAAATCTTCGAGACTGGCTTTAAAGGCGATGTCGAATTCAAAGACGTTTGGTTCAGTTACAAAGCCGTCGGCGAGGAGGTTCTGCCGACCGATTGGGTTTTGCGCGGCATCAATTTCCGTGTCAAACCAGGCGAGAGCGTCGCCTTTGTCGGTGCGACCGGCGCGGGCAAAACCAGCGTCATCAGCCTGATCTCGAGGTTTTACGACGTGCAAAAAGGGCAGGTGCTTGTTGATGGTGAGGATGTGCGTGATTTGGCGCAACGCAATTTGCGCAAACACGTCGGCGTGGTCTTGCAAGACGTGTTCTTGTTCGCTGGCACCATCGAATCGAATCTTCGGATGAACGACCCAGCCATCCCGATAGACCGCATCGTCCAAGCCTGCAAATACGTGGGCGTCCACGAGTTCATTGCCAGCTTGCCGCACGGTTATCAAACCGAAGTCCGCGAGCGCGGCGCGACCCTGTCTACCGGACAAAAACAACTTTTGGCGTTCGCCAGGGCTTTGATTCAAAATCCCGATATTTTGTTGGTGCTCGACGAAGCCACCGCGAATGTGGACACCGAATCCGAGCTGCAAATTCAGGATGCGCTCGCCAAAGTCATGCACGGACGTACCAGCATCATCATTGCGCACCGGCTCAGCACCATCAAAAATTGCAACCGCATTATTGTCATGCGCAAAGGCAAAATTGTCGAGGAGGGCAGCCATGAGGAGTTGCTCGAGAAGGGTGGGTATTACAACACGCTGTACAGGCTTCAATACGCCGATCAAGAAATGACGGTTTGAGGCTCGAGATCGTGGCGAGAGGCTTTCAGGTGAACAGTTTTTTTCACATTGTCAATTTTGAAGAAGCCGACCAAAGGGCTGCTTTTGTGGCGGCGCTCTCAAGGTTTCTCAATTACCCGCAAGGCAGCGCGTTTGTCGAGCGAGAACATAAAGCCCAAGTTTTGGGTCAGCCGAGCAACCTCAAATTGTTTCTCAATGACCTTGCGCTCGAGGCGGCAATGGCGGCTTTCGGTGTGATTCCGGTGGTTGATCGGTGTTCAAGTCATGCTTTGCCTGTTGACTGCATGTTGTTGATTGAAGGTGAGCAAACGCCGTCAATGGGTCTGGATGCCGCACGACAACGAATCCAAGATCAAAGTCAATCCTAAAGTATTGCTCGAACTCTCAGACCGAGGTCAACATGAACACCGCTGAATTTACCGAAGCCAACCGCGCCGCCTGGAACGAAACAGCGCCAATTCATGCGGCACAGAATCTCGAAGAGTTGCTCGAGCATTTCCGTATGCCAGGGTATTCGTGCTTGCACAAACCGTTTGAGGTGGAACGTCTGCGAGCCTTGAATCTCGAGGGGAAATCGGTGGCGCAATTGTGTTGCAATAATGGGCGCGAACTGATTTCGGTCAAAAATTTGTTCAAGGCTGGGCGTTGCGTGGGGTTTGACATCAGCGATGAATTCATTGGGCAGGCTCGAGCGCTCAACGCGGCAGCCAATCAGGATGTCGAATTTGTTCAGGTGAATGTGCTCGAGATTCCCGAAGCGTTCAATGCTCAATTCGATTTGGTGTACATCACCGTTGGCGCA
Organism: uncultured Deinococcales bacterium; assembly: GCA_964247135.1. GTDB lineage: Bacteria > Deinococcota > Deinococci > Deinococcales > JAAFIG01 > JANXTZ01. Next base: position 2,427 of record CAXTTL010000261.1, on the reverse strand, counting down.
CTGGGTTGGTTGCCCGACCTGAGCGTTTTTCTGAGCACCATCTCGAGGTTGCTGAAAGCTGGCGGCAACGCCTTGATTTACGAAATGCACCCGATGCTCGACATGTTCGATGCCGACGAGGAATCCAAGAAAAACCCGCTCGAGTTAAAGCATTCGTACTTTAAAACCGAGCCTTACATCGAAACGGGCGGTCTGGATTATTACGGCAACACAAGTTACGAATCCAAAACCATGTACTGGTTTCATTACAAAATGTCTGACTTGATTGGCGGTTTGATTGCCAACGATTTGCAAATCACCGCGTTTGACGAATTTGATTTCGACATTTCCAACGTCTTCGCACACTTTGACGCGCTCGAGATCAAACCGCCGATGTGCTACATCCTCGAGGCTCAAAAACGTGATTGAGATTGTGGAATACAAACCAACCTGGGCGCAAGAATTTCAAACAATTGGCGCAAAAATCCGTGCCGCACTGGGTTCTGACGCTTTGGCAATTCACCATATTGGGTCAACCAGTGTGCCAAACCTGGCAGCCAAAGAGATTATCGATGTTCAAGTGACGGTTTTAAAACCCGAGGAAAATGTTTTAAAACCTAAACTCGAGCAAGTAGGTTTTGTCTGGCGTGAGGGCATGATTCACGATCACTCTCCACCTGGCATGAGGCTGCCAAATTCTGAACTCGAGAAACACTTTTGTGCCTTGGAATCGGCTGAAAAACGACGCGCCAACGTTCACATCCGAATTGAGGGGCGCTTCAACCAGCGTTACGCGCTTTTGTGCCGCGATTATTTGCGTTCGCATGAAATGGCAGCCAATGCCTACGCCGAAATCAAACGGCAACTGGCACGGTACTTTCCAGAAAATGTAAATGCTTATTACGACATCAAAGACCCAGTGTTTGACGTGATTATGTCCGGCGCGAACGATTGGGCGGCGTTTACAGGTTGGCAACCCGAACCAAGCGACGCATAAATCCTGTTGCGCTCGAAATTGTCCTTACCAGATTTTATCCATTTCAGTGTGGTATTTTGACCATCAACTCGGTCAAATTGTAGTACGATACCAAAAGGTATGAACGACTCCAAAACCATTCTCGTTGTTGAAGACACTGCCGCCATGCGAAACATTGAACGCATGGTGCTCGAGCGGGCTGGATACAACGTGATCGAAGCCAGCACTGTACCAGAAGCCATTGCCCTGCTCGAGACGGTGCGTCCCGACTTGGCGCTGCTCGACATCAATGTGGCTGGTGGCAGCGGTTTTGACGTGGTGCGTGCGATTCGTGCCAAGTACCCGAATCCCGAAGTTCCAGTGATTATTTTGTCTGGCTCGCGTTTTGAAACCGAAACCGTGCAGGCGCACTTACTGAAACCCATCACCAAACCAGAATTGCTGGACAACGTTCGGGCGTTGTTGCCACAGCAAATTCCCGTTCTGTACTGAGATTAACCCAAACTATTATTGACCAGAACTCGAGCCAACTCGAGTTCGTTTTCATTGATGCTGTGACTAAAATTTGGGTACAGTCGCAGGGTCACGTTTGCGCCCAGTTTCTCGAGCAAAACTGCACTTTCTTTCACTCGAGCTTTGGGAATATGGCTGTCCACGTCCGAGCAACCCAGAAAAATCGGGGTTTGCTCGAGGTTCTGGTATTTGAGAGGCTCGAGCCTGTCGCCGATCAAGCCGCCCGAAAACGCGATCACACCACCAAAATGCCCACCGTGACGGGCTGCGACCTCGAGCGCCAAACACGCGCCCTGTGAAAACCCGACCAAGAACGTGCGCTCGAGTGGCACATGTTTTTGGGTTAACTTGAAGATGTTGTTGATGGTTTGAATGGCGCTCGAGAGGTACGGTTCGTTGCGAGTGGTTGGTTCGATAAACCGATACGGATACCAAGTGTTGTTGGCGGCTTGCGGCGCGAGAAACGCAAAATCCGAAAACGCAAATTCCTGGCTTAAACCCATGATGCCCTGAGCGCTGTCGCCGCGCCCATGAATTAAAATCATGACCGCTTTGGCAGCCTCCAGCGGCGCACCTGTTTTCAACACCGTTTGATTCTCGTGAATTGGTGTCACAGTGCAACCAAACCGCTTTCGATGTCGCCGCGTTGAGGCTCGAGCCAGCTTGGAAGTTTTAAACTCGAGCCGAGGCTTTCCTTGGATTCGTCAATCAAAAAACCAGGGTCATTCGTGGCAATCTCGAGGATATGCCCGTTTGGGTCGGCAAAGTAAATGCTCTTAAAATAAATTCGCTCCATCACAGGCGAAACGTTGATACCAGCCATCAGCAATTTTTCGCGCAACTCGAGTTGTGTGGTCTGATTCTCGGTGGCGAAGGCATAATGGTGTGTCAAACCCGTTCCCATGCTCGAGCGTTGCACCTTGCGCGGGTCGTTCTCGAAATAGGTGATGACCGTGCCA
>CAXTTL010000260.1:0-6404 GCA_964247135.1 uncultured Deinococcales bacterium | reverse complement strand
AAATAGAAGAATAAAAGAAGAGAAAAGTAGAAGTAGCAAAGAAAAAAACCATTCCCATCACCAGCAAAGCCCCAAACCAATTTCGCATGACCAACCTCCAAATTGGGAACACTGAAGTTTCATTCCTGACAGCATTCTCAACTCGAGAGAACCATCAAAGACAATGCAAATTCATTTCTCGAGCGAGGTGTTGACAAAAATATTGTTGCCGAGCGGAATTTGCACAAAGCCTTTAACGTATTTTTGCAAGGCTACTGGGTACGGGGCTTCATAAAGGAAGATGATCGGGGCGGCTTCAAAGTAAATACTCTGAATCGAACGGTACAAACTGGCGCGTTTGACGCGGCTCGGTTCGCGCTGGCTTTGCTCGAACAAGGCTTCGATTTTGTCGTTTTGAAAGCCCGTGTGCAAGCTCTCAACGTTTTTGAAAATCGCAAAATAACTGGTGATTTCGCTTGGGTCGGCGATGTCATCCGTCCAACCGCTGATGCGCATTTGAAAGTCGTTGGCGCGGTACTTGGCGCGGGCGGCGGCGCTGTCGAGCAGGTCGATGCGAAGCTTGACGCCAACCTGCGACCACATTTGTTGCAGCGCACTGGCGATGCCGGCATCGTTGGCATTGCCAGACCGCGCCATGATCGACACCTCAAAACCCTGACTGAAACCGGCTTGTTTGAGCAGCAATTTGGCTTTCTCGAGGTTGTAGGCATAACCAGATTGTGCGGCGTAAAGCGGCGTGGCAGAGGACATGAACGACTTGGATGGTTTTGCCAGTCCGAAAGTCACGAGTTTGATGATCGCATCCTTGTCGGTGGCGTAATTCAGGGCTTGGCGCACCTTGACGCTCGAGAGTGGGTTGTCAGAACCGTCTTTGAGTTTGGGGCGGTTGTTCATGATCGCAAAGTCCACCTCGGTGGAGGGGAAAAGCTGCATGTTGAGTTTCTCGTCTTTTTGGAGTTCACTCACTCGAGCCAGCGGAATAAATTCCGCGCCGTCCAGTTCGCCAGATTGCAGCTTCAAAATGCGGGTGTTGTCATCTGGGATGATCTGAAAGTTGATCTCGTCGAGGTACGGCAGCGCCTTGCCGTCGTCGCCCTTCGCCCAGTAATTGGGGTTGCGCTTCAAGGTCATGCTCGAGCCTTTTTTCCAATCGGTCAGCACAAATGGTCCGGTGCCAATTGGCTTTTCGGCGAAGGCTTTGGCTTTGTCCTCGTCTTTTGCGCCAGGGCTTGCCATAAATTGTTTTTGCGGCAAAATTGCGGTGTTGAAGGTGGCGAGCGCGGCGGGCAGGCTGGGGTCTGGGTATTTGAGCGCGAGCGTGACAGTGGTTGGATTGGTGACTGTTACCGTGTCAATTGAGGCGATTAAACCATTCCACGCGCCGTTGTCTGGGTTCTTGGCGCGATCAAGCGAAAATTTTACGTCGGCAGCCGTAAAGGGCGATCCGTCCGAGAACTTCACGCCAGAGCGCAAGGTCAAGGTAAACGTTTTGCCATCGGCTGAAACCTTGTAGCGCGTGGCGAGGTTGGGTTTGACGCCCTTGCCGTCGCTGGTCGGCTGAAGCAGCGTGTCGTAGAGGTTCAAAATGATCCAAATGTCGGGATTGGCATCGTTGAGCACTGGGTCAAGAAACAACGAATCCGCGTAACGACCATAGGTCATTTTGCCGCCGCGTTTGGATGCGGCAGAGACGAAACTGGTGGCAATAACCACCGCGACGAGCGCGAAAGCAAAGAATCTCTTCATGCAAGCCTCCTCGAGCATTTGTTCAACACCGTGCGCTATTGGCAAAGTGTAATAGTTGAGCTTAACGCCCTGTGCTGGCAGTGTCAAGACCTCGGGTGTGTCAATGCGGCTCTGATGAGGGTGGCTCGGACAAATCCGTTGAGGCTTGAGCTTGATTGAACCTGTCTTGGACGATTTTTTCCTCACTCGAACAGATATCGACACACAAACTCGAGTCTCCACTGGGCAAAGCTCGAGTCCGCGCCATTTGAAAACAATCCGTCAAACTGTTATAGTTTATTAATACACCATAAGCTGAAAGGAATCCCGCATGAAATTTCGGATTGACCGCGACCTGCCCGTATCGATCAGCCAGCAATTGCGGGGGCAGATTGAATACGGCATTGCCTGCGGTGAACTTCCCCCAGGCGAACAACTGCCCAGCGTGCGCGAACTGGCGGAGGGACTGGGCATCGCCACCATGACCGTCTCGCAGGTCTACAAAGAATTGCAAATGGACGGGCTGCTCGAGTCTCAAGCGGGGCGCGGGACTTTTGTCAGCCACAATGGCAGCAACGCCCCCGAAGGGCAGGAGCGGGCGCTCGAGCTGCAACGCCAGATTGACCGCCTGATCGCCATCACCGACGCGCACGGCGTCTCGAGGGTCGAGCTGGCGGGCATGGTCAACGCGCGGCTGGGGCGTTACGCCTCGAGCCAACCGATCAAGCTGGTGTTTGTCGGAATTTTTCTCGAGGCGACGCGTTCTTACGTCAGCGATTTGCGCCCGATGCTTCAGCCTGGCGACAGCATCGAAGCCACCACGCTCGAGCAATTGGAGCTGCAACCCAGTGCGCTCAGGGTACTGAAAAAAGCCGATCTGCTGGTTGCCATCGCGCACCGCAAGGCGCAAGTCCAGGCGGTTGTGGGCACAAAAGTACCCATCGCCACCGTCAATTTTATTCCCTCGGAACGCACCCGCACCGCTCTCGCCGAACTTGGACCGCGCACCCGTTTGGGCATCATTTCGACCTTCCCAGAATTTTTGCCAACCATGAAATCTGGTGTCGAACGCTTTGCCTCCCATCTGGACGCACCGATTGCCACCGTGCTCGCGGATCGCGCGGGCATCGAGCGCCTCAAACGCAATTGCGATGTGATCGTTTATGCCACCGGTTCTGGCAGCATTCTCGAGGGTTTGCCCGAGTACATTCGCGCCTTTGAATACCGTCATGTGCCCGATCCGCGCAGCATTGAGCGCGACTTGCTGCCAATGATCGAAAAGTTGCGCGAGCACAAACCCGAAGCTGTCCGGCGCTAAACCATTTAGGCTCGAGAGGAGAACCATGAAAATTTCGGACATGAACTGGATGCAGGTCGAGGATTACCTGAAACACGATGACCGCTGTGTGTTGCCGCTGGGCAGCACCGAACAACACGCGTACCTCAGCCTGAGTGTGGACAGTATTTTGGCTGAACGCATGGGTCTCGAGAGTGCCGCACCGTCTGGTGTGCCAGTGTTTCCAGTTTTGGCGTATGGCATCACGCCGTACTTTCGCGCCTATCCGGGCAGCATCACCTTGCGGGTGCAAACCTATCTGAACGTGGTTCGTGATGTCTTGGACGGGCTACTCGAGCAGGGCTTCAAACGCATTTTGATCGTCAACGGTCACGGCGGCAATTCGCCCGCGCAGGGCTTTGCGGGCGAATGGATGGCGGATCATCCTGGCACGCAGGTCATGTTTCACAACTGGTGGAATGCCCCCGCAACCTGGGCGAAAGTCCAGGAGATCGACCCTGTCGCCTCGCACGCCTCCTGGATGGAAAATTTCCCCTGGACGCGACTCGAGGGCATCACACCGCCGAGCCACCAAAAACCGATGGCGGATTTCTCGAGGTTACGGCTGCTCGACCCCAAAAAATTGCGCGAGTACCTGAGCGACGGCAATTACGGTGGTTTGTACCAGCGACCCGACGCCGACATGCACGCCCTCTGGGCGGTGGCGGTGGCGGAAACGCGTGAGTTGCTCGAGCAAGGTTGGGTGTGAACAACGTTCCCGAACCCATTTTGATCTGGGGCGCGGGTGCGATTGGTGGCACGATTGGCGCGTATTTTGCCCAGGCTGGGCATGATGTTGTTTTTGTGGATCGCGCCGCCGATCATGTTCAAACCATCAACGCTCGAGGGTTAAACATCGAAGGTCCAATCGCCGAATTCAACGTCAACGCCAAAGCCTTCACGCCCGAAACGCTCGAGGGTAAATTCAATACCGTGTTCTTGTGCGTCAAGGCGCATCACACACTCGAGGCGGCACGGGCGCTCGAAGCCCATCTGACCTCGGATGGTTTCGTGATCAGCGCCCAAAATGGTTTGAACGAACTCGAGATTGCCAGCGTGGTTGGCGAATCGCGCACCGTGGGTTGCTTTGTCAACTTTGGCGCGGATTACCTCGAGCCTGGAATCATTCATTACGCTGGACGCGGCGCGGTGGTGATTGGCGAACTGAGCGGCGCAACCACGCCACGGCTGGCGGCATTGCAAAACCTGTTGCTCGAGTTTGATGACCGAGCGATCATGACCAACAACATTTGGGGTTTTCTGTGGGGCAAGATGGCATACGGCGCACAATTGTTTGTCACCGCCATGACCAACGAATCCATTGCCGATGCCCTGTCTGCGATTGAACACCGCAAGCTTTTTATTGCGGTTGCCCGTGAAGTCATGCGAATCGCCTCGGCTCGAGGCATCACACCAGAGGGCTTCAACGGTTTCAACCCCCATGCCTTCACGCCAGACGCAACGCTCGAGGCGGCAACAGCTTCACTCGAGGAGATGGTGGTGTTCAACCGCAAATCCGCCAAAACGCATTCTGGAATCTGGCGCGATCTTGCCGTCCGCAAGCGCCAAACCGAGGTGGACGCGCAACTCGGTCCAATCGTGGCGCTTGGCAAAGAAGTCGGCGTGCCTGCTCCCATCACGGCACGTTTGATTGAAATGATTCACGAAATTGAACACGGCACTCGGGCGCTTGACTGGGCAAACCTTGCCGAACTCGAGCAGGAAATGGAGGCTTGATATGCCAGCGCTTTCCCCAGAACTCGTGCTCGGGATGGCGCGTCTGGCGGGACTCGAGATCAGCCTTGAACGTGCTGACGATTTGATTCCCGCGCTTCAACCCGTGTTCGATGGCGATGCAGAAATCATCAAACTCAAACTGGGAACGCTCAGCGCCGTTGGCAAACCCTGGACTGAGGCTGAAGATGGCTGACCCCGAGTTGCTGCTCAAATCGATTCCAGAAATTGCCGCGATGTTCCGCGCCAAAGAACTCTCGCCGCTCGAGTTGACGCGCTTGACGCTCACACGCATCGAACAACTCAACCCAAGCTTGAATGCTTTTATCACCATCACCAGCGAAAAAGCCTTGGCACAGGCGACTCGAGCCGAACAGGAGTTGGCTTCTGGGATTGATCGGGGTTTGCTTCACGGCATCCCGATTGCCCTCAAAGACCTGATCGACACGGCTGGCATTCGCACCACCTGCGGCTCGAGCATCCTGCGCGATCATGTCCCAGAACAAGACGCAACCATCACCAAACGGCTCGAGGCGGCGGGGGCGGTGCTGGTCGGCAAAACAAATCTGCTCGAGTTTGCTTACGGCATCGTGCACCCAGATTACGGGCAGACCAACAACCCCTTTGACTCGACCCGCACGGCGGGAGGCTCGAGTGGCGGTTCGGCGGCGGCGGTGGCGGCGGGCTTGTGTTTTGCGGCGGTCGGCACGGACACGGGCGGTTCGATTCGGATTCCAGCCTCGTACTGCGGCGTGGCGGGTTTCAAGCCAACCTACGGCTTAACCAGCCTCGAGGGTGTTTTTCCGCTCTCGTGGTCGCTCGATCACGCGGGTTCAATCGCCCGCTCAAGCAACGATGCAGGGTTAATGCTCGAGGTCATGACGGGCAAAAAAATGGCTGCCAAACTCGAGTTGAAAGGAATGCGTTTTGGAATCTTGCAACGCGAGGGCAAGGAGATGCAGCCCGAAGTGACCGCCGCCTTTGATACCGCCTGTACAGCCCTCGAGCGAGCTGGAGCCGAAATCATCACGGTTCATATTCCCGACCTTGAGCTTGCCGATGCCGCCCTGCTGAACGTGCTCTTGCCCGAAGCCAGCGCGATTCACGCCGATTGGATGGCGACGCGCCCCCAAGATTACGCACCCCTCACCCGAATGCAGATCGAACTGGGCTTTGCCGTGCCAGCCGTGACGCACGTTCGGGCACAACAGTACCGACGGCATTTGACGCGCCAATATCTCGAGGTTTTCAACAACGTGAATGCGATTCTCTCGCCGACCGTGGCGTTCGTTGCGCCGTTTGAAGACCCTGTGTTCGCCGCCGATGACGCGGGCGCAACCGAGGCACGACGCACAGGACCGTACAACCTGACTGGACTGCCCGCCCTGAGTGTCAACTGTGGTTTTGGTACTCACGGGCTTCCTGTGGGCATTCAGATCGTCACACGACCCTTTGAAGATGCCCTGGCGCTCGCCATCGGCAGCGCCCTCGAGGGATTGATGCCCGAAGCTCGAGCCGTTCCATCGCTGGCTCGAGCTTGAATTTCCCATCATTCAGGGCGCAGCAAGCTTCTTGACCATAAAATGCACCTAACGGGCATGGTCGCAGC
>CAXTTL010000259.1:0-6446 GCA_964247135.1 uncultured Deinococcales bacterium | reverse complement strand
ACGATGTGGAACGCCGTCAAAGACCCGCCGAAGTGCAACGCCGTCGCATCCTCGAGTTGCTGGTGGACGGCGAAAAATCGGTCAACCAAATCGCACAAGCCTTAAAGTTTCGCCAACCCCAAACCTCCAAACATTTAAACGTCCTGAAAGAAGTTGGGCTGGTCACCATGCGCAGCGACGCGCAACAACGCCTCTACCGCCTCAACCCCGAAGGCATCAAACAAATTTATGACTGGACCAAGACCTTTGAGCGCCACTGGAATGAAAGTTTGGACCGACTTGAGGCGTACCTCGAGGAATTACAAAAAGAAGTACAGCGAAAGGACACCGATGAACAACCCCGAATTTGAGCACGTGCTGATTCTCGAGCGCACCTTGAACGCGCCGCGCGAACTGGTTTTCAAGACCTGGATCGACCCCAGGCACCTGGCGCAGTGGTGGGGACCAAAAGACTTCAGCAATCCAGTCTGCGAGGTGGACGCACGACCTGGCGGCAGCATCCGCATCACCATGCAAGCCCCAGACGGCACCTTGATTCCCAGCGAAGGCATTTTCCTCGAGTTCGATCCTCCAAAACGACTCGTCTTCAGCAACAATGCCTTCAAAGATGCAACTGGTCAAGCCCAACTCGAGACGCGCAACACCGTGACTTTCAGCGACGAAAACGGCAAGACCAAACTGAGGGTTCAAGCGGTCGTGACCAAAGCCGGTCCAAACGTCGCCGTCTCGCTCGCCAGCATGGAGGACGGCTGGAACCAGAGTCTTGACCGTCTCGAGCAAGCCATTGCAATTACCACTTAAAAATTTCAATCCTCGAGCTTCATCCGCCCCGCAACCGTCCGCCCAATCACTCAATAACCCAGGAGGAATAACCATGAATCAAGTCACTTCCAAAGACGGCACCAACATTGCATTCGATCAAATCGGTCAAGGACCTGCCGTGATTTTGGTCAGCGGCGGCTCGGTGGATCGCGGGTCGAACGCCGCACTCGCCACCCTTCTAGCCGAGCACTTCACGGTTTTTAACTATGATCGTCGCGGACGTGGACCGAGCGGTGACACCCAACCTTACGCGGTTGAACGCGAGGTTGAAGACATCGCCGCCGTCGCCCAAGCCGCAGGTGGTTCGGCTTACCTGTACGGATCATCGTCTGGTGCGGCATTGGCGCTCGAGGCGGCACGTCAACTGCCCAGCATCACCAAATTGGCGTTGTGGGAACCGCCATACATCCTTGATCCAGCCATGCGCCCGCCAGCCGACACCGCCAAGACCTTTCATGATCTGGTTGCCGCCGGAAAGCGCGGCGAAGCCGCCGAATACTTCATGGCAACAGTGGTCGGTATGCCCGCAGAATTCGTGGCGTTCGCCAAAAGCCAACCCTGGTGGGCGGCACAAGAAGCGCTGGCACATACCCTCGAGTACGACGCCACGGTCATGGGCGATTATTCGCTGCCCGAAGCACGGGTTGCTGAGGTCAAGATTCCAACCATTGTCATCAACGGCGCTGCAAGTATGCCCTTCTTCCAACCGAGCGCCGACGCGATGGTCAAGCTGATGGCAAAAGGGCAGCGTGCCACGCTCGAGGGTCAGGAGCATAACGTCTCAGCCGAAGTGTTGGCTCCCGTGCTGGTGGAGTTCTTCGCCTAATCACGCTCGAGGGCGAAGTTTAACGCACCAAAGTTCGCTCCAAACCCACTCAACCACTCGCACCGAATGAATAGGAGAACGCCATGTCATTCCAAGCTTACCTGGACACCATCAAAGCCAAAACGGGCAAGACCCCAGACGACTTTGCCAAACTCGCCCAGCAAAAAAACTTGACCAAACACGGTGAGATCGTTAATTGGCTCAAAAATGATTTCGGTCTTGGGCACGGTCACGCGAATGCCATCGTTGCGGTGCTGTTAAAGTCCGAGACGAGAAAAACGAGCGGTGACGAAAAACTCGAGCAATTGTGCGCCGGCAAAAAAGCAATTTGGCGCGGAACTTGCGACACATTGATTGCCAGGCTCAAAGCCTTCGATCCCAACGTGGATGCCCTGGCAAACGAAACATACGTCAACGTCTTGATCGGCAAGAAAAAATTCGCCATCTTGCAACCCTCGAGCGCGGAACGTTTTGATGTTGGCATCAAACTCAAAGGGGTCGCGCCGACAGACCGACTCGAGCTGGCTGGGTCATGGAATTCGATGGTCACGCACCGGGTGCGGGTGAGCGACCCAAAACAGATCGATACCGAATTGCTGGCGTGGTTGAGACAAGCGTACAACGCGGCATAAAAAGTTCAAAACCCCATTGACGCCACGAGATACCCAAAGTTTTAAGCCACGAAATACATCTGGAGGAAGCGTATGCGAAAAATCATTGCCTCGGAGTTCGTCTCCCTCAACGGTGTGATGGAAGCACCCGAACAATGGCACTTCCCTTTTGTCAACTTTGACCTCCAAGCCGAGATCAATGCCAGCATTCACGCCGCCGATGCCTTGATTTTTGGGCGAGTCACGTTTGAAATTTTTGCCAAACACTGGTCTTCAAAAACCCAGAACGAACACGGCATCGCCGACAAATTAAATGGCGTCCCAAAATACGTGGTTTCGACCACGCTCGAGGAAGTTCATTGGAACAACTCGAGCATCATCAATGGAAACTTAAAAGAAGAAATCTCGAGGCTTAAACAGCAAGCTGGCGGTGACATTGGCATCATCGGCAGTGCCAAGCTGGTGGAATCACTGTTGGCGCTGGACTTGATCGACGAACTGCGACTGTGGGTGCATCCGGTGGTGGTACGCGGCGGACAACACCTGTTTGGCGATCAGCTCGAGTCCAGAGCACTGCACTTGCTCGAGTCAAAAACCCATGAGACAGGTGTTGTGTCTGTGCTTTACCAAACGGCGCCATTGCAGGCGTTAGCCCCTCAACTTTGAATTCGTTTCTCGAGCCTGAACACCATGCTTCAATCTTGACAGGAGGATTTTCATGTGCAAAGTCATATCATCGGAATCTCTCGAGTTGCGCCCGGGCGGAACTGTGAAGTTTGAGGGCGGCGATTACGGTTCCGAAACCTCGTTTTTTCATACCAAGACCGAACCAGGCACGGGGTCGGACCTGCACAAGCATCCTTATGCCGAGACTTGGTTGGTTCACGATGGCTTGGTACGGTTTACGGTCGGTGACAAACAAATCGACGCCCATTCTGGAGACATTGTTGTTGCCGCCCAAGATGTTCCACACCGGTTTTTGAATATTGGAAATGGATTGCTCGAGATGCTGTGTATTCATCCAACTTCCAGAATTGTGCAAGAACTGGTCGAAGAATAATCAAACAATTGCCTCGGGTCCAAAGCGCTGCACTTGCCCGAGGCAAGAACGCACGAAACAGCAGTTATTGCCGTGCTTACCAGCCAGCGTGTGCGCCATCCTGATGTTCACCGTTGCGAAATTACGATTGGCGGTTCTTGAAATCCTCGTAGGTAAACTCGCGCACCACGTCAAAACTGCCGTCTTCGCGCAGAATCCCGATGCTCGGGTGCTTGACGCCGTTAAACATTGTGGTCTTCACAATCGTGTAATGAATCATGTCGTCAAACACCACCGTATCCCCAACACTGAGCTTCTGGTCAAAGCTGTAATCGCCGACCACGTCGCCCGCAAGGCAGGTCGTGCCTCCAAGCCGGTAGGTGTGCGGTTTCTCGAGCGGTTCGGCGGCGTTTAAAATGTCTGGGCGGTACGGCATCTCGAGGCAGTCGGGCATGTGGGCTGACACGGAAATATCGAGCACCGCAATGTCCATGCCGTTGCGCAAGGTATCGACCACGCTTGAGACCAGCCAGCCCGTTTGCCAGCCGACGGCTTCGCCCGGTTCGAGGATGACCTCGAGGTTCCATTTGGCTTTGAAAGCTTTAATCACTTTGATCAGGCGCTCAATATCGTAACTGGCTTTGGTGATGTGATGCCCGCCGCCAAAATTGACCCATTTCATGCGCGGCAGAAACTCGCCAAAGTGTTGTTCGATCACGTCGATGGTGCGCTCGAGCGTGTCCGCACCCTTGCCACACAAACTGTGAAAGTGCAAACCTTCGATGCCCTCGAGAAGCTCGGGTTTGAACTCCGAACGGGTCACACCGAGCCTCGAGAATGGCACGCACGGGTCGTACAATGGCGTTTCCACCTCCGAGTATTCGGGATTGATGCGAATGCCAGCCGAGATGGCTCGAGGGGCGTTCTTGACCATTTCACGGAATCTCGTCCACTGCGTAAAACTGTTGAAACTGATGTGATCGGCGATCTCGAGGATTTCACCCATGTCGGTTGGCGTAAAAGCTGGCGAGTAGACGTGCACCTCGCCGCCGAATTTCTCGCGCCCAAGTTGCGCCTCGTACAAACCGCTGGCGGTGGTGCCGTGCAAGTATTCTTTGATGATGCCAAAACTTGCCCAGAGCGAATAGCCTTTTAAGGCGCAAATGATTTTCGCACCACTTTCGAGCTGCACGCGGTTGAGAATTTCCATGTTGTGCCGCAGTCTGGATTCGTCGAGCACATAACACGGGCTGGGGAAGGATTTGAAATCGATGCTTTCAAGTGGTCTGACTCGAGAAAGGGTCTGTGTCATAAAATCTACCTCTGAGAGCAGCATAAACCAAAGACTGATTGGGAAAAGCACAAAACTCGAGATTCACTTGACAAGCAGAATCATTTTTGCATACTATTTGGTATGCAAAAAAGTATGACCGTATCAAAATGGACGATCAGTCTGCCGCCAGATTTGGCGCAATTTGTTGAACGATTTCAGCACGATCATGCGCTCAGTCGCAGCGAAGTGATTGCCCAAAGCTTACGAGCCATGCAGGAAGCCGAACTGGCTGCCGCCTACCAAGCCCATGCCAAAGACAACGACCCAGACCAAAAATTTTGGGACACTGCCGCGTTAACTGACGGACTCGAGGAACGCTAATGTCGGCACGACGGGGCGATATTTTCCTGATTGATTTTGACCCAGCCCGGGCAGCAGAAGCCAATAAAATACGACCAGCCATCATCATCACCAACAACAGCGCCAACATGCACGGCTCGAGTGTGATTGTCCTACCAATCTCGAGCAGCACCGCAAACATTTATCCTTTTCAACTGCTTTTACCTGGTTCACGCACCAATCTCGAGCATGACAGCAAAGCCCAAACCGAATTGCTGCGCAGCGTCTCAAAAAGCAGGCTGGTCAAACGATTGGGTTTCGTGCCAAACGATGTCATGACCGATTTGGACTCGAGAATCAAACTCCACCTTGGGTTAACCTAGAACATGAATCAATCTGAAATGAGTGCCATCAACCGAGCTGCTTGGAACACGGGTGCTTACGAAGCATGGGTGATCGAGAACGGCACGCCCGCAGAACTCGCGGCAACACTCGAGCCTGAAAAAATTCTGGAACGGGTTTTGCATCATTTGGGCAAGCTTGACGGTAAAAAAGTGGCGAACCCACTCGGCTCGATGGGCAAAGCTGGGGTGGCAATGGCGTTGCTGGGAGCAGAGGTCACGATTTTTGATCTTTCAGAATCGAGCAAACGTTATGCGCTCGAACTTGCACAGGCTGCCAAGGTTAACCTCGAGTATGTGGTGGTGGATTTTATGAAGCTCGAGCCACAAGACTATGATTTTGACGTGGTTTTGATGGAATTGGGCATTCTGCATTGGTTTATGGATTTGAACGCTTTGGCAAAACAGGTTCACCAGATGTTGAAAATCGGTGGAACGCTTGTCATCAACGACTTTCATCCAATTGCTTCAAAACTTTTGAGCAAAACCCCAACCCAAACGCTGGCGGACCGCAATTATTTTGACTCGAGTCCGCATTTTGGCAAAGTGCCGTATCAGCACCTTCTCGAAACCCAGACGCCAGATTGCTTGACACGATGCTGGACGTTGGGCGAGATCGTGACCGCCTTTGCCCAACATGGTTTTCGCATTGAAACGCTCCAGGAAACACCAGGTTGGGGTTTTGACGCCAACATCCCAGGTTTGTTCACCTTAAAAGCAACATCAACTTAAAGCAAGTTTTGCTCGAGCCACAACGCAACACCGTGTTCGGCAGGCGGCGCGATGCGTTCGTGCTCACGCTCGAGATTCAAATCTCCGCCTTCGACCACAATGCTGCGCCCAGCCCACTCGAGCATGGCATGGTCGTTGCCGCCGTCCCCGAAAGCAATCGTGTCGATTTGCGCCACGCCCAGCGTCTTGGCAATCAACTCCAGCGCCGTGCCTTTGGTTGCCCCGCCGCGCGTCACCTCGAGGTACTGGTTGCCCCACGGGTAAAACATCAGGTCTTGATGGTGCTGCTCGAGTTTTTGCTGCAAACCGTTGTTCGGGCTTTCAAACACGATTTTGTAAACGCTCTCATTTTCATATTGCGCCCAGGCTTTGACCTTGTGCCCCTCGGCGTGCGCCCAAGCCC
>CAXTTL010000258.1:0-6665 GCA_964247135.1 uncultured Deinococcales bacterium | reverse complement strand
CAACTGGTGCCGCCGATCAGACCAATAACTTTCATGATTTCACCTCGTAGGTCAGTGCCTCACGCAAGAATTTGTGGAGTGGCTGCATTTTTTGGAAACTCGAGATCAGTTCATCCCGTAAAATTTCAGGCTGAAACCCGAACGCGTCAAACCCTCGAGAAACCGTAAAGCTCTTGAATTTCAGTAAGCTCGAACCTTCAGAAAAACCTTTGGGAAACCTCGAGAGAACATGATCCAAATCCAAACCACCAAAATGCTCAAGCAAGATTTTGTTCTTTAATAGCGCATCAGCTTTCTTTGGGTTGAGCGCAATAAACCTGCGAATTGTGGCAAGTTGATCGGATTCAGGAACATACACACCACCCGCCACCACCGATTGTTCCGCCCCAAGTTGAAGATAATAAATCGGCAAACTCGAGTGACGCCCACCACCCGCAATGGCGGCACTGAAATGCGTTTTGTAAGGGTTTTTGTTGTTGCTAAAACGCACATCACGGTTGATGCGAAACAAGGTTTCTTTTGCTTTCACAGCCTTGACGGACGCATCAAAACTCGAGATTTCAGAAATCAAACCTGCTATAAAATCGATAAACTCGAGCCGCAAGATTTGGTACTCGGCACGGTTTTTGTCGAACCAAGGTTTGTCGTTGTTGAAAGACAATTCGACCAAAAATTTTGTCAAACGCTCGAGGTTCATGTTGGCTTTCTGAGCTTGGGCTGATGTGAGGATGACAGCAATCTTGAGTCTGACAGTTTGAGTTTAACTTGAAGTGACAGCTTCTTTCTTTACATCAATTTCGAGAATATTAGCGTTTCAAATAACGTAAAATCCTTTGCAAGATTCGCAAAACTCTGCGAACCGTTCTAGCCAATCTTTGGTAGCACTGTAGTTTTTTTCTACTTCATCACGATGAAATTCACCATCATCGGGTTCAGTTGTTACCGAGCCATCTACAAGCACTCGAGCATTGGATTCCAAACCAGCGAGCATTAGACGAAGTTTTTGTGCAATCAGTTTGGTTTGGGATTCGGTCGCCTTTCCTGACCCACCGTTGAAACTCATTGACTCGAGTTCTTGAATCTCGAGGATGTTCATTTTGGTAATCATTTCCAAGGTTGGTCGCCAATTCCAAACGTTCACCTTCAATGCATTTTGTTCGTCTTTCAAATCAATGATAAAGAATCCCATAATCAAATCGCCGTCACAGCTTCTTTTTTCACACCAACCTGAGCTATCGCAGAATTCACCACCTCGAGCCACGCCCTTGCGCTGGCTTCGACAATATCGGTGGCAAGTCCGTTCCCAGAATAGACAACATCGTTCACCCGAGCGCGAAGCGAAACTTCACCCAATGCCTCGCCGCCTTCGGTGACGGCTTCAATGCGGTAACTCTCGAGCGTGGGATGAACTTTTGTCAGGGCGTTGATGGCTTTGAAGGCGGCATCCACAGGACCATCGCCACTCGAGGCGTGTTGTTGTGGACCTTCGGGCGTCTCGAGCGTGACGGTGGCGGTTGGAATCACGTGCGTTCCCGATAAAACCTGAATGCTCTCGAGTTTGAAGGTTTCAGGTACATTGGAATCTCGAGTTTCGACGAGCGCCCGCAGTTCTTCCGCACCAATCGCGCCCTTGCGGTCTGCAAGCTCCTTAAAACGCACGAACAGGGCATTCACGCTCTCTTCGGTCAAGCCGTGATCTGGAACGCTGCCTGAGAGATCGTAGCCCAAATCCTCGAGCGCTTTTTTGAACGCCGCACGCCCCGAGTGTTTGCCCATCACGAGCACGGCGGCTTCACGTCCGACCATTTCGGCACTCATGATTTCGTAAGTGGATTTGTTTTTGAGCACGCCGTCCTGATGAATGCCCGCCTCGTGCGCGAAAGCATTATCGCCAACAATCGCTTTGTTCGGTTGCACCACCATGCCCGAATGCCGCGAAACCATCCTCGAGAGACGGTAAATCTCTTTGGTGTTCAGTTGCGTTTGCGCCTGGTAGTAATCGCCACGGGTTGCCAGCGCCATCACGACTTCCTCGAGACTCGTGTTGCCAGCGCGTTCACCAATGCCATTGATCGTGCATTCAATTTGCGTCGCACCGTTTTCGACGGCTGCCAGACTGTTCGCCACCGCCATGCCCAGATCGTCGTGACAGTGCGTACTGATCGCCACGTCACGCCCACGAACCACCTCGAGCTGAATCCGTTTAATCAGTGCGCCGTACTCGAGCGGCGTGCCGTAACCCGTCGTGTCTGGAATGTTGATGGTGGTCGCACCCGCATTGATCGCCGCTTCAAAGACTTGAATCACAAATTCAAAATCGGCTCGCATCACATCCTGGGCGCTAAATTCGACATCATCGCAAAATGTTCGGGCGTAACGCACCATGTTGTCCGTGATCTCGAGCACTTGTTCAGGGGTTTTTTTCAGCATGTACTCGAGGTGGACTTTGCTGGCAGAGGTAAACGTATGAATGCGCCATTTCTCGGCAATGTCCAGCGCTTGCGCGGCACGTTCGATGTCGCCTTTGCTGGTTCGGGCAAGTCCCGTAATCACAGGACCACGAATCTCTTTGGCAATCCGATGAACGCAATCAAAATCGCCCTGGCTGGTAATCGGAAAACCCGCCTCGATCACATCCACGTTCATTCGCGCCAGTGCATGGGCAATCTCGAGCTTCTGAGGAACGCTTAAAGCCACACCTGGGGATTGTTCGCCGTCGCGTAAGGTCGTGTCAAAAATTTTAATGTGTCGCATTGTATTTTCTCCTAAGTCTGAATTGAGTTTGAAATTTTGAATCTCGAGATTTTAATTGGGAAACCTTGCTAGTCGTTCACTATGAATGATTTGTCTCATGATTCGTCTCCTAATCCAAGCTTTTCTCGAGCAAAAACGCGAATCACACCCGCAGCATCTAAAACCCGTCTGGCTTGGTCAAGCGTTGGCGCTCCCCAGGAATCTGGGTATCGGCTCGGAGTCATCACCGCATTGAGCAATCGCGCAGCCAAAACAACCCGATCATCTGCCGCTAACTTCGAGTCCACAAAAGCAAGTAACTCGAGGCAATCATGGGTCTGAACTGGTATAGCACCCGAGAACAAAATGATGGCTTTTAAATATTTTTCGCCAGATTGCTGCCACAAATAACTGGTTTGTTCCGCAAATTCATCCGAAAGTTTCAGTGCCGCACGAAAATCACCCTCGGCAAATCGAACCCATTCTTTCCAATCCCGAGAATTAGCCATACAAAACCACACCGTACTTAGCAATCTCGAGCGCCAACAATGAATCTTTATTTTGGAAAGTAGAAACGTGCATCGGGATCAAATCCATTGCGAAAAAACGCGGAATGAAAGGTGCTTGAGCATCAAAACCCGCTTGGAACAAATCTGCGCCATCAGGCACAAGCAACAGCAAATCCAAATCACTAGAGTCATTTGCATCACCCCGAGCAACACTGCCAAACAACACCACTTTGACCGCTCCGCACGCTCGCGCCGCTTTTTCGGCAATTTCGCGCAATGTTGGCAAATCCCTGGGAACAGGAACTTGAAGAGAAAGTTTAGGTTGTGGGTGTTTCTCGAGCATGAGTGCATCCTTTCAAATTTTAAGATGAAGCATTGAAGTTTAAATCAAAAAAACAACCCTCGAGTTTGCGGCTCGAGGGTTGCTAAGCGTCAAAAAACGACTAAGCCACAACCCTCAAGGTAATTAGGGCTAGGCGTAGATTTGTCGAAACCTGTTTCATTCGTCTCTTACGGTATCAGAGGGGCTTGGGGTGTGTCAAGCTCGAGAATTGGGAGCAAGGTCGTTCCAAACCCACTGGCGCGGCACGGTCTTTGTTGCGTGTGGCGAGTCGAAAGCCAGAAATTGTGTTTGAAGTATTGAGTTAGATTTTTACGCTCATCAACGTTGTCCAGAAAATGGTTGAACACCATGAGAATGCAATTCTTTAAGCACTTGAGTTTGTACCAGATTTATTGTTTTTTCATCAGTCATATGTGAAGAAATATAATCACCACGCAATGTTGAAACCATAATCTGCTTGGAATGATTTGCTCTAATCTCAGTAGAAACTTCTAAAATGTCCGCATAAAGCGTTGGTTCTGTGAGCATAGCACCATAAACATTTTTGAAATACATCTTAGAACCATCAAATTCTACTCGTGCCAGTTCTCTATACTCAGGAATAAACAGTACGACACCAAGAAATAAAATAGGCATGGTTGCAATTAATACAATTTGATAAAAGTTTTCTTTATTTTCTGCTTCAGTAGCAATTTCGGCAACGCTCTTATTATTTAAAAAACGCAAAAAAATATTTTTTAAAAACCTATTTTTAACACCCAAGTTGAGAAAGTGTCCAAAAGTATAGTAAAGTAAAATACCAACTGAAAAAGGGAAAACGAAGACAGCAAAAACTGGGATTTCAGTAACAATAAGAATAGTGATCGAACCGGTCATCTTGAAATACTATCAAACCAGTGAAGTGGTTCAAGGCAATTTTCCACCACCCTCAAGAATTCAAATCCAAAAACTCGAGGAACAATCATCTGTCCCTCGAGCCTCAAAAACCGCTTTTAAACTTTATCCTTCGACTTTTTTGCTGTTTGGCTTCTTAATAAACGGCATCATTTCCCGCAATTGCGCCCCAGTCTTCTCGAGTTGCGTGTCACTGGCTTGTTTACGCCATTTGGTCATGTTTGGTTTACCCTCGGCGCATTCTTTTAAGAAGGCTTTGGCAAACTTGCCATTCTGGATTTCTTTCAAAACTTGCTTCATGCGTTTTTTCGTGCCAGCGTCAATAATGCGTGGTCCGCTGACAAAATCGCCGTATTCGGCGGTGTTGCTAATGCTGTGGCGCATCCATGACAGACCGCCTTCAAACAGCAGGTCAACGATCAGTTTGGTCTCATGCAGACATTCAAAGTACGCCATTTCGGGCGCGTAGCCAGCTTCGGTCAGGGTTTCAAAACCGGCGGCAATTAACGAGGTCAACCCGCCGCAGAGCACGGCTTGTTCGCCGAACAAATCGGTTTCGGTCTCTTCGCGGAAGGTGGTTTCGATCAAACCGGCTCGAGTTCCCCCAATGCCTTTGCCGTATGCCATTGCAAGTTCTCGAGCGTTGCCGGTGGCGTCTTGGTGAATGGCGAACAGGCTTGGCACGCCCGCACCTTCGACAAATTGACGGCGCACGAGGTGTCCTGGTCCTTTTGGCGCGACCAGGAAAACATCGACGTTTTTGGGTGGTTTGATGGCTTTGAAGTGAATGTTAAAGCCGTGCGCGAACACGAGTGCCTTGCCTTTTTTGAGGTTTGGTTTGATGTCGTTCTTAAAAACGTCGCCCTGGAATTCGTCTGGAATCAAGACCATAATCACGTCGGCGCGTTTGACGGCGTTCGGCACGCTATCCACTTCCAAACCTGCGGCTTTGACTTCGGCTTCGGTGCTCGAGCCTGGGCGCAAACCAACAATGACTTTCACGCCGCTGTCTTTGAGGTTTTGGGCGTGGGCGTGACCTTGGCTGCCGTATCCAATAATGGCGACGGTTTTGTTGGCGAGAGGCTCGAGGCTGGCGTCTTTGTCGTAAAAAATCTTCATTGCCATGTTAGTACCTTCCCTGTCTTGTGTTTTTCCAAAATTGATTTCGAGGATTTCTCGAGTCTTTGGTATACCAATAAGTGTACCAAATTTTTTGGTTTCTTAAAAATCGGTGCGCAACCTGGCGTACATCACCGTGTCTTCAAATTGGTCACCTTTGAGTAAATCGCCGCGCATGATGCCTTCAAATTTCATTCCAATCTTCTCGAGCACCCGACCGCTGGCGGGGTTGCGCGGGTAATGCCCAGCTTCAATGCGGTGAAGCTCGAGGGTGTGAAAGCCGTAATTGAGTACGGCGCTGGCGGCTTCGGTGGCATAACCTTGCCGCCAGAAATCAACACCGAGCCAGTAGCCAAGACCCCCGCGTTTGTGTCTGGCGGTAATGCCAAGCCCAATTCCGCCGATCAGTTCACCAGATTCTCGAGCACAAATTGCAAATTCGATGTGCTCACCGCTTTCAAACCGCTCAAACATTCGATTGATGCGCTCGAGTCCCCAACCTTCAGGTACAGGATGCGGAAACGAAAGCGTGCCATCGGTAACTTCTTTTGGCGCAATCAAACGCTCAAATTCACTGGCATCCTCGAGCTTGAACGCCCGCAAAATCAGGCGTTCAGTCTCGAGTGTTGGGATTGCTACTGGCATCATCTGTGTTCCTTGAAAGATACGGCTCGAGGTACGGTGTGACTTTTGCTTGCAGAATTTCGATCAGTTTCGCGTCCATGAATTCAAAATCGTCAGGAATTCCCAAACACACCAGGCGTTTCACCCCGAGCAACTTACCAAACATGGTTTTTAAAGCTTTTGCATGACGTTTTTCCATCACAAAAATCATTTCTGCCCATTCAATATCGTCCCTCGAGATCGGATTTTCAGCGTCTTTTGTTGTTCCAGCACTGCGAACTTCTATTCCAGGTGTTTCGAAGAAAACAGCTTCGGCGGTTGGACTGCGGAGCTTATTTCTGGCGCAGACAAATAAGACGTTACGCGTAAGTGGATTCCTGAACTCTCTGGTCGTGCTTTGTTTGTCCGTAACTTGCCGTCATGCGGATAATTTTGTGTTGTTC
>CAXTTL010000257.1:0-6684 GCA_964247135.1 uncultured Deinococcales bacterium | reverse complement strand
ACCGCACCGTTCCGTCTTGCAGGCGCTGCTCGAGGATGCTGTCGCATTTTCACGCAGCCACCGTCCCAGTGATGGCTATGCGTACAACCGCGAAGACGCTTACGCCAATGAGCCACGCCTCGAGCGCTGGGGACAAAATTGAGCATCCGTTACCTGATCGACACCAACGTTTTGATTCACACCTTGGATGCTCGAGATTTGGCAAAACAACAACGCGCAATTGATACGCTTTCAAGCCTCGAGCGTCTGGGCAATGCCGCGCTTGCGGCGCAGGTTCTCGCCGAGTATGCCAACGTTAGTCTGAAGAAATTTGGTATGGAAGCAAACCAAGTTTACAGGCACGTGCAAGATTACGAACTGAGTTTTACCGTGTTTCCGCTCTCGCCTGCGGTGGTGCTTGAAGCGGTGCGGGGTGTACGTGACCACCAACTTTCGTACTTTGACGCGCAAATTTGGGCGGTGGCAAAACTCAACCAAGTGCCTGTGATTGTTTCCGAGGATTTCAATTCAGGCGCAACGCTCGAGGGTGTGCATTTTCTGAATCCGTTTGCGGCAGAATTTAACCCAAATACGCTTGTTTAACTCGAGCATCGTTGAGCAACTCACTCGCCGCACCCGAAATCGTGATCCTTCCAGCCTCGAGCACATACCCCCTGGTGGCGTGTTGCAAGGCAATTCGCGCATTTTGTTCGACCAATAAAATGGTCGTGCCGCTAGCATGAAGCTCATCAATGATATTGAAAATTTCACGCACGGTGATCGGCGCAAGCCCAAGGCTGGGTTCGTCGAGCAACAACAATTTCGGGCGCGACATTAAAGCTCGAGCTATCGCCAGCATTTGTTGCTCGCCGCCCGAAAGCGTTCCCGCCAGTTGATTGCGCCGCTCGAGTAACCTGGGAAAGCGTTTGAATTGCGCTTCAATGTCAGATTCAATTTCTTTGTCATTGCGAATGTACGCGCCCATCTCGAGGTTGTCCCGCACGCTTTGCCGCGCCAGCACTTGCCGTCCTTCGGGACTTTGCGCGATGCCCATTTTCACCACGCTCGAGGCTTCGGCTTTGGTGATGTCGCGTCCGTCGTAAATAATATTGCCCGCTCTGGTTTTGACGATTCTCGAGATGGCGCGTAAGGTGCTGGATTTTCCCGCTCCGTTCGCCCCGATCAAACTGACCACCTCGCCCGAGAAAATCTCGAGGTTGATGTCGTTCAATGCCTGAATTCCACCGTAATTGAGCGAAACATTTTTCAATGCCAGTAGGGGCGCTGCTTGCTGCGCCCTTTCCCCAACCACCGAGTTCATTCCTCACCGCCCAAATACGCCTCAATCACCGCAGGATCATTCGCCACGCTCGAGGGGTTGCCCAGCGCGATCAACTGCCCGAAATTTAAGACCGCAATTCGGTCGCAAAGTCCCATCACGAGCGGCACGTGATGTTCAATCAAAATCACGGTCAAATCAAATTTTTCGCGCACCATCCGAATAAAATCCGACAGCGCCCCTTTTTCGTTTGGGTTCATTCCCGCCGCCGGCTCGTCGAGCAGCAAGACTTTTGGTTTTAACGCCAACGCCCTGGCAATCTCGAGTCTTCGTTGGTCGCCATACGAAAAGTTTTTGGCTTTGTCCTGGGCTTTGTCGCTCATGCCGACAAGCTCGAGTAATTCAAACGCATTGTGTTCGACTTGTGTTTCTTCGCTTTTGCTTTTCCCCAAGCCCAGCACGCCCGCCCAAACGCCCGAACCCGTGTGAACGTGTTGCGAGATTTTGACGTTCTCGAGCGCGGAGAGGTTGCCGAACAACCGAATGTTTTGGAAGGTTCTCGCCAATCCAAGTTGCGCGATTTTGTACGGCGGCAAGCCTGTGATGTTGCGTCCCTCATAGCTCAAACTGCCTGATGATGGTAGCGTTAAGCCCGTCATCAGGTTGAACATCGTGGTTTTTCCCGCGCCGTTCGGTCCGATCAAACCAAAAATCTCACCTTTGGTCACGTCAAAACTGACCTCATTCACGGCAATAAGACCACCGAAACGGCGGGTCATGCCTCGAGCTTCCAAGGTCACTGTTCGAGCGGAGCGAAGCATCGAATTGGGCGCTGTCATTTCTTGCCTTCTTTTCTCGAGCCTCGTTTGAAGAGTTCGGGCGTGATTAAACCTTGAGGCAAGTAAATCGCGCCAATGGTCAGCAGCAAGCCGTTGACGATCAGGCGCAAATCTTTGAGGTCACGCAAGATTTCGGGCAGCGCGGTCAGAATCAGACCGCCCATGACTGGACCAACAAAGGTTCTCGATCCACCAATGAGCACGTAAGCCAGCGAGTTGATGCTGGCATCGAACGTACCTTGACGCGCATTCCAGGTGTTTAAAAAGTGAGCGCTGATTGCGCCAACAATACCCGCCAGAATTGCGCCCATCACAAACGCCAAAACCTTGTGGTACGTCGGATTGATGCCCATGGCATCGGCTGCCAGTTCGTCTTCACGAATGGCAACAAATGCCCGACCAATGCGACTGCGCTCGAGCCTGAACACAAAAAACATCACGATCAAGAGTAACGGCAACACCAGTAGCCCGTAAGCGAGCGGATTTTGAAACGGTTGCGGAATTCCGAAAATGCCCACCGCGCCGCCCGTCACCTCGAGATTCAACGATACGACGCGAAGAATTTCGACGAAGGCAATGGTCGCCAATGCGAGGTAAATGCCGCGCAATCTTAAAGCCGGAACGCCCACGATCACCGCCAACACCGCGCTGGCAACACCCGCAATCAGCATCTCGAGGAGCAAGCGTTCGATGGGGTACAAACCCGAACTGACGGGCAAGACTTTGGTGCTGATGACCGCCGCAATGTAGCCACCCAACGCGTAAAAACCTGGGCTGGCGAGCGAAAGTTGCCCTGCCATCAGTGGCAAATATGTCGAAAGCCCGAGCAAAGCTTGCAGCATCATTTGCACGATCAAAAATCCGTACTGGTTGAGAAAATCGTTCACGGTTTCCTTGTGTAGGGGCGCATTGCCATGCGCCTTGAAGCTCGAGTTTATTTTTTTGTTTTGCGAATATTGTTTTTAATGTGGTTTCTCGAGATTTGGGATAAAAGAATTTCTTGATGGTTTAAACTATTTTCGATCAAAGGTTAAAACTTTTTGACGATACTGTATTGGGGCTTCTTCTGGATTGATCAAAATCAGAAAATCAGGAAGTGCGTTCGCAGTGGGTTGACCGTTCTCGTCTTTTGATCCTGACTCTGCTTCCCAATCAAGCATATAGACATTGACAACGTAACGCCCTTTTTTAAGCGAAAAATTCGGCAAATTCTCCAAATAATTTCCAGAAATATGCTCAAACCCAGAAACATAAGCATCACCGTCAGTATCAAATAAATAAGCTTCAGATGACACGAAACTGTATTGGCTTTCTCGAGTATCTGGCTTCTCGAGATTCTGTACATTTCCAATACGGACTACAAATTGAAAGCCTCCGTCTGATTGAATGTTAATTGGAACAAATTTTCCAATTTGAATGTATTTCAAAATATTTCATCTTCGGATAATTCAGTGTCCCACGAGTCATAATCAAGAATGTGTTGAAAAGCAGCACTATCCCAAATGGCAAACATTCCTGCATCTGTAGCGATTGCTTGATTGATGACTTCCATGAAGCTCCAATTTCTCGAGTAAACGTTATTTTGCCTTTTGCTTTAAACCTTCTGAATCAACCGTCGTCCCAGAATTCCTTGCGGGCGCACCAGCAAAATAATAAACAGCAACGCGAAGGCAACGGCTTCTTTGTAGGCGCTCAAATCCCCTGGCACAAAGGCTTCCGCCAGTCCGATCACCAGACCGCCAACAACTGCGCCTGGAATGTCTCCAAGACCGCCCAGCACGATCACCGCCAGTCCTTTTAGACCGTATGTAACGCCGCCGTAAGGACCATTGATTGAGAATCCCGTGCCGACCAACGTTCCCGCCAAACCGCCAAGAAAACCCGAAAGAAAAAACGTGAAGACAATAAACCTGTCGGTGCTGATACCAAGCAAACTGGCAGTGGTTTGATTTTCGGCGACGGCACGCAATGCCTTACCAATTTTGGTTTTGTTGATGATGTACGCCAATATCACCAGCACCACCATCGAAACCGCAAAAATAATGACTTTGATCGTGTTGACTTGAATCGGGTGGTCGCTCGAGCCAAATTGAATGCTTGGGTGGGTGCTGACCCATTGCCCGTACACGTCGGATGGGAACGATAAACTTTCAGTGCCGATCACGTATTGCAGCACGTTCACGATCACCAACGCGACACCCAAACTCGAGACAAGGGCGAGAAGTGGGTCTGCCCCTCGAGCGCGAAGGGGTCTGAAGGCGAGGCGTTCGATCAGCACGCCGCTTGCGCCTGCGAGCAGCGAACCAACGATGATCGCCAGCCAGAATGGCAGGGCGAAGGGCAGTTGAAAACCGCCAAGCAAACCCGTGCCGTTGTTCGAGCCTCCGCTTAGAAAGTACGTGAAGTACGCGCCGAGCGTGAAAATTGCGCCGTGAGCAAAGTTGATGATGCCCAGAATCGAGAAGATGATGGTGTATCCGAGCGCGAAAATGGCGTAGATCGCGCCGATGCTTAAACCGTTTAGAAAGTTTTGAATCAAAACCGATAAATCCATATGTTCAACCCTCGAGGCGTAGGGTGCGCCGTGCGCACCGTTTTTCGCGTACCATTGATGCGCACGGCGCACCCTACAGGTTTAACGATTGTGATTGATTTTTGAGGATTCTCTATCTCGAGACTCGAGTTTTTTACACAAAAGCGGGGTCACGTTTGTAACCCCGCCAGAACAGTCGCTCGAGGTTTATTTGAGGTAATCGAATCTGCCGGTTTTGTTGTCTGAATTCATTTTGATTTGTGCGACGTAGAAGTTCTTTTGCACGACTTCGCCTTCGCTGGTGAAGGTGATTGTGCCGAGTGGCGTTTCGTATTTGCCTGCGAGGATGGCTTTGTTGAGGTCGATGCGCACGTCGGCAAGTTCGGTGTCGTTGACTTTGGTTTTCTTGTCCACGCTGCGCAGGGCTTGCACCATGACTTGCACGGCGGCGAAGGCTTGGGCGGTGAATTGTGGTGGTTCTTTGCGGTATTTGTTCTTGTACACGGTGCGGAAAGCGGCGTTCAACGCGCCTGGAGCGGCTGGGCTGTAGGCTTGGGCGATCAAAACACCGTCGCAGTATTGTTGGCAGACGGGGAACATGTTGGCGGTGTTCAAGCCGTTGCCACCGATGATGATGCCTTTGTAACCCGCGATGCGCAGTTGCTTGACCAGGTTTCCACCGTCGGCAGCGAGTCCTGAAACGATTGCCAAGTCTGGCTTGGTGGCGAGTCCTGCGGTCACTTGCGAGGTGAAGTCGGTGTCGGTGGTTTGGAATTTTTGAACGGTGGTGACCTCGAGTCCCTGGGCTTTGGCGGTCTCTTGGAATGTGCCTGTTTCCGAGGTAGCAAAGGCATCGTTTTGCGCGAAGAAGACCGCAACTTTTTTGATTTCGGGATTGATTTTTAATGCCGCTTTGACCGCGTTCGGGGCGACGATTGCCACGGGCGCGGAAACCCGAGCGATAAAGTCACCGATTTGCGGCACGCCTTTGGCGGTATTGCTTGGTCCGAGCACTGGAACTTTGGCTTGTTCGGCAATTTTGTCGGCGGCGAAGGCTTGTTGGGACAGGGTTGGTCCGACAATGCCGACGACTTTGTTTTTGTTGATTTGCGCTTGGAAGGCGTTGATTGCGCCAGCTTCGTCGCCGGCGGTGTCTTCAAAGAAGAGTTTGAACGGTGTGCCGTTGACACCGCCCCTCGAGTTGAAGAACTCTTCGGCGATTTGCGCCCCGATGACCTGTTCGCGTCCAAGCAGTGCGGTGTTGCTGGTTTGGGCGACGCTGACGCCGATTGGAATGGGGGTCGGGACTTTTTCGGCGACAACCAAACCAAGCAGGGCGGCAATTCCACCAAAAGCGACGAGTTGACGGGCGTTTTTCATGACTTTCCTCCTCAGGAATTTTCGAGCCATTTTGAAAGCTCGAGTTTTGTGTTGGACGTGCGCCAGTCTATCATGACGCATGGTTTATGCGGGCGAGATGATGTGGTGAAATAGGGCAATCGCAAAGTCGTAAACCAATGCACCCAACAATCATTCAACGTCTGAATGCCGCAAGGGTGAACACAGGGTTGTCTTGACCATAAAACGCACCTGTCTTGACCCTAAAGATGCACCTAACGGGCTGGGTCGCTTCGGGCATGGTCGCCACCCCTACCACACACGATTTTTTGTAGGGGCGCTGCTTGCTGCGCCCGCCAGGAATTGAGAATTTCTACAAAATGTACGAAATTCGGACTTTGCGGTTGCCCTGGTGGTGAAATTTGAAAGTCTTGTAGACTGATATCGCTCGAGGTTTGTGTGCTCCAACGGCAATACGTTGGCTTGGCGGAGACTGTCGAAATGGTCTTCGCGTTTTGTTGTTGCTCGAGTTTGAAGGGGTTGAAATGCAAGAAATTGTGAAAACGTTACTGGTGCAACGATGAGCGGATTTCTCGAGATTGCACTGTTTTTGGCGGTGATCGTGGTCGGCGCAAAACTGGCGGGTTGGGCGAGTGCGAGGTTGGGTCAACCGATGGTGGTTGGGGAAATACTGTTTGGTCTGATCCTCTCCCCCA
>CAXTTL010000256.1:0-6721 GCA_964247135.1 uncultured Deinococcales bacterium | reverse complement strand
CCCAGAGCGGCTCCCACCGCCAACCTGTTGCTTCCAGGCTCGAGCTTTTTGCAAATCGAGGGTGTGGGAATCTTGAAAGGCACGAAGAATCTGGCGTTGGCACAGAAATTTGTCGAATTCATGGTTTCCAAAGAAGTGCAAGCCGACATTCCAACCCGCATGTGGATTTACCCCGTTAACAAAACCGTTGCGTTACCCGAGATTTTCTCGTTCGCCACGATTCCGACTTCAAAACAAATCTCGAGCCTCAACCCACGCACGATAGCTTTAAACAGTGAACGTTGGGTTGACCAATGGAATAAAGTCGTGATTCAAGGACTCGAGCCGAGTGCGTTGAAGTAAAGTTACTGTCTGGATTTTTGATTCTCGAGGTGGTGATGCTCGCGGCATAGATTCTTGTAAACATTTTTGTGCAAGCTCGAGAAAGTATAACGCCTGAATCACAAGTGATTGCACCATCCTCGAGTAAGCTTTTGAACAGAACTCGAGGGGTGCGATTGAAATGCCAAGGTGCTTGATTTTTGTTGTTCTGATGCTGGTTTTGACGGGTTGTTACAAAGAACCCATTGATGTTTACATTGACTGGGCAACGCCTCCCGATTCCACGGGACGAGTTTTTGGACTCATCAGTGTTGCGCCCTGTTCTTACCTTCCATTCCCGACCAAATGTGGGGGTACAAAATACACCACAGGTTTTGGGGATTCTGGGATAAAATCCGATCACTACAAAGCCACCAGCTACGACAACTATTTTTACCTTCAAGGGAAACTCAAAGGAACAGTCACATACAAATTTAAGGGCAAAGTTTGCGGTGGTGGTGCAATCGAATCAAACGGTGGCGCACCAGTGGAATTTCATTTTGAATGCGTCATCCCAACCCAATGAACTTGCAACCTCGAGCTTCATCAACCATTCTTGCCTACTCAAATCAGCGATTGCTTGGTCTGCTCTCATCCCCAACCCTTCTTGATTCCAAGACGCACCTTCGGGCTGAATCGCTTCTCTCAACATCGAGAGAAGGGAGTTTTGTTCGATTCTTGAGAAATAGTAATATCGTGTTCTAAACCCTCTTTCGCGCAGCGAGAGAGGGTGACGAGCCTCAGCGAGCGCCCCAAGCCCGTAAGGTGCTGCTTTAAGGGGCAAGAAGTCGGGTGAGAGCTTCAGGCGAGATATTCGATACTGTTCTCTTGTAAAAACGATTACCTTTGACCGCGTTGATACGGCAAGCCAAGCGCCTCTGGAACGTTGCTTCTCGAGTTTTTGCGCAACGCATTTAAGGACAGTGCCAGCAAAACGCAAATAAAGGGCATCATTTTTAACAAGGACGGCGAAATGCTTTCTTGAAGTTTGGAAAAGGACAGCGAGTACAACGCGCCAAAGAACAATGATCCGCCAATCGCGCCGAGCGGATTCCAGGCGGCAAAAATCGCAATGGACAGCGCAATCCAACCGATGCCGCCCGTTAAACCTTCAGTCCAGGCTGGGCGGTACGCCACCGACAGGAACGCGCCAGCGATGCCTGCCAGCATTCCGCCGAAGATCACGCAGGCGTAACGAACCAGGGTCACATTGCCGCCCAGGGCATCCACGGCGCTCGGGTTCTCGCCCGTGCTGCGGATCACCACGCCCAATTTTGATTTGAACAAGACCAGCCACAAGACCACACCCAGAACAAGTGCAAAGTACGACAACGGACTTTGATCCGTGAAAAACACGCCCAAACCAGGAATGCTCGAGAGTCCTGGAATGGTCACATTCTCGAGTTGCGTGAACAATGGTAAACCCTCAAATGGTTTGCCCAGCAAGCTCGAGAGTCCAAGCCCGAACATGCTGAGTGCCAAGCCTGAAACGTATTGGTTGGCTTTTAAACTGATGCTGATGAAGGCGTGAATGCTGGCGGCAAGCCCTCCCACCAGCGCCGCAACCAGAATTCCCTCGAGTGGACTGCCCGTATTTTTGGTGATCGCAAAGCCTGCCAGCGCCCCCAAAATCATCATGCCTTCCATGCCAAGGTTCACCACGCCAGCGCGTTCGGCGTAGACCGCGCCCAAAGACCCCAGCATTAAAGGTGTGCCAAAAGCGAGTGCTCGAGCGGCGGTTGAAAGGATGATGTTGTCCATAGGGTAAGCTCCTAGCGATTAGCAAATAGCAATTAGCGACTTGCTCGAGATTGAGTTTTCGTTGTCCTGTAGGGGTGAAGCTTGTCTTCACCCTTTCGCACGAACGGGTATTTTTGTTTTACATTTCGCTCGAGATTTCAGATTTAAATTTTACAAGTCACTCGAGTTTTTATTTTCCTCGAGCGAGTGAGATTTTGAGTTTGACGAGTGGTTCGGTGCTGATTAAGAAAAACAACAGCAAACCGTTAATGACGTTGGTGGTTTGGGCTGGCATTTGCAAACTGACTTTCATCACGTCACCCGCAGCAAAAACCACGCCCAAGAAAATGGCGGTGAAAATCACGCTGATGGGGTTTCCTCGAGCCAGCCACGCGACAATAATGGCGGTGTAACCGTAACCGAGCGAGATTTGCGCGGGGTCAAGGAGTTTGTGATGAATCGCGCCAACCTCACCCGCGCCTGCGATGCCTGCCGCGCCCGCACTGAGCATGACCACAGCCAGGGTGGTATTCAGGGTGTTGATGCCGACGTATTTGGCGGTCACAGGATTTTCGCCCAGGATTCGCATCCGAAATCCCAAGCGCGTCCTCGAGATAACAAATGCCACCAGCGCGACCAATGCCAGTGCCACAATCAGGGTTGGGTAATGCACGGTGCTTGAGCCAATTTTTGGAATCCAGGCGGCGTCGGGGAAGGTGTCGGTGTAACTGTAACCGACTTGATTTTTGCCTTTCCAAGGTCCGTTAACCAGCCATTCGACAATACTGATGGCGATGTAATTCATCATTAAAGTGCTGATGACCTCATTGATCTCGAGCTTGAGTTTGAGAATGGCGGGTATAAACCCCCAGATCGCGCCGCAAACAAACGCCACAATGAACATGACGGGTATCTCGAGAAACCCAAAATTGGGGAAGAACAATGCCACCGCACTCGCGCCGACTGCACCGGCGAGCAGTTGTCCCTCCGCGCCGATGTTAAAAAATTGCGCCCGGAATGCCACCACCAGTCCCACGCCAATCAGCATCAGGGGAATGGCACGTTGCAGAACCACGCCCAAACTCGAGAGGTCGCCCAGCGTGCCCTGCGCCAGGGTAACGTAAGCCGTAAGCGGGTTTTGTCCGTACAGCGCGAAGATCACGCCAGTTAGAATCAGTGTGGCAAAAATGCTGAGCATGGAAAGCGTGAACAGCCAACTCGAGGGTGGGGTTTCTCGGGTTTCGATCTCAAACGGTCCCCATTGTCGGGCGTTGCTGCGTTTGATCGGTGCGGTTGCGGTGTCGGCACTCACCGATTTTCCCCCTCAGGACTTAATTTGAGCAGTTCGCTTTTGGCGCTCCAAGAGTACGGCAGGCTGATGTCATGGTTTTCCATGACGTTTTCAAGCACAGCCAGCCGCTCGAGCAGCCCGTCTCGTACAGAGTTTAATTCCAGTATTGCTTCCTCGAGTTGCACGGTTTTTGGGGTCAGGTCATTCAGCATCTCGAGGGTGGTTTTGACCGAACCGTAAAGCACCAACAGTGCATCTGTTTGAATGACAATGCCAGGGTGCGAATGATCTGGTGTTTGCACGACCATCACCTGGTTTTCGACTGCCAGTATGCTCAAGGTTTGACTCATGCGTTCACCTTTTCCTGGTGGCGTTGCCCTGCCATCATCAAACCGAGTTCTTCGACTCCTGTGCTTGCGGGCACAACGCCCATGATTTCCCCTGCGAACATCACCGCAATGCGGTCGGACAACGACAGCACCTCCTCGAGGTCTTCACTGACCAGCAGCACCGCCGCGCCAGCCCTGGCACGCTCGAGCAGCACATTTTGGACTTGCGCGGTCGCGCCAGCATCAAGTCCGTAAGTCGGGTGCGAGGCGATAATCAATTTCGGGTTTTCGGCAAGCTCACGGGCAAAAATCAGTTTTTGAATGTTGCCACCCGACAATAAGCGCGTTCTGGCGTGAGCGCCTGGGGTGCTGACCTCGTAGGTTTTGATGCTCTGAAACGCGAAATCCTCCATCGCTTTAAAGTCCAGCAACTCGCCGTTTGCAAACGGGGCGCGTTCAAAACCGCGCAACGCCAGGTTTTCGGTGACCGATAAATTGCCGACCACGCCCATGTGCAAACGGTCTTCTGGGATGTGCGCCACGCCAGCATCGGTGATGGTTTTGGCGTTTTTGTTGGTTAAATCCATTCCAGCAATCGTGACCGTCCCACTCGACACGCCCCGCAATCCCGTGATCGCCTCGACCAACTCGCGTTGACCGTTGCCCGCCACACCAGCCACGCCCAGCACTTCACCACCGCGAATCTCGAGCGAAAGGTTTTTGACGACATTCACGCCGCGATCACCCGCAACGTTGATTTGCTCGAGTTTGAGAACGCTGTCCCCCAGTTTGGTCACACCGGATGATCGCACTGGGGTCACTTCACGTCCAACCATCAATGTTGCCAGATCGTTTTTGTTGATTTCACCCGTGTTCATCGCGCCGACCACGCGACCTTTGCGCAAGACCGTAATTCGATCCGAAACCGCCATCACTTCGTCAAGCTTGTGCGTGATGATAATCACACCCTCACCCTCGAGTTTCATGCGGTTTAAAACCTTGAACAAATCGGTGGCTTCTTGCGGGGTTAACACGCTGGTTGGTTCGTCCAGAATCAAGACTTTTGCGCCGCGAATCAAGGCTTTTAAAATCTCAACCCGTTGCTGTTCTCCCGCTGAAAGTTGCCAGACCTTGGCTTTGGGTTCGACCGCCAAACCATATTTCTCGCCCAACTCGAGAATTCTTGCCTCGAGCGCCCGCGTGGGATTCCAAAAACTGGTCTTGACCGCCAACGCAATGTTTTCCGCGACCGTGTGTTGCCGCACCAGCATCGGGTGTTGCGCCACCAGACCAATGCCAAGCCGCATGGCATCGAGCGGTGAACGAATCTTTGCCACATTTCCCGCCACACGAATCACGCCGCCATCGGGTTGATAAATGCCGTATAGAACATTCATCAAACTCGTTTTGCCCGCGCCGTTCTCGCCCAGCAGCGCATGAACTTCACCCGCCCGAATCTCGAGGCTGACATCATCGTTTGCCACCACCCCAGGGAAGATTTTGGTGATGCCCTCGAGCAAAACCAAGGGTGTGGTTGGAGGTTTACTGTCCTGCGTCATGGCTTGCATCATAACGGGTTTTTCTTGGTCACGAGACAGAATCTTGACATTCGCACGGTATTTTTGGCGCGATGAAAAAATACTTGCTTCCCGCGATGTTCGCCGCCGCGCTGGCTGTTTCTGCTCTGGGCGCAACCGCTTTCACCCAACAAGCCAACGATGCCTTCAAGTTCGTGGCAATCGGTGACACGCCGTACAGCCTGCCAGCCGATTACCCACGCTTCGAGCGTCTGATCTCGAGCATCAACGCCGCCAAACCCAGTTTCACGGTTCACGCCGGTGACATCAAAAGCGGCTCGACGGAATGCTCCGATGCGAACATCTTAAAAATTCGGGATTACTTCAACACCTTTGAAAACCCACTCATTTACGCCGTCGGTGACAACGAATGGACGGACTGCCACCGCGAAAAAGCTGGCAAGTTCGACCCACTCGAGCGTCTGGGCAAACTCCGCGAATGGTTCTTCGCCAAAGCCCAAAGCCTCGGCAAAACCCCAATGCCACTCGAGCGTCAAGCCGATGTCAGCGACTTCAAACAAATGGTCGAAAATGCGCGTTGGAGCAAAAACGGCGTGGTCTTCGCCACGCTCAACATCCCAGGTTCTAACAACGGGTTCGAGCGCAACCTCGCCTCGAGCGCCGAATACTTCGAGCGCGACAAAGCCAACGTCGCCTGGATCAAAGAGACTTTCGCCAAAGCGACCGCCAGCAACGCGCCAGCCGTGGTCTTCACCTACCAAGCCGACATGATGTTCAAAATTACCGCCAGCGGCGATTATGCCAACGCTGGTTACAAGAACACGCTTGCTGCGTTTTCGGCTGGTGCAAAAGCCTTCAAAAAACCCGTGCTTTTGATTCATGGCGACTCGCACCTGTTCACCGTAGACCAACCCCTTCTCGACAGCGACGGCGTGACCGTGCTCGAGAATGTCACACGGCTCGAGGTGTTTGGCGAAAAGCAAATTCAAGGCGTGGAAGTGCTGGTTGACCCAAGCTCGAGCGGTGTGTTTGGATTCCGTCCGTTGATCGTGACCGAAAACATGAACCCTGTGAAGTAAAATCGTTTGTTTTTCAGACCTCCGAAGCTCGAGTTTCGGAGGTCTTTTCATGAGTTCATCCTCACGACTCGAGCATTAAGTTGAGGGCATGGAAACCTTTGATGTTGCCGTGATCGGGGCGGGTTTGGTAGGACTCGAGTTGACCAAAGAACTCAGTTCACGCGGCTTGAGTGTGCTGCTGGTAGACCGCAAACCTGATCTCAGCCTGCACGTTCACACCACAGGCATTTTTGTGCGTAAGACGCTCGAGGATTTTGATTTGCCCGCACACTGTTTGGGTCAGGTGGTGCGTCAAGTCAAACTTTTTTCACCAGCCCGTCAATGTTTAACCCTGCAAAGTCCACACGACGAATTTCGGGTTGGACGCATGGGCAAACTCTACGT
>CAXTTL010000255.1:0-6813 GCA_964247135.1 uncultured Deinococcales bacterium | reverse complement strand
CAAAAAGGATTCCAATTTGATTGGACAGTTTGGCGTCGGCTTTTACTCGGCGTTCATGGTCGCAAGCAAAGTCGAGGTGATCTCGCGCCGTGCGGGTGAGATTGAGGCTTGGAAGTGGAGTTCGGACGGTAAAGGCGGTTATGAACTCGAGCCTGCCAGCAAAGAATCTCAGGGCACACAGATCAAACTCTACCTGAACGAGGAAGGCAACGAATACGCCAACCGCTGGCAACTCGAGCAACTGGTCAACAAATACTCGAACCACATTGCTTTCCCGATTTTCTTGCATTTTGAAAAAACCGAGTACGGCAAGGACGGCGCGGAGAACACCAAAACCCAGGCGATTGAGCAGATCAATTCTGCCAGCGCGATCTGGTCTCGAGCCAAGAATGACCTGAAAGACGAGGATTACATCGAGTTTTTCAAGTCTGGCAGCCACGGCATGGATGAGCCGCTGTTTTGGTTGCACAACAAAGCCGAAGGGACAATTCAGTACACCAGCTTGTTGTTTGTGCCAAAAACCGCGCCGTTCGATCTGTACCACGCCAATTACAAACCTGGCGTGAAACTGTACGTGCGTCGCGTGTTTATCACCGATGACGACAAGGAATTGCTGCCGACTTGGTTGCGTTTTGTCCAGGGTGTGATCGACTCCGAAGACTTACCGTTAAACGTCTCTCGAGAAATCTTGCAGCAGAACAAGATCATGAAAAGCATTCGCACGGCAACCGTCAAGAAATTGATCGCAGAATTCTCGAGAATTGCCAGCGACGAAAAAGACAAGTGGGACACGTTTATCGCGGCGTTCAACCGTCCGTTAAAAGAGGGTTTATATCAAGATTTTGAAAACCGAGATGCCCTCGCCGAATTGGTGCGTTTTAAATCGAGCAAAGTGGAGGGCTTAACTGGTTTTGCGGATTACCAATCGAGGATGCAAGCCGATCAGAAAGCGATTTTCTTCATCACGGGCGGCACCGAAAACGTGCTTCGCGCCAGCCCACTGCTCGAGGCTTACCGCAAAAAAGACATCGAAGTGCTGATCTGCGACGACGAAATTGACGACATCGTGATTCAGGGCTACGGCAAGCACAAGGACCTCGAGTTGAAAGCCGTCAACCGTGGCGATGTTGCCGACGAACTGAAGTCCGAAACCGACGAGAAAGCCGCGAAAGCAGCCGCGCCCGTGATTGACCGCGTCAAAACCGCGCTGCGCGATCTGGTCAAAGATGTCAAAGCCTCAAGCCGATTGCTCGAGTCTCCAGCCTGTGTGGTCACGGACGACACCGACCCAACATTTCAGATGCAAGCCATGCTGCGCCAAATGGGACGCGAATCGGAAATGCCAGCGATCAAACCGATCCTCGAGCTAAACCCGAACCATCCGCTGATTGTTGGACTCAAAGATGCTTCAGAGCAAACCTTGAACGACACCGCGCACGTGCTTCTGGTGCAATCCTTGTTGCTCGAGGGGGCGGAAATTCCAGATCGGGTGGATTTTGTGAAGCGTTTGAACCGATTGCTGGGTTAAACGAAAAGAAGCAAATACTCGAGCCACCCTCTCATCCCCTACCCTTCTCCCGCAATCGGGAGAAGGGAGTTTCATTTCATGCTTGAGAAATCGTCATACTTTTAGAAACATGATTTGCCGAACTCCTGTAAACTCGAGGCATGTTCAACCGTGCCAAACTCGAGGAAAACGAACGCCTGACCTTAGCGCCGTATGCCGTCTTGAGTAGCGAATCAAAGGGCAGGTTGCACCCAGAAGAGGAAAGCGCGTACCGCACCGTGTTTCAAAAAGACCGTGACCGCGTGATTCACACGGGCGCGTTCAGGCGGCTCGAGTACAAAACCCAGGTGTTTGTCAACACCGAGGGCGATCATTACCGCACACGCTTGACCCACACGCTCGAGGTGGCACAGGTGGCGAAGACGATAGCGCGGGCGCTCGGCGTCAATGAGGATTTGGCTGAGACGGTGGCGTTGGCACACGACCTCGGACACCCGCCGTTTGGTCATGCGGGCGAGCGGATTTTAAACGAGTTGATGCGCGGCTTTGGCGGGTTTGACCACAACAAACAGTCCTTTCGGGTGGTCACCAAGCTCGAGAAGCGCTATCAAGATTGGGCTGGTTTAAACCTGGCTTGGGAGACGCTCGAGGGCATGGTCAAGCACGAAACCGAATCGGATTTGCATGAGGTGAAGCAGTTTGAACCGACCTGGATCGCTTCGCTCGAGGCGCAAATTGCCAATATTGCGGACGAGACGGCGTACAACACCCACGACTTGGACGACGGTTTGCGCAGCGGTCTGCTGATCGATTCGATGTTGCTCGAGTTAAAAGTTTGGCGGCGTTTCACGTCTGAGCTTGGTTTTGACCCAAACCGCGTCACGGAGTTTGAACGCCGAGTCTTGATTCGAGAGCTGCTGGGGTGGGTGATTACCGACATCATTACGACCACCGACG
This sequence comes from uncultured Deinococcales bacterium, assembly GCA_964247135.1. GTDB lineage: Bacteria > Deinococcota > Deinococci > Deinococcales > JAAFIG01 > JANXTZ01. Next base: position 4,349 of record CAXTTL010000255.1, on the reverse strand, counting down.
CGGCGCTCAATAAACGCAACATCTCGAGCTTGAGTGACGTGCGCCAGGCGAAAAGCACCGTGGTTTGCCATTCGGATGAAGTGGGGTCGGAGCTGAAAGAATTAAAAGGCTTTTTGTACACCAACCTCTACCGCCATTACCGCAAGGAACGTCAAGTTCACAAAGCCGAAGAGATTCTGACGGCATTGTTCGATGCGTTTATCAAACGCCCCAGCATGATGCCGGACGGCGCTCGAGCGCGAATTGAGGCGGTGGGGCTGGAACGCGCGGTCTGTGATTATCTGGCGGGCATGACCGACCGTTTTGCGATGGATGAGCACAGTCGGTTGTTCGACCCCCACCAGTGGACGTGAACAGCAGGCTCGAGGTTTGGTTGATGGTGAAGCATGTTCAAACATGACTTGGGCGACGGTGCCGATTTACGATTTCTCGAGTTTCGTCACGCGCCAGAATTTCTTGAGTTTGTGCTCGCCAACCGCGACCATCTGGGGGTTTGGCTCGAGTGGGGGCAAACGATTGCGACGCTCGAGCAGGCGCAAAATTTTATCAAGCGCGGCATCGCACGGTACGCTGAGGACGGTCTGCCTTGGGTTGGTTTGTGGCTCGAGAATCGGCTGGTGGGCGGAATCTTGTTTTTTCCGGTTGACCGACAAGCAAAAAGCACCATGATCGGCTATTGGTTGGGTGCTGAGGTTGGCGGACGCGGTTTGATGTCCAAAGCCGTGCGTGCCATGATCGGGTACGTTTTTGATGACCTTGGACTCAACCGTCTCGAGTTGCAGGCGCACGTCGAGAACTTAAAATCTCGAGCGTTGGCGGAACGTTTGGGTTTTGCGTTTGAAGGCATCTTGCGCCAAGTCTGGACGCTTCACGGTCAAGCGGTCGATCATGCGGCGTATGCCATGCTCAAAAGCGATTGGGACAACCTAAATCGAAATTAAAGGCTCAATGATTCGATCCACCTCAGCCTCGAGATGCGATTTGGCGTGGCGCAAACTGGCGTTGGTGCTGCGCCGCCAGCGTTCGTCCGCCTCGAGCGAGGTTTGGGCATCGGATAAAAATGGCAGCATGGCTTCTCTGGCGGTGCCGCCAGGAATTCGGCGGGCGGCAATGAAGGCTACCGGATCGAGGGCTTGCCCAATTTGATCATCGGTGATCTCGAGCGGCAACTCGGCGGCTTCGATCACCAGTGCCGCGTTGACCTCGCGGTAAGAAAGATTTCTGGCGTAAGCCAAAGTCACCACTTTTGAGGTGATGTGATGCGCGGTGCGAAACGGTAATTTCAGTGTCGCCACCAAAAAATCTGCAAGCGCCGTGGCGGTCGTGAAATGCTCCCCCGCCCGCTCGAGCATGAGGGGCGTGTTGAAGCCGCAGGTTTCAATCAAACTCGAGAGCAAGTTGATCGCCTCGTCGAGTTCGGTGTAGCTCGAGAGTACAGGGTTGATCATGTGCTCGCCCACGTCATTGATGTCGCCGTTGGGAACGTTGCGTGACAGGCTGAGCACGGTGAGCGCCGCGCCGTGCGCCCGAGCCAGCTTGGCACGGACGTGCTCGAGCACCACAGGGTTACGTTTTTGCGGCATGATTGACGAGATTTGCACGAATTGATCGGGCACGTGCAAAAAATTGACCTCACGGGTGGACCAGGTTAACAGGTCAAAATTGAACCTCGAGAGATTCGATTCGCAGGTCAGCACGGCGTTGACACTCTCGAGCGAGTGGTCAGAACTTCCCACCGCGTCGATGCCGTTCACCACCAAACCCTCAAAGCCCAGCAACTCGGCGCTGAGGTCGCGGCGAATTGGAAACCCAGTGGTCGTCATGGCGGCAGCTCCGAGCGGACTGCGGTTAACGGTTCCAAAAGCCATGTGAAAACGCCGCGCGTCACGCTCGAGCGCCCCGATGATGCTGCCCAAATAATGTGCCAGGGTGGTCGGCTGAGCGGGCTGATTGTGGGTGTAGCCAGGCATGATGGAGTCCACGTTCTCGAGCGCACGGTCAATCAGGGCGCGGCGCAAATCCGCCAGCGCCTCGAGAATCCCCAGAATCGTTTCGCGCAAGACCATGCGAATCATGGCGGCATCCAGGTCGTTTCTCGAGCGAGCGATTTGAAGATTGCCGCCCGCATCAACGCCAGCCAGTTCGATCAAGCGCGATTCGACGGCAAAGTACAGGTCTTCAAAACGTTCAGAATAGGCAAAAGCCCTCGAGCCAGCCGCGTCGATGTCACGAAGTGCCGAGAGTAATTTTTGAGCCTGAGTTCTCTCGAGCAAACCGCATGACTCGAGCATGACCGCATGGGCTTTGTTTGCCATCAGGAGCGGTTTAAACAGGTAACGCTTGGCTTGAGAAAAATTTGGGCGCAAGACATGCGCCACGTAATCTTCACTCCAACGCCGATGATCGCTCACAGCTTCATCTTACTCGAGTTCAGCCTTTGACACCCGTCAGTACCACACCTTCAATGATTTGCTTTTGAAAGACCGCAAACACCGCCAGCACCGGAATCACGGCGAGGCTCGAGGCTGCCATGATGAGGTGCCACTGCCCGCCCGTTTCGCCTGAAAACAGCGCGATGCCGACCGGAAGGGTACGCATTCCGGCGCTTTGAATAATAATCAATGGCCATAAAAACGCGTTGTAATTGCCCAAAAACGTAAAGATTGCCAGCGCACTCAAGGCGGGGCGCACGAGCGGCAAACCAATCCGCCAGAACAAACCAAATTCACTCAAGCCGTCAATCCGTGCGGCATCAAAAAGTTCGTCTGGAATGCCTTCAAAAAAGCCGCGCATCAAAAACACGCCAAACGCCGAGATCAAACCTGGCAGGGCTATCGCAAAGTACGAATCGGCAATGTGCAATTGAACTGCACCGACAAACCAAGGAATCACCAGCATTTCGGTTGGAATCATCAGCGTCGAGAGGATCAGCACAAAAATGATTTCTTTGCCTGGGAATTTGAGTTTTGCGAGCGTGTAACCCACCAACGAATCAAAAAATAAAACCGAGATTGTTGTGCCAGCCGCCACCAAAATGGAGTTGAGAAACCAGCGCAAAAAACTGGTTCTGGCGATCACCTGAACATAATTCTCGAGCGTCGGATTTGGCGGGAAGAACCCTGGTTGGAATACGTCCGAGTAGGTTTTAAAACTTGTTGACAACATCCAAAAAAACGGAAATGCGGTCAGCACGCTTCCCAAGGTCAAGACCACATACAACCACGTTTGCTGGCTCGAGGGTTTCGGCTCGAGCTTGGCATTGACGGCTTGCATCAGTAATCCACCCGCCTTCGCAGGACGCGCAATTGAAAAATGGTGATCACTAAAATGATGGCGAACAAGACGACGGTAATGGCGGAAGCGCGACCCATTTTAAAATCTTGAAAGGCGACCTTGTAAATGTAAACCGCCACCGTGAGCGTGCTGTTGAGTGGTCCACCCTGATCGCCAAAATTGATGTTGACGACCTGGGCAAACAGTTGTAAGAAACCCGTCGTGCCGATGACCACACTGAAAACGATGGTTGGGTTTAACAGTGGCAGTTTGATGTAGCGAAACACCTGCCAGCCGCCCGCGCCGTCCAGACTTGCCGCCTCGAGGTACGTGCGCGGAATGGCTTCTAAACCTGCCAAGAACAGGACGATCTGAAAGCCAAGTTGCTGCCAGACCACAAACGCCGCCACGCTCGGCAATGCCTGGTACGGCGAGGCAAAAAAAGGTTGATTGGGCAACCCGAGCAACGTGAAGAGTTGATTGACTGGACCGAAGTTTTGATTGAGAAAACTCTGCCAGACCCAGGCGCTGGCGACAATTGGCGTGACGTAAGGCATGAAGTAAATGGCTCTGAACAAACCTTTGGCTTTGTTGATGCCCTGCAACATCAATGCCACCAGAATACCCAAGACCAATTGCGCCGGCACACCGATGATCGTGTAGAGCAGCGTATTCAGCATCGCCCGCCAAAACACGGCATCGGCGGCAATGTCTTTAAAATTATCCAGACCAATAAAAGGATTGACCTCTCGAGACGGACGGTAATCGCGCAGGCTCAAGAGCAAGCTCGAGAAGGCTGGGTACAGGCGCACCAGCAAAAAAAATGCCATCGGTACCAGCAAAAAAACATACGCCCAGAGTGCTTGGCGTTGCGCGAGGCTAAAACGTTTTCGGATTGGTTTTTGGATCACATCACTCGAGGGTAAAGGATTTCACCAAGGCATCACAATCAGGCTCGAGCTTGGCGCGTTGGGTGGGGAGGGTCGTGCAGGTGATGACGAATTTTTTGGTTTTGGCATCCACAAAATAGAAGGCTTGAAACAGCAGTTTCCCTTGTTGTTCATCTTGAAGACCAA
>CAXTTL010000254.1:0-6870 GCA_964247135.1 uncultured Deinococcales bacterium | reverse complement strand
CGTCGTTTGGGGGTCATGACCTCTCGAGCCAAATCGGTGACACCTGCGGTCAAAGCGTTTATCGAAGCCATGCGGAATTGGAAACCACTCAATTAAAACCTGGCTCGAGACGCGTTAAGAACGAACATCAATCCTCGGTTTCGATCACTTCGACGTTCCATCTGTACTGCTCGAGTTTGATCTTACCACCCGAGTCAAACTGCACCCCTTCACCCTCGAGCAACCCCCGTTGATATTCACCTGTCCCAACCTTGTAGGTGCTGATCTTGCCGCTCGAGTTAATCACCCTCCACCAGGGCAGATCAGTCTCGAGCGACAACCCGTGCAAGATGTCACCCACGGCTCGAGCGTGACGCGGCATTCCCGCGACTTCGGCAAGTTGCCCATACGTCATGACCTGACCTTCTGGAATGCTGGCGATCAAATCCAGCACCCGTTCCCGAAATGTTTTGGTCGATTGCACCACGCAATTATAGCAATCAAGTTTCAAGCTCGAGTTTTATCTGTTGAGTTTGAAGCAAAGTGGTTTGAGCGGTTGAAGCTCGAGGAGCCAGTATCATCGCGGAAAATTTTCTCAATTTATGGTGCAACCCAATTGAGCGACCAAGCGACCCGCGTCACGCAACGAAAATCGTTGACATTGGTTCCTGTTGGACCAACCACCACCAAATCGCCCAAAGCCGCAAAAAACGAATACGCATCGTTATTCTCGAGCATCGCCGCCGCATCCAATCCAAGGCGCACAGCCCGCTTGAGCGAATCTGGGGTCAGGATTGCGCCAGCCGCTTCGGTCACGCCGTCGATGCCGTCAGTGTCGCAGGCGATGGCGTAAATGTTGGATTCGCCAGACAGCTCGAGTGCCAATGCCAGCAAGAATTCACAGTTGCGCCCACCACGTCCAGTTCCGCGCACCGTCACGGTGGTTTCGCCTCCAGACAAAAAGGCTGTTCCAGGCTCGAGCTTTCGGGCTTCCAGGGCGTGCAATTTTGCGGCAGCTCGAGCTTCGCCCGTGATGCTATCGGAGAAGATTCGAGTGCGAATTCCAACCGCCTCGAGTTGAACCCGTGCCGCCTCGAGTGCGGTTGCGTTCGTGACAATCAAATGATTTTCGACCCGAGCAAACGCGGGATGACCAGGTTTCGGGGTTTCAAGGCTGCTGGTGCGAAAATGCTCGAGCGCGGACGGCGCATCGATCTGGTATTTTTCAAGCACCCGAATCGCGTCCTGAAAACGCGTTGGGTCGGGTACGGTCGGACCGCTGGCAATGGTGGAGAGGTCATCGCCCACCACGTCCGAAACGATCAAAGCGATCACCCGAGCGGGAGCCGCCGCGAGTGCCAAATGCCCACCTTTGAGGTTTGAGAGGTGTTTGCGCACCGTGTTCATTTCAACAATATCCGCGCCAGAATTTAAGAGTTGTTGATTGATTTGAAGTTTTTCTGCCAACGTCACTCCGTTTGGCGCGACCATCAACGCCGACCCGCCACCAGAAATCAGCACCATCACCAGATCATCGCTCGAGAGACCACGTACCGCCTCGAGGATTTGCGTGGCGGCGTATTCGCTGGCTTGGTCTGGCACGGGATGACTCGCCTCGAGCAGTCTGATGCGCTGCGGTCGTTCGGTGGCATGACCGTAACGGGTGACGACCACGCCCTCGAGTTCACCCTCCCAGGCATCCTCGAGCGCTTTTGCCATGCCCGCCGCCGCCTTGCCGCCGCCCACCACGATGGTTCGTCCTGTTGGGCGCTGGATGGATTGCACGGCTCGACGCACGGCAAGGTCGGGTTTGGCAGCGTTCACAGCGCTGTAAAAAGCTTCGAGCAACCGATCTGAAATGTTCAAGCGAGTGCCTCGAGTTTGAGATCGTTAAGGATTTGACCCAAGTGTTGAGCCAGCGCCTGAACCACAAGTTCGTGGTCTTCACGTTGCGGCATTCCAGACACCGTGATTGCGCCAATGCAGCCCAGACCCTCGAGCGTGATTGGAAAACCGCCGCCGTGTGTGGCGTAATCTTGCAAGCTCGCGCCCGTTTTTTCAACAAAACTGCCGCCCTCGAGCGAAAACTTTGTGCCAACGCGGTACGAACTTTGGTGGCAGCGCAAGACCGTGTTTCGTTTGCGTCGCGCCCAGTCGGCATTGTCTGGGGTCGTGCCTGGCATGGCGCAGTAAAAAAGTTGGCGGTCATGCAGGGAAATGTCAATCACCAGCGCTGCGTTGATTGATTCTGCCAGGGTTTTCAGTTCGCAACCCAGTTTCCAAGCGATGTTGGCATCAAAAGATTTGAACACCAGTTGGCGTTCTTGCCGCGCAATGCGCTCGAGATCACGTTCTAAAAAAGCGGTCATAAAGTTTGCTCCTGCCTCTCGTCTTCAATTCTCGGCTCGAGCACGTGTTCAAGGTAACCCTGTTTGATTTGCTCGAGCACCAGTTCGCCTGGGGTATCCCAAATGCTTTGATTGAAAATCTCGACTTCTATGGGACCAGTGTAGCCCGCCGTATCCACCGCACGGCGCATGTTTCGCAGTTCAATTGCTCCGTCACCCATCATGCCGCGTCCGAGCAAAGGGTCTGGAATGGGTACGATCCAGTCATCGACATGAAAACCCAAAATGCGCCCTGCGGCTCGAGCGATTTGCGCCTCGAGTTTTGGGTCCCACCACACATGGTAGGCATCAATCACCACACCGACTTGTTCGGGTGGGTGTTGTTCGGCGATGTCGTTCGCCTGCTCGAGCGTGACAATGGCGCTGCGGTCGGCGGCAAACATCGGGTGCAATGGTTCGATACCAAGTTTGACGCCGTGCTGGGCGGCGAACGGGACAAGGTCGGCGATGGCTTGGGCGATCATGGCTCGAGCCTGCTTGATGTCACGGTCAGGGGCGGCTCCGCAGACCAACACCAGCACGTTTGTGCCCAGTTCAGCCGCCTCCTCGATGGCGCGGCGGTTGTCGTCCAGGTTTGCCTCGAAGGCGCTTTGGTTGCTGGCGGGAAACCACCCGCCTCGGCACAAACTCGAGACACGCAAATCGAGTTCGCGCAGCAGACGCACCGTGTCGCGCAATCCAATTTCGGCGACCTTCTCGCGCCAGAGTCCAACAAATGGAATTTTGGCACGGGCGCAACCTGTGAGCGTCTCTCGCACATTCCAGCGTTCGACTGTTTTCTGATTCAGGCTTAAACGGGCAAACTCGCTCATTGAATTCCAACCACACTGAGGGTTTCTTGCATTCGCTCAATTGCTAAATCAGGGTCGCGCAGCAGTCCAGCACGGTCTGCGAGCTTAAAAAGCTCTGTCAAATGCAACACCGACCGCGCCTTCTCGAGACCGCCAATCATGTGAAAATGCGATTGAAAACCGTTCAGGTACGCCAAGAAGACCACGCCCGTTTTATAATTGAAGGTTGGAGTCTCAAAGATATGCCTCGAGAGTGGCACGGTCGGGGCGAGCGAGCTGTTGTAGGTTTCCCAGTCGTCACGCTCCAAGGCTTGCATGGCGGCGCTGGCGGCTGGGGCGATGGCATCAAAGATTCCCAGCAAGCCGTCGCTGTGACCGTGTTCGTCTCCCTGAATCAGTTCGGCGTAATTGAAATCGTCGCCCGTGTACATCCGCACGTCCTTGGGCAGCTTGCGGCGGAAATCAATTTCGTGTTGCGCATCGAGCAATGAAATCTTGATGCCATCCACCTTGCTCGGGTGTGCGGCGATCAAACCATGAACTGTTGCGGCTGCCTCATCGAGGTTGCTCGATCCCCAATAGCCAGCCAGTTCGGGATCAAACATCTCCCCGAGCCAGTGCAAGATGACGGGTTGGTTGGTTTGGGTCAAGACCGCGTTGTAAATGCGCTCAAAATCATCGGCGTTTCGGGCGACAGCTGCCAGGTGGCGCGAAGCCATCAAAATCACCTGTGCGCCCGCCGCCTCAATAAACGCGCACTGCTCGAGGTAGGCTGCCTCGATTTGCTCGAGTGAGGGCAATCCTTGGCTGAGTGGCGGCAATTGATCTGTCCCAGCCCCAGCCGCCATTGCGCCGTTGCAGGCTCGAGCCTCGGTTGCGGTTTGAAGGATGAGTTTCTGGGCGGTTTCCCAGTCCAAACCCATGCCGCGCTGTGCGGTGTCCATCGCCTCGGCTATCGCAAAACCGTGCGACCAGAGGTGATGGCGGTACTCGAGCGTCGCCTGCCAATCGAGTTGGGGCGGCTTGTGCGGGTCCGGCGTAAAACGTGGGTCGGCAACCACGTGCGCGGCGGCAAAAAGTTTGCGGCGCGTGAAGGCTTGGGTCGGTTTTTCAAAATGTCCAGGTGAACCGAGAACGTAAGGCTCGAGCAAACCGGCGGCGTTGGGAAGTTTGAGGATTTCAGGCATGGTGATACTCCTCTAGGCGCGGTTTCGCAGCGAGATTATTGTCTGAAATTGGTATCCAACGCCGCTCGAGACTCGATTGCAACGCGGCATCGGCAAGCTGCAAGCCTCGGGCGGCGGCAAAAAAATCCCAGGGGAACGCCTCTTGACCCAAGACCGAGCGCAGAAAATATTCCCATTGGGTTTTGAAGGGGTCGCCTGTCTCGAGCAATTCGGGCAGTTCTTGCCAGCTTTCCTGGGCTGGTGTGGCGCACAGCATGGCGACCGAACGTGGGGTATTAACCCGATGCTGCACCTTGCACGAACGGTATCCCGCCACGGCGCTGCCCTCTGTGCCGTCAATTTGAATCTTCAGAAAATCATCGCCAAAAACCCGGGTCGCCCAAGAAGCACTGATCTGAACTAGAATTCCATTCTCGAGTTCGAGCAGGCTGTACGCGGCATCGTCGGCGCTGGCGGTATAGGGTTGTTGTTGCTCATCGAAACGCCTTGGAATGTGCGTTGTGGCAAGGTTACTGATCGCCTTGACCCGTCCGAACAGCATCTCGAGCAGACCGTTCCAGTGCGGAAACATGTCCGTGACCACACCGCCACCGTCCTCGCGGCGGTAATTCCAGGATGGGCGCTGGGCGGCTTGCCAGTCGCCCTCGAAAACCCAGTAGCCAAACTCAATTTTCACCGCCAGCACCCGCCCAAAAAAACCGCTTTGAATCAGTTGCTCGAGTTTGCGTGGACCTGGTTGAAACAATGTATTTTGCACCAGTCCGTGTTTGAGGTTAAGTGACTGCGCGGTTCGGGCAAGCTCAATCGCAAGCTCAAAGTTCATGGCGAGCGGTTTTTCGGCGTACACGTGCTTGCCCGCCTTCAACGCCTGACGAATTGCATTAGGACGCTCGAGCGGGTTGAGGGCATCAAAATAAATGCTGTTTTGTTCATCCTCGAGTGCGGCGCTGAGGTCGGTGCAATGTTTGCCAAAACCAAATTCTTTGCAGAGTCGCTCGAGCTTTTGCGGGTCGCGCCCAACCAGCACTGGTTCGGGCATCACACGCTCACCGTTTGGTAATGCCACACCGCCCAAAGCCCGAATGGCACGAATCGCCTCGAGGTGTTTGCCTCCAATCCGCCCCGTGATGCCGTTCATGATGATGCCAATGGATTTGTTACGCATCACTTGTCCTTCTTGCGCTCGAGAAACGCGTTTAGGTTTTTATGGACTTCAGGCGAATCAAAAATCATGTACGCCATCAGTCGCTCGAGCCGCAACGATTGACGGATTGGACCGTCGCTGGCTTCACGCAACAGTTCACGGGTGAAACGCACCGCGAGCTTGCCGCGCTCAGAGATGCGCTGCGCCATGTCAATGGCGGTCTCGAGCACACGATCATCGGGGACGGTTCGTGCTGCAATGCCGTACTGGGTCGCCTCGAGTCCAGTCAACTCGCGTCCGGTCAGAATCATGTCGGTGGCAATGGCGCGACCACAGAGCGCCATGAGGCGCTGCGTGCCACCCGCCCCAGGGACAACACCGATGCCCGTTTCGGGCAGTGCCAGCCGTGCGTTTTCGCCGCAGATCATCAGGTCGCAGAGCAATGCCAACTCGAGACCGCCACCCAATGCCATGCCGCGCACGGCGGCAACGATTGGTTTGGGAGATTGGCGCAAGGTATCCCAATCGTCCATCCAGCAGCGTTCAAGCCACTCGAGGGCATTCTTGCCCGCCATCTCTGCGATGTCCGAGCCGACACTGAAAAACTGTTCTGTGCCAGCCAGCACCGCCGCACCAACCGAATCGTCGTTGCCCAGATCACGCACCACCTCAAGTAGTTCGCGCATCAAGGCGCTCGAGAGTGGGTTGGCACGTTTGGGTTTGCCGGTCAGTTGGATCACACGAACCGCGCCGATGGTGGAAAGCTTGATTGAATCGCTCATGGGTTTCCTTCAGGGATGAATCAGGATTTTGATGTGCTGTTCGGGTTGCGTTTGCAGGGCATGAATGGCGTCGGAGAATTGCTCGAGTGGGTAATTGGCGGTTATCAGTGATTCAAGATTGATTTGACCAGTCTCGAGCAGCGCCATTGCCTCCAGAAAATCTTGCGGCACGTAATTGCGCGAGACCACCAGTGAAAGCTCCCGTCGGTACAGCAGTGGAAAATCAAGCTCGAGCGTGGTGTTTGCTTTTGGCGTGGCAACCAGGACGAGTGTGCTTCCTGGCAGCAGCGCGTTCATGCCAGCCGCCACCGTGGAATTGCTGCACACCGTGTCGTAGACCAGATCAAACTCCGATCCCCAAGCTTGGGTCAGCGCGTTAGGCTCAAGAATATCGGGTGTGCAAAGAAATTCTTCAAAACCGAGTTCGCTGCAGATTTCACGGCGTTGCTCGAGCCTGTCAACCAGCGTGATCCGACTTGCGCCCAGCGCCCGAGCGACCAGCGCCGTCAACAGACCAAGGACACCTGGCCCAATGACGATCACTCGAGATTCGGCGTTGGTTTGCCCGCCGTTGTTCAC
>CAXTTL010000253.1:0-6979 GCA_964247135.1 uncultured Deinococcales bacterium | reverse complement strand
CGTTCGCTCACGGGCTGCATGGGTTGCCATGCTTCACAATCCTCGAGCGGTTCAGGTTCAAATGTTTGCGCTGCAACAAAAGCGTTTTGCAACCATGCAGCCAAACCATCAGTGCCACTCGAGCCGAGCACATCACAAAAATCTTGAAGGTCGGGCAGAGGCTCGAGAATTTTGACTTGAGATGCACCGTTTTGGTGTGCCAGCGCCGCCCATTTCTGGGCTGCTTCAATTCCTAACTTATCACCATCGGCATACACGAACACATCGCGGTTTTTGAAATGCTCGAGATCAGGCTGATTCTGTACGCCTGCAACACCCTGCACTGCGAAAGAAAGCCCTGCACATTCGAGCGCGGTGTGTGCTGCCATTGCGTTCAATTCACCTTCAACTATCAGCAGCGCTTGAGCGTCCAAGTCCGTGAAGTTCGGACTTAGCCAGGCTGGACTACCGTGTCCAGACTCGAGGTATTTGTAACGCTGCCTTTCAGTGTTTGGATTGCGTTGTTTGACTTGCACCACTTCGACACCGCGAAAAATGGGAATCAACAAAGTGTCAGCTACCGCGTCGGATTCAAGCCCAAGACCATACGCCGTACTCATCGCAGAATCAAAACCTCGAGCGGTCAAGCACTTGGGTAGGGTTTCGAGTGCCGTCAAATTTTGCTGTGCCTTCTCGAGCCTCTGAGACAGCATTGGGCTGATGGCTTGATACGTTGTTAAGGGTTTGAATGATAGTTGCTTGGGTTTTGTTTTCGGGGTTTGGTTCGTTCGTGGTTGATAGGTCATGTTTGCTCGGTCTTTCAAAAACTGGGCAGCTTCGGCACGGCTGTAACCAAACTCGAGCAACAGATCAAAGGCATTCCCGCCGTGACTGTCATCACCGAACCGATTCCATAACCAAACCCCTTCCGAACCTCGAGACACTGAAAAGCTCGGGCTGTCCTCTTCATGGCTTGGGCGTGGGTCACACATCACGCCGCCGTGTAAAGGCAAGCGTGACGTGTCCACTCCAAGACGCTCGAGAATCGCTGGGATGCTGTTCGAGTTCGCTGTCAATGCGTCCCGCAGGTCATCTCGCACCATTGCTTGCCGCCTGTCTTGCAGTGATAAATGCGGTTGACACTCGAGCCACCATTGCCAGGATTTCAAGCGCTGCCCTGCTTGAGGGGTTGAAAGCAAGCTCGAGCAGTGCCGTGCCCTCGATGAGTGCCATTTTGTGCTCGAAAATGAGGTGACGATTTTGTTCGTGCTGCCCAGTGCTGCCAGCGCTGGATTTCATTTTGCGCCACCCATCTCGAGGCTCTTAAGCCATAATTCGAGCGACTCAGGCAAAATCAAAATTCTACGCTGCCCAAGCCTGATTGCTGCCAAGCCGCCGTCATCAATTGCTTTCCGAATCGTGGCTTGACCGATTGACGTTATTTTATTCGCCTCGAGCACACTCAAGGTTCGCTTTGTTTCGTTTTGCATTGTCTGTCCTCGTTTCAAGAAGTTTTAGAACGTTCTGAAAAGAGGTTATTTCTTGCTGAACGAAAAGAGGTTCACTTGGTCGTGCTCGTACCAGGTGTACACCCCAAAATATCAGCTACACCGTCAATCGCTTTTTTGATCGCGCTGTGTCCGACAAAGTTTCCTGCTGAGCATTCTCGGTTTGCTATTTCACGAAAGCTTAATCCCCCGAATACGCGCCATGAAAGCCATTGGAGGTGTTTCTCGAGTTCAATCTTATTCAGTGGTGGTACAGCATCGAATTCCTCATGCCAGTTTACAGTGTCAGTCTTGTATTTCAGTAAAACTTTTTGGCACAGTTCGCTGTAGGCATCCCATGACATCAAATGCGGAACCCAATTAGGCAATTTGGGCGGCTGAGGCACTTCGCGCTTTGTGGTTTGCCAGGATTTCCAATAATAATCTTTGTGGGCAGGGATTGAATTTTTAAGGTTTAAAAAATCAATTAACTTCTCTGAGAATTCTCGTGCCGAATTGCAGGGTGAAGGTACTGCATGGGAAAGGCTCAAATCGATTCGCAAACCTATATGATGCAAAATTTCGATCAAAAAACTGTAAAGCCAACCTTTTTCTATTTTTTTTACTTGATTTAGCCAGCAATCGAGTTTCTCAAGACATTCCAATGCTTCCTTTGGCAAAATCGTTCTCTTGGTTGTTTTGTCAACCTCAATGAATTCCATGAGTGACAGTTTGTGTCCAAGGCGATACCAAGAAAAAGCCCGTTTGGAGTCCCCTGCAAAGATAGTGTCATTGGCATATTCAAGACACCACGCAATGTAGTCTGGGACAACATCAAAAAGCTTTGCGAAGCGGTTTGGATATTCTGTCGCGCAAGTCAGCAGGAAACGCCACCGCACTCGTTTTCGTTGGTCTTCCAAGTCAACAAATGTCACTTGGTTAATGTTTTGCCTTGTGTTTGCTTTTTTAGCCATTGGGCTTCCTCGAGCCGCACCGTGTAAACTCGTGGGGTCATCCTGCCAGGTTTGACCCGCCTTTCGAGGGGGTTTTCTTTTTTCGTGTTGATTACGGGTTTTGGTCATGTTTTCCGTTGGCTATGCGTTGGCTATAGAGTTCGTTTCATGTCGTAATGCCAGATCATACCAGATTTCACTACATTTAATAGACGCTGTTGTAAACACGTTATGACATGTTGTGAAATCTGTTGTAACCATATTTGAATGCCTGAAAATCGTAGTGTCGGCAGTTCAATTCTGCCCTTTGGCACCAACAAAGAACCCCGTGATGAACGGGGTTCTTTTGATTCTCGAGATTTGATTTTTAGATTAGAGCACTAAGATCGACGCAATGCCTATTTTATAATTTTACAAGCATTGAGTGCTCTACCCGCATTTTTATAATCGTTCATAAAGGTTTCTGAACTTTCATTGGGGTAACTTATCGCCCAAGAATACAAAGAGCTTAACCCTGAATTAATTGAAAACCAGGCAGCCGAGCAGACGCTTTTAAACCGCTTGTCGTATTCTTTGTAAGTTGAACCAAACTCATTTAAAAATTCAGTTTTTTTATCAGAAAGTTCTCCTGCCATTCTGCCTCTCATCTGTGGTGTCATCGTATTTGATGGTAGTGTCCGCATCTAAACTGATATACTGAGTCCATGATCCCCCTCACCTGCCGACGCTGCCAAAGCACCAACCTGCGCAAAAACGGTCACACCAAAGACGGACAGCAAAAATTTCATTGCAAAACCTGCAACTTCTACAGCACCCTCGAAACGCATCACGATCAACGCGCCGAACAACACGCTATGATCGAAAAACTCAGTGCAGAACGCAACTCCATCAGAAGCATCGCTCGAGCCACAGGCTTAAACAAAGATACCGTCATGCGAATCCAACACAACCAAAAAAAAACGTGAAACCCTTGGCTGAAACCATCACTCCACTCAAAATCAGACCCACCCTCGAGATTGATGAACTTTGGTCGTTCGTGCATGACAAGAATCATCAAGTTTGGATTTGGATTGCTTTTGAACGAGAAACAGATCGCATTGTTGGTCTAGCTTTTGGTGATCGCTCGAGTGAAACCTGTAAGGAGTTATGGAAGAGTTTACCAGCGGATTATCGAAAACGAGCGGTGTGTTACACAGATTTCTGGGATGCTTACGGGGTTGTGCTGCCGAACAAACGTCATCATGCAGTGGGGAAGGACACGGGTGAAACAGCACATGTGGAACGGTTTAACAACACGTTACGTCAACGGTGCTCGAATTTAGTGCGTAAAACCTTGTCGTTCAGTCAGCGTGAAGATTGGCATGAATTGCGAATTCGTGGGTTTGTGGATGTGTATAATGCGCCATTGGAAGCAAAGGTTAGAATCAGTCAAGCTTAGGACACTACCTATTTGATTTCATTCGTGCAGAAAACGTTTTAAAAAACAAATCCTCATAGGCGAGATATGTTTGCAATCGGGCTGCAACTTTAATTGATACAGGAGATGCCTGTGCAAGTGTGCTGAGAATCAATAAAAATAGTGTTACTACCAAAAGAAAACCGAAACCTTTTTTCATTCCATCCTCCTGAATTTTATGTCACTTCTGTCTATAGTAATACATGATTAAGAGATTACTGGAATTTAATTAAATGTTTAAGTTTGTTTTCCTGACATTCACGAACTCGAGAATCCCCGCGCCACAAAAATCCCCAACAACACCGCCAAAAACCCGAGTATCAAATTCCCCATAACGTAAATCACTCCCTCGAGATTCGCGCCTTTGACAAACAATGCGTGAGTCTCGAGTTCAAAAGTCGAAAAGGTGGTGAACGCGCCGCAAAATCCTGTGCCAAGAATCAATCGCCAATCGTCACTGACTCGGTTTTGAAGTGCGGTAAACGTAATCCAACTGAGAATAAATGATCCCAAAACGTTAATGACCAAAGTTGCCATTGGAAAGCTCGAGGATGCAGCTCCAAACCAGTTTTTGAACGCCAAGCCCACCATGTACCTGGCAAGCGTTCCAAAGCTCCCTGCAATCATCATGGCGAGCACTTTCACCCGTTCATGATGCCATACTCGAGGCTGACAGGTGTGGGGTATTCTCGAGCTTATGAAATCCGGCTGGCTCGAGGTCTTGCTGCTGGCGTTAAAACTTGGGTTTACGGCGTTTGGTGGTCCTGCGGCACACATTGCCATGCTGCGCGAAGAGGTTGTGACGCGCCGAGGCTGGATTTCCAATGAACGGTTTTTGGATTTGCTGGGCGCGGTCAATCTGATTCCAGGTCCAAACAGCACCGAACTGGTGATGCACGTTGGACTCGAGCGGGCGGGTTGGCGTGGCTGGCTTGCTGGCGGTTTGGGGTTTATTCTGCCCGCCGCCAGCATCACGCTTGGGTTCGCTTGGGCGTACTCGAGTTTTGGCAGCAAACCCGAATTTGCGGGCATTTTATACGGTGTGAAACCCGTGGTGATTGCGGTGGTGTTGCAAGCCATTTGGGGACTCTCGGGTGTTGCATTAAAAAGTTGGACATTGCGGGGGATTGCTTTGCTCACCTTGGCGTTGGCATTGCTGGGCGTGAACGAACTACCGTTGTTGTTCGCGGGAGCACTGCTGATGGTGGCTCTGGAACGCTTCAAGGTCACTCGAGCCGTTCCTCCTGTCATCGCGCTTGGATTGCTCTCGAGCGTTCCCGTGACGCTTCCAGGATTGTTCTGGTCGATGCTGAAAATTGGTTCGGTGCTGTACGGCAGCGGTTATGTGCTGCTGGCATTTTTGCGGGGAGAATTCGTGGACAGGTTGCACTGGCTGACCTCGGCGCAACTGGTGGACGCCATCGCCATCGGGCAGATCACGCCAGGTCCGGTTTTCTCGAGCGCGACGTTTGTCGGTTTTTTGATTGCGGGAATTCCAGGCGCAATTCTTGCCACCGTTGCGATTTTTGCGCCAGCGTTTGCTTTTACCGCACTCACGCACAATTTCATCTCGAGCATTCGGCAATCAAAACTTGCCAGCGCTTTTTTGGATGGTGTGAATGCCAGCGCACTCGCGCTGATGTTGGCAGTGACACTCGAGCTTTCGCGCACCGCCATCGTCGATGTCTGGACGGCGGCGCTGACCCTGGTTTCAGGATTTTTGTTGGTGCGCTACAAACTGAACTCGAGTTATTTGATGTTGGCTGGCGTGGCGCTCGGCTTGCTGGGCAAGCACTAAAGTTCGGTTTTTAACCGCGAGCGTCTGGTTTTCAAGCTCGAGCTTTTCGTTTTGGTTTAACTGTCGGTAAGGGCGCCAGAATGCCGCTCAGGAATACCTTGCAAATCAGTTCGGGCAGGTGTTTTGGCGCGGTGTACGGTTTGGGTACAATCACAAAATGTTGTTTGATGCTGGGTTCAAAGACCATTGTTGCCAGCAAACCAGCCAGCTCGAGCGGGTCGCCCTCGACCTCGCCCATTTTGACTGCCGTCTCGAGCACGCTTGCCACGGCGTACAAGAACGGTTTGAGCGATAAATCTGCGGGTACGCTGGCGTCAAAGAGCACGCGAAAAAAGCCTTGGTGTTCGTTTTGAAACGCGATGCTCTCGAAGGCGATGGTGCGTATTTGCTGCTCGAGGCTGGTTTGAGATTCGAGTGCGGTTTGAATGCGGTTTGCCAGCTCCTCGAGCTTCCATTCACGCAGGGCAAGGGCAAGGTGTTGTTTGTCTGGAAAGTATTTGTACAAGCCCACGCGGGTCAAAAGGGCGCGTTCGGCAATTCTGTCCATCGAGGCGTTGCCGTAACCGTCCAAGCTAAAAATCTCGAGCGCCGCCTTGAGAATCTCCAAGGTTCGGCGTTCGCGGCGGCGTTCGCGCAGGGTGGGTGGTGGGGTCATGTTTTCAGTCTACGGTTTGAGCGCCTGGGGCGTTCATGCTTGAAATTGTGAAAAGGTTTAGAATTTTGATTGTTCAAGTTTCGACGGAGGATTTTATGAACATCAATCGTTGGTTTGTTCTGGGTTTGTCGTCATTGGTTGTTACGGGCGTGGCGTTCACAGTGCTGGCGGCTTCAACGCCAATTCGTGCGGTGGCTCGGGTTTTTGACACCAAAGGACGAAATGTTGGTGTGGTGACGTTCGTTGATTCTGGTACTGAAACCAAAGTCAGTTTTTTGCTGGCAGGTTTAAGCGCAGGTAAACACGGGGTTCATGTTCATGGTGGTAATGGTTGCGGCGATACCAAAGATGCGACCAGTGGCGCGAATGTGAAATTTGGTGGGGCGGGTCCGCATTTTGATCCGAATGACACCAAAAATCATGGTGGTCCAAGTGTGGACTCGAGCAAGGGACATGCGGGCGATCTCGAGAACCTGGTGTTTGACACCGACGGTGGCTCATTTCAGAAGGTTTCGACCCAGAAGATCAATCTTGCTGGTGGGGCATTGTCGGTGGTGGGCAAAACCATCATCATTCACGCCAACGAGGAGAATTACGCCAACACTCCAGCCAATGGTGGCAGCGGCGCTCGAGTGGCGTGCGGTGTGATTT
>CAXTTL010000252.1:0-7035 GCA_964247135.1 uncultured Deinococcales bacterium | reverse complement strand
AGGGTCTCAGTTTTAAATACTCGAGTTTGAAGAAGAAAATGGAACAGACTGCATCACTCGAGCATCTGAATTAATTTCCACCTCGAGATGGTTTACGTATGGGATTTGCCATTGCTCCACCCTCAGCCCCACCAACAAACGCAACATCATTCGCCCTCGAGCTTCCCACCTTGACCCTGCCCTTCTCGAGATTTTCGAGCATTAATTCCGCCACATCCCGAATCATCACGCCACTGTCCTGCGCGGCTGGGCTGGATGCCAGCATGGATTTGCAGAACGGACAACCGACGGCAACGGTTTTGTTCTCTTGTCCCTCGAGCGTGTGTTTGATCTCATTAAAACGGTTGTCCGAAACGCGTTCAGCTCCGTGTTCTTCCTCTTTCCAAAATTGCGCCCCGCCCGCGCCGCAGCAAAAACTTTTTTCGTGATGACGCTCGAGTTCTAAAATCTCGAGTCCCAGGCTGGCAATCACCTCGCGCGGCGCGTCGTAAATGCCGTTGTGCCGCCCCAAATAACACGGGTCGTGGTAGGTGATGTTGCCCTCGAGCGACGGAATCGCGTCGAGTTGTTTTTGACTGACCAGTTGCTCGAGGTACTGGGTGTGGTGCATGACGGTGTAATTTCCACCAAGTTGCTGGTATTCGTTACCGATGTTGTTCATGCAGTGCGGGCAGGTGGCGACGATCAATTTGGGTTTGACGGTGTTCAGGACTTCCACGTTTTTGCTCGCCATTTCGACGTACAAGTATTCGTTGCCAGCGCGACGTGCCGTGTCGCCCGTGCAACTTTCTTTCTTGCCCAAGACCGCGAAATTCACATTCGCTTTCTCGAGGAGTTGCACAAAAGCCCGAGATGTTTTTTGGGCGCTCGGGTCGTAACTGGCGGCGCACCCAACCCAGTACAGCACGTCGGGGTTTGGGTTTTGGTCGATGGTCGGCACGTTCAAACCTTCCGCCCATTCCATGCGTTTGTCACTCGAGATTCCCCACGGATTGCCCTGGCGTTCCATGCCCGTGAAGGCGCTTTGCAGTTGTTTTGGAAACTCGCCCTGCATCATCACGCGTTCGCGGCGAATGTCCACAATGTCGAGCATTTGCTCGTTTTGCGTCGGGCAAACTTCCATGCACGCGCCGCAGGTCGTACAGCCCCAAACCGCCTCCTCGGAAATCGCAAACTCGAGCAAACCGCGCGGGCTGGGAGCGCCGTTCACGAACGCTGGGCGCAACTCGAACGGTGAACCGATCAAATGGTTTAACTCCATGCGCTTGTTGATCTCGAGCGCGGCGGGGGAAAGCGCCTTGCCTGTGACGTTGGCTGGGCAGACATCCTGACAGCGGTTGCATTGAATGCACGCGTAAGCGTCGAGCAGCCTGGCGAAACTCAGTTCCTCGAGTTTTGCTGCGCCAAAGGTTGCGGCTTCTAAATTCATGGCGGGCAGCACACCACTGCCGAGGCTTTCACCGTTTCGTTTACGCTCGAGGGTGTACTTCACGCTTGCCATAAAAATATGAATGTGCTTGCTGCGGGCAAAGTACGGCAGGAACAGCAAAATGCTGCCCAATGCGCCCCAAAATCCGACGTGTCGCCCGAGTTCAATTGCGCTGGCGGTTGGACCAAAACTCGAGTTTAGGAGCTTTGCCATTGCTGTGGCGACGGGTTGAAACCCATCGCCACCTTGCTCGAGCATTTTGTAAGATTGCCCAATCAATCGCATCCCCACATGGAACGTGATAAAACCGCTGACGATGGCACTGTCGCTCGGGATTTTGCCGTTTTTGACATCTTCGTGCAGCAAGGTGCTCGGGTTAAAACGAAACGCTTTTGCGCCGTCCGCCGTAAAAAACCGTCTGATCCACAAGCTGATCACACCAAATAAAATCGCACCCGTCAGCAAGTCAGCGCTCAGGTTGTACAGCGCCCCAGCCCAGTTGCTCGAGGAAACATCCAAACCAAAGAATGCCTCGAGCGCGTCAATCAGGTTGACCAGCAAGTAAAACGTGAAACCAAAGAAAATAAAACTGTGCAAGGTGCTGATCACGATTCGGTCTTTGAACACCCGTTGCTGCGTCAAAGTTGTCCAGAGTGCCGCGCCAACCCGAGAGACTATGTTGTCAAACCGATCATCGGGGTCGGTTTGACCACGGGTGATGGCTTTAAAAATACGGTAAAAATACGTCACCGCCCACGAACCAAACACACCAGCGATCAAGACGAATAAAATTTTCTCGAGCGTTGAAAGTTCAAACATTTTTGCGCCTCCAGGCTTTGAATGCCTCGAGTTTAACAGGCTCGAGCTTGAAGTGCTGAAGTTAGCCCTATAATTCTAAGATCATGAGCACTTCAAACCTCGAGCAAGCTGGCGTTTATCCATACACCCGTGGCATTCACACCGACATGTACAAATCTCGAGCTTGGACGATGCGGCAATACGCGGGTTTTGGCAGCGCCGAAGAATCCAACAAGCGTTACAAGCATTTGCTCGAGCAAGGCACAACAGGGCTTTCGG
Source organism: uncultured Deinococcales bacterium (assembly GCA_964247135.1). Taxonomy (GTDB): domain Bacteria; phylum Deinococcota; class Deinococci; order Deinococcales; family JAAFIG01; genus JANXTZ01. The sequence goes on along the minus strand of CAXTTL010000252.1, from coordinate 4,529 downwards.
TGGCGTTTGATCTGCCCACCCAACTCGGTTTAGATCCTGACGATGCCCTCAGTTTGGGCGAGGTTGGACGCGTCGGCGTGAGCATTGCAACCCTGGATGACATGCGGGCGTTGTTTCACGAAATTCCGCTCGAGAAGGTCACGACCAGCATGACCATCAACGCGCCAGCCATGATGTTGCTGGCACTGTACGCGCTGGTTGCCGAAGAACAAGGCGTGAAGCTTGAGCAAATTGGCGGCACGGTGCAAAACGATATTTTAAAAGAATACATTGCTCGAGGGACCTACATATATCCGCCCAAACAATCCATGCGCCTGATTACCGATGTCTTCGAGTTTTGCACCCACCACATTCCGAAATGGAACACGATCAGCATCAGCGGTTATCACATCCGCGAGGCGGGCAGCACCGCCGCGCAAGAAATCGCCTTCACGCTCTCGAACGCCAGGGCTTACGTTAAAGCTGCCCTGGCTCGAGGCTTGAACCTTGACGAATTCGCGCCGCGCTTAAGCTTTTTTTTCGCCAGTCACAACGACATTCTCGAGGAGGCGGCAAAGTTTCGCGCGGCGCGGCGCATGTGGGCGCACATGATGCGACACGAATTTGGGGCGAAACTCGAGAAATCCTGGATGTTGCGGTTTCACACGCAAACGGGCGGCAGCACCCTGACCGCACAACAACCAGAGGTCAACACCGTGCGAACCGCCTATCAAGCCCTGGCAGCCGTTCTGGGCGGCACGCAAAGCCTTCACACCAATGCCTTCGATGAGGCGCTCGGGCTGCCGACCTCCGAGAGTGCCACGCTTGCGCTACGCACCCAACAAGTGCTGGCGTTTGAAAGCGGCGTAACTCGAGCACAAGACCCGCTCGGGGGCAGTTATTACGTCGAAGCTTTAACGGATCAACTCGAGCGTGAAGCCCTGGAAATGATAGACCGCATCGAAAGTTTGGGCGGCAGTGTAGCGGCAGTCGAGCAAGGATTCATTCAAAAAGAAATTGAGGAAGCCGCGTACCGTTTTCAACGCGACATCGAAAAACTCGAGCGAATTGTGGTGGGCGTGAATAAATTTCAGAGCGCCAGCAGCGCCAGTGTGCCAATTCAAAAGATTGACTCGAGTACCGATGCAAGACGCGGGGCGCAAGTCAAAGCCTATCGTGCGGCTCGAGATCAAAGTCTTACCGATGCTGCGCTCGAGAAATTATCTGTTGCGGCTCGAGGGTCAGAGAATTTGTTTAGGTTTGTGATTGACGCGTTTCGGGCGGCGGCGACGTTGGGGGAGATTTGTGGGGTGTTAAGGCGTGAATGGGGGGAGTTTCAACCTGAGTTTTGAAGGGTAGCTCGAGCAGCAGGTACTTTTCCCCTCTCATCCCCGACCCTTCTCTCCGAGGAGAGAAGGGAGTTTATTTGCTAGACAGGTTTGATCGAATTATTTCTTTGATTTTCTTGACCACTTCGGGCAGTTCCTCGAGCACCAAATCATTGCGAAAACGCAACACCTGCAACCCTCGAGATTCCAATGTTTCAGTTCGCACGGCATCGTAAACTTGAGCATCAATTGTGTCATGCACTTCACCGTCCAGCTCAATCACCAGTTTGGCGCTGGCGCAGTAAAAGTCCACAATGTACCGCCCAAACGCTTTCTGCCGTAAAAACCTCACGCCCTCGATATTCCCGCCTCGCAACACCCGCCACAGCATTTCTTCGGCTGGCGTTGGATTCTGCCGTTGTACCTTCTGAAGCTCGAGCATGTACGGCGGCGATTTCACATTAAAAGCTTAAACCAAAACCCATTCCCGCCACTCGAGACAGCAATAAATCTCCCTTCTCTCCTCGGAGAGAAGGGTTGGGGATGAGAGGGGAAAGGATATTTGCCGATTTTGGTATCAAAGCAAGAAGCCGAATCAGAATCTCGAGCGTTGACAATTTTTTGGCACCATCTTCTTGCGTGACCCAGAGTACACTTCAATCTCGAGTCAAGTTTTAGGCGCTGTCCAATATGCTTATGGCAAATCCTGAGCAAATGTTGTACATTGTTCCCACAATTCTATCATTTTCCTTAGCAATTTCATCAGGGTAAACCATGAATGAACTGTTGATGCTCGGAAATCCTTTGTTGCGGATCAACGATAAACCCCTTGTCATGCGGGATAAAAAGGGGTTGGGTTTGATCGCGTACCTTGCGGTGAACGGAGAAACCAACCGCGACAAGCTGGCGGATTTGCTCTGGTCGGACTTGGGACAAACCGACGCACGACGCAACTTGCGGCAGCGTTTGTACGAATTAAAGACCAAAATCCCAAATCAACTTTTTACCACCGAGGGCGACATGGTGCGGCTTGAGACGCCGATCAACACCGACCTTGCTTGGTATCAAAGCCAACTCGAGTCTGGTGATTTTGAGGCGGCGGTGCAAGTCTGGCGCGGTGCTTTTTTGGACGCACTCGAGATTCCAGGCGCGGAAGGTTTTACAGATTGGCTCGAGAACACCCGTACTGAACTGACCAGCAGTTACCACGAAGCCTTGCGTCAAGTTGCCAGCACCCGCGAAGCCAACGGCGATTTGCGCGGCGCGCTCGAGGCACACAAGCGTTTGTTGCAAGACGACGAGCTTCAAGAATTTCATCAACGCGAGGTCATGCGTCTGCTCGAGCTTCTGGGCGAACACGAGACCGCGCTTTTGCAATTTGAGCGCTTCAGTCAAACCCTCGATCAAGAATTGGGCGACACGCCACTGCCCGAAACCCGAGCCATCGCGCAGCGTTTACGCCATGCCAACACTCGAGGCTTAACGCCCGTTCTTGCCGCGTCACCCAGCCTGAACTTGCACGCGCCCTTGATCGGACGCGAAAGCACCTGGCAGAAAATCAAAGCCAAAACCAATGTGCTGCATTTGATTTTAGGCGAACCAGGCATCGGGAAATCCCGCCTCGCGCAAGATTTTGCCGACGATCACAGCCCGACCATCACCCTGCGCGGACGTGAGGGCGCGAGCGGCAGCGCCTTGTACCCGATTGCTGAAGCCTTGCGCCGAGCATTGCAGCAACCCAACTGGCTTACCAACCTCGAGCCAATCTGGAAAGCCGAATGTGCGCGTCTGATTCCAGAATTTGACCTCGAACACGCCACGCACGCGCCACCAGCCAACCTCGAGGGAAGGGTGCGGTTCTTGGAGGGTTTAAGCCGCGCCTTGCTTGCCAGCCTTGAAACCAGTGGCACCATCGTTCTGGATGACCTGCAATGGTTTGACCCCCTCAGCCTCGAGTTTGTTGGACACCTGACCCGCCGCGCCCTCAACGAGACTGGCGTGCGCTTGATCGCCACCGCCCGCCCGCAAGAACTGAGCCAGAACGAAGCCGTCACCCCAATTTTAAACGACCTGAAACGCGACACCATGCTCGAGACGCACCAACTGAAAGCCTTAAAAGAACGCGACGTTCGCGGCATGATTCAAGCCCTGACCGGCGGCAACGACGCGCCACGCTTCGCGCAACGCTTGCACCACGCCACCACCGGCAACCCGTTCTTCATGCTCGAGACACTGCGTGACCTGTTCAGCGCAGGCGAATTGCAAGTGACGGCAGGCGGCAGATGGCACACGCCATACGACAATGACACCGAAACCTACAGTGAACTGCGCATTCCCACCACCGTCCGCGAAACCGTGATCGGACGCGTGGAACGCGCTGGTGCAGCCACCCGCCGTTTGCTCGAGGCTGCCAGCCTTGCAGGGGACGGCTTTGACCTGAATTTGATCGCCAGTGCCACCGCCTTAAACGAATGGGAAGGTTTGGAAGGCATCGAACGCGCCGTCCAAGCCGAACTGCTCGAAGCCCACCCGAACGGTTACAAGTTCAACCACGACCTGACCCGCCGCGCCCTCGAGGATGGTTTGAGTGTTGACCGCCGCAAGTTGCTGCACCGAAAGCTGGCGGTCAGCCTGACGACACAAGGCGGGATGCCAGAGCGGATTGCCGTGCATTTTGAGGAAGGTGGGCAACCTCGAGAAGCCGCACCGTGGCGGGTGAAAGCGGGAGAAGCGGCGACCAAGGTGTATGCGTATGAATTGGCGCTCGAGCATTATGGGAAGGCGATTGAAGATGGGTTGGAAGATCGAGAAGTGTTTGTAGTGTTGTGTGAGTGTATCAAATTACAGAAAATTCTTGATGATAGAATTCTCTGGGAAATCAGTATAAACAAAATGAGTAATTTGATAAATAGAGTGCATAATTTTCAAGATGAGATGGAATTTTATATGGAAAAAGCAGAATTTTGCTTTGCAATTGGATCATATAATGATTCTCTTATGTATGCAGAAAAGGTGTTTAATGAATCCAATTCTAATCTTGAAGCACGAGCGATGCTTACTGTTGCAAAATCACTTAATCAGCTTGGTGACGAAAAAGAATCACAGAAAAGAATACTTGATGCAATGGTTAAAGGATTAAAGGGCGATACATTATACCACGGTAGATTGATGCTAGTTCTTGGCAATCGTGCTTATTTAGAACAAAATTATACGAATGCAAGT
>CAXTTL010000251.1:0-7105 GCA_964247135.1 uncultured Deinococcales bacterium | reverse complement strand
CCCGGGAGGCGCAGCCAATCAGGTACGTATAAGCCAGCGGATTGCGGAACAAGCCCTGAAATGCCGCGCCGCAAGCCGCCAAGCTCGCGCCGACCAACGCGCCAAAAACCACCCTGGGTAAGCGCAAATTCCAGACGATCAACTCCAAACCCTCGAGCTTGGCGCCCGAAAGACCTTTAAAAATCGCAGAAACCGTCAGGCTCGGTGTGATCTCGAGCGTGCCATTGGAGACGGCAAAAATCATGACGACCGGCAGCAACAAACCCATGCCGAACAGCACAGAGAGCGCCCTCGAGTTTGAAGCTGTTGGTTTTGTCAGATTTGAAATCATCAACATCCTTTGTGGACAACAAGAAATCCTCGCCCGTCCCTCGAGCGAGTGCCATCAACCTTCAAGTTAAGTTCAAACCCACCAACCCCTTTCACTCGAGAGGCGCAACCCAAGGGCTGCAAATCTGGCAGGCATTCGGACTCAAGGCTCTATCGCGCCTCATACCGTTGCGGTACAGTGCTGGAATCTCACCAGCTTCCCCACTTTAAACCCGAGCTACTCGCCTCGAGCACCAGATATTCGCAGCCTACACCGAGATTGCGAGTGTGGTCAAGAATAATCTGATCGGGCTTTATGGCGTAAACTGCGGTTCACCGTGAACAGTATTTTAAATTTTAGCATTGATCTTCGAGGTTATCTTGACCTCTGAACGCGCCCAACGTTTTAGCTCGCCCCGTCCCGATGCACCACCACTCGCTGCCCGAGGAACGCACAAGATTGGCGTTAAAACTTTAGAACTGACCGATGCAGCTCGAGCACGCAAACTGACCCTCGAGGTTTGGTATCCAGCCGAACTGGACGCCAACCAAAGTGAGAAAACGGTCTACCGAGCCGTGATTGGCAGCACCAAATTTGATCTGTCGGGTCGCGCGGCTCGAGCTGCAAAACTTTTACCAGGCAAGTTTCCGCTCGTGATCCTCTCGCACGGTCAACCAGGCTCGAGGTACATGATGAGTTATTTGACCGAGCACCTGGCGTCCAGGGGTTTTGTGGTGACAGCCATCGACCACACGGGCAGCACCTACGACGATTTGACCCAAGAATCCTACGTCTCGAGCATTATTGATCGCCCCTTGGATATTTTGTTTTCGATTGACGCCGTTGCCGCCGAAATCACCAACGCCGACTCGAGCCATGTTGCCTTGATGGGCTATTCGTATGGCGGTTACTCCAGTTTAAATGCGGCGGGACTGGGTTTGGACAAAGAGAACCTCGAGGCTTACGCAAAAGCTTCAAACAATGAGGGTCCGAGTTTTGTGCTGCCGTTTTTTGACGAACTTTGCAAACGGCGCGGCAAAGATGTGATCAAGCCCGACCCTCGGGTCAAAGCGGTTTTTGTGATGGCGCCTTACGGTATCCCGTGGCTGTCGCCAGTGCAATTTGCCAGCCTGGAAATTCCACTTTTTGTCGCCTGCGGACATCAGGACGACGTCGCCCTGTATGAGCGCGATGCAATGAGGGCATTCAAACTTTCGGGCGCCAAACCCAAGTATTTGTTGACGCTCGAGGCGGCATTGCACAACCCTTTTACCAACAACCCGCCCGAAGAGGCTCGAGCCAATTTCAAAGATTTTGAACGCTGGTTTGAACCAGTTTGGGATCAGGAGCGTCTAAATGACATCACCAAGCATTTTGCAACTGCGTTTTTAAATCAAAGTTTGAAGCAAGACGCCAACGCCGCGCATTATCTGCAAAGCGATTTGAACGGTTTTTTACCGCGTACCACGTTGGGTATCAAGCTCGAGCTTGGATTGTAAACGAGGAATTTAAGCTTTCAACAATCTTTGGGTAATACCGTTAATAAATCCTTCGATGATTGTGGCGGCTTGATCTTTAAAGTTGCAGCCAGATTCAAGATACGACCTCGTTGGGTACAATAGCGAGAATCGGGCTGGAGGTGGCATGGACTTTACAGTAGACAACCAAGAATCCTGTTCGCCCCTGGTCGAGACGGTCTGGAGTTCGCAAAGTGAACAGGCTGGGTCGTTCACCTCGCTCGCCGTGAGCCTGTCGGAACTGGTCTTCACCCGCGAGCGCGGAGCGACCAGTGTCATGATGCGCGGACCAGAAACCAGAGCCACCACCGCGTATGGTCCCGCAAACGCGGCGTTCTTCGGCATCACTTTCAAACTTGGCGTTTACATGCCTGCGCTGCCCCCAAGGTATCTGCTGGACCGGCACGCAAGCCTTTCCAGCGTGGGTAGCACGTTCTGGCTGAACGACCAAGCCCTGCCAATTCCGAATGCCGCAGACGCCGACCTGTTCATCGAACGCCTCGTTCGCCTTGGACTGCTGCAAGCTGAACCCACCGTCGAACCACTGGTCAAGAACCAACTGTTTGAGCGTCTCGCCACCGTTCGCACCTTGCAGCGACGTTTTGTGCAAGCCACCGGATTGTCTCACCGTGCGGTTCAAGCCATCGAACGGGCGCGTCGGGCGGTGGCGTTGCTCGAGGCTGGGACGCCAATTTCGGATGTGGTTCACGATCTCGGGTACGCAGACCAACCGCATTTGACAAAGATGCTTCGACACCTTGTTGGTCGCACGCCTGCCCGAATCGCCGAGGGCGCGTGGTTGCACGCACCACTTCGAGATTCAGAGCAGTGAGGGGCGATCAAGTCGGAGGCGATCAAGTCGGAGGCGATCAAGTCAGAGGCTCGAGTCACAGGTGACTACAGGTTCTGAACCGCAAGGCTCGAGTTGCCACCGTGTCGTTTCGATACAAGACTTCGCCACCAGCAATTCTTATACTTTTGGCAAGGTCGTGCAAAGCACGTCTCGAGAGGTTGAGCACCACAAAAAGGAGTGTCAATGATGCGAAAATTGGTATCGGGATTGTTTATCAGCTTGGACGGGATCACCGAAGCCCCCAACATTTGGCAAGAAACCTTCGATGAGGACATGGGCGCAGAACTGGGCGCATTCCTGCCAACGGTGGACGCCATTCTGATGGGCAGGGTGACGTATCAGGAATGGCTACCATATTGGTCTACCATGCCAGATGATGCTCCCGACGGCGGTTTTGCCCAGTTTCTCAACCACACACCCAAATACGTGGTTTCCACGACCCTGGATAAAGTGGAATGGGGCAACTTTGAAAGCCCCACCTTGATCAAAGGCAACCTCGAGCAAGAGATTGGTAAGCTCAAGAATCAAGCTGGCAAGAACATTGCAGTTCAGGGCAGCCCAGGATTGGTCAATTCCTTAATTCAACACGATCTGCTCGATGAACTCACGCTTTATATCCACAACGTGGTCGCCTACAGCGGCAAACCGCTGTTCAATCAAGGGGCATTGAAACGCCTGGATTTGCTTGAAGCCAAATCGACTCGGTCTGGAGTCATTATCGCCAAATACCAGCCGCGACAATCTTGAGAACTCGAGCATCAAAAAACTCCCGCTAGGCGGGAGTTCCCTTTTGGTGACCCCAACGGGACTTGAACCCGTGTCTGAGCCTTGAGAGGGCTCCGTCCTAGACCGCTAGACGATGGGGCCGTCCGTGATCTTGTTTGGCTGGGGTACTTGGATTCGAACCAAGATTAAGCGCTTCAGAGACGCTCGTCCTGCCGTTAGACGATACCCCAACGATAACTTGCCGCTAGGTCGGCTGCGTTTGACCATGTTCGAGTCGGCAGGAACTCGTGTCAAAAGCTTTGAAAGGATACACGAGCCACACTGGGGTGTCAAATTTGAAGACCGAGTAAACTGGTCAACATGGTTTTTGATGCAAAACTCGAGGTTGCCCTTGGGCATTTGGCGCGAGGTTTGAAATCGCATTACCAAGCGCGTTTTGGTGAATTGCTGCTGCTCGAGGTTAAAAACCCCAATTTGCTCGAGCTGGTGTTGGTGCTCAACGGTGAGGTCAATCAAGTGCGTGAAATTTTGCGGGTCGAACCAAACGCCAGACTGGCGTCCTTGGAGGCTGGTTTGGAAATCGCGGTCTTGCCCGTGTCTCGAGCTTTGTTTGATGCCGCGCTCGAGCCTGAATTGTGGGAGGCGAAGTTTAGGGCGCAGGAAGTCAAGCCCAGCTAAAACCCGAGTGCTGTCGCCCAAATGCCGTCCAATTTCAGTTTCTCGAATGCTTGTCCAACGGTGATAGCCTGTCCTGGAACCTCGAGGTTGGAGGCAATATCGGCAAGTGGCGCGAGCACAAAAGCCCGTTCAAGCATTCGCGGGTGTGGTATCTCGAGGTTCGGTTTTGAAATTATTTCTGACCCGTAAATCAAGATGTCCAAATCGAGCGTTCGTGCACCCCAACGCTCAGTCCGCTCTCGACCCTGTGCGCGTTCAACCTCGAGCATGACTTGCAGCAAATCGCTGGCGCTTAAATCTGTTTCGAGTTTTGCGGCGGCGTTCAAATACGCGCCTTGAGCGCTGGTCACGCCAAACGGTTGGGTTTCAAAGACTCGAGATTTTTGAAGCACCCGAATCTGTCGGTGTTGCTCGAGCATTGCCATTCCAGCCCGCAGATGCTCGAGCCGATCTCCCAGGTTCGAGCCGAGGGCGATAAAAACGCTTTTCACCCTCGAACTGTATCGGATTTGTGGCTGGTTTAGTAGCGCCGCAAATACTGGGTTTGCAAGGTTTGCCCCGCGCCGCAGGTCACGCCGACTTGCAAATCGCTGGCGCTGGTTGGCGCGATGGTGCAGTTGAATTTGAACAAGATGGTTGCCTCGACCACCGTGCGATTTTCTTTTTCTTGCACTGGTCGCACCAAATTGAAATCTTTTTGGTCCAGAACGCTCGAGACGGCGGTGCTGCCTTTTTTCATCAGCAGTTGCACGCCGTTGTATTCCCAGTACAGGGTTTGAAAGGCGCGTGGCTCGAAGGTGCCGCCGAAGGCTTTGCTAAATTCAAACGGCGAAACAAAGGCGCGGTTGACATCGATCACGTTCGGTTTGATCGGTTGAAAGCCCGGGGTTTGCTGCGCGAACGAAAAACCCGAGATCACCAGGGTTGCCAAGATGGTCAAAATGCGTTTCATAAAAACCTCCAAAATGTGAGTTGAAACCTTCACTCATTTTCACCCGCCTTGTGAACTTGATCTATAGAAGTGATGAGAATCAAAGTTCCAAGAATCCCGAGATTCCCTCCAGAAGGCGTGAGCAATTGATCGATTGCGATTTCATTTTGGCTCACGTGGCTTCACAATACCTTTCAGGGTTCAAATTTTTGCCAAATCCGTTAAACTCGGGGCGTGATGGGACGCATGTTTCGATTGGCGCGGGCGTTGTCGCCGCGTTTTGCCAATCCCGACGATCATTGGGCGCGAACCATTCTTGCTGAATCTGAATTTGCCGTCTACTCGAAAATGGATGCTCGGGACCGTGAACATGCCCTTCGGGTGACCAAAAAATTACTTGGCTTGTATCCTGACTCGAGTTTGATTTTGCAACGGGCGACCTTGCTTCACGATTGCGGCAAATCGGTGCGCCCCTACAATGTTTTTGAGCGCGTTCTGGTCGGTTTGTTGTATCAGGCTCGAGAGGCTGATGCTCGAGTTTTGGATTTCAAACATCGCAGGCTGAGTGCATTGGAGGTCAAACGATTTCACCCACAAATTGGTTCGAGCTTGATTCTCGAGGCTGGCGGTGAAGCTCGGGTTGCCGAGATCGTGGCGCGTCACCATGCCCCAGGCGATGATCTGGACGCCATGCGGGTTCATGAGGTCGACGAACTCGAGTGAGTCATACCAAATTGCGGGGAACAGTCATGCTTTATCGACTGTTCCCCCGACCAACGGGAGTGGCAAAAGTACGGAATCAACGAGGTTAACGGAGTTGTGGAGCGAAGCGGAATAACGGAGTGTTCTCGTTAATTTGGTATCAATTCATAAAATCGATCAACCAGTCCCCCAAGGGGTTGGCTCGAGCCGCCAGAATATCCAGATGCGTGTAGCCAGGTAAATCTTTGATTTCGACTTTGCGACCAAGTTTTTGCTCAAGCGCCTCAAAAGCATTTGGCGCGGTGACGATCCCGCGTCCTGCCCTGAATGCCACTATCGGAATAGAAATCTGTGCCATGTGGGTGAGCGGCAGTTTTCCCCTCGCCCAAATCGGTGCTTCAAGTCCCACCACGCCAGTCTCGAGCGTCAGGCGCGTCGGAAAGGACCATTCCTGAAAGTCGGCATTCGGCGTCCAAAAACGGCTGGCAAAATCGAGCGGGTCGCTGTGCTCGAGCGGGTTGTCTTGGTTTGGTATTTGCCAATCGACGCGTGTTGCATTCTCGAGTGGACCAATAATTTCTGGGGTTTGAAACCCCGCAAAGCCGCTCAGAAGGACTGCCAGCCCATTGATCGCCAACTTAGCCCCAATTGCTTTGCCTGCGCTTATCGAGAAAATATTGACCAAAGCATAGTTATCATCGCCCGTAATCATGGCTGCCGCCAAGTTCGAGGCAGGATACGGCACGATGCCGCCAGGAGAATCGCCATTTGGGTCAATACTTGCCAGCAACGCCGCCGCACTCAATTTGGCGAGGCTGCTGGGCGAGAAGGTCAAGGCTTCAAAATACGGTGTTGCCGTGCCAGCCTCGAGTTCCTTGATCCCAGCCGTGCGAATCCCAAAAAAGCCGTTGCTTCCATCGAGATACCCTTGCTCGGTTATGCTGTTTCCAATGCCCGCACCTCCTGGCACACCGTCGATCATCACCACGCCAGCCAAGTCTTTGTAACCAGGTGCGCCAGCGAAGTCCCAGCCTGCGTACAAGCCAACCAGGGACGCACCCAGGCTGTGACCACCCAAAAAGACTTTTGGGGCGGCTTCTCGAGCCTTAAGGACCACCGCCCGCAAATCCTCGAGGTGTACTTTCAAACCCCAATAACCCATAAAGGCGATATCTTTTGGGGTTTTGGCTTGGAAACCACCTGGCTTGCCAGCGTCACGAATCAGGTAACGCCAGGCAATCATCGGGTCGCGTTTTTGGTACGCCTCGAGCAAACGGCTGTGATCCTCGAGCAAGTTCGAGCGTATGTCCACCGCCCAGACCTCCAAGCTGTGGTCGCTCGAGACCATCGTGCGTGCCAAACGATCAAAGTTTTGCGCTCCACCCAAA